>NZ_JBFBJW010000006.1:0-420485 GCF_040686315.1 Micromonospora sp. NPDC085948 | reverse complement strand
GCCGCGCACAGCACCACCCGTGCGCTGTACGGCGCGTACAACGGCCCGCTCTACCAGGTCCGGCGCTCCTCGGACAACACCACCCGCGACATCGGTGTGCTGAGCGAGGGTGGCTACGTCAACGCCGCCACGCAGGACTCGTTCTGCGCCAACACCAACTGCGTCATCACCATCCTCTACGACCAGTCCGGCCGCAACAACCGCCTGACCCAGGCGCCTCCCGGCTACTTCGTCGGGCCCGCTCCCGGCGGATGGGACAACCTCGCCGACGCGAAGGCGGCACCGATCACCGTCGGCGGTCAGAAGGCGTACGGGGTCTACATCGCCCCCGGCACCGGCTACCGCAACAACAACACCAACGGCGTCGCCACCGGCGACCAGCCCGAGGGCATCTACGCCGTCGTGGACGGCACGCACTACAACCAGTGGTGCTGCTTCGACTACGGCAACGCGCAGACGAACAACCTGGCCGACGAGCGCGCCATCATGGAGACCGTCTACTTCGGGGCCAACAAGCAGTGGGGCTACGGCGCCGGCGCCGGACCCTGGATCATGGCCGACCTGGAGTGGGGGCTGTTCTCCGGGGTGAACGCGGGGTACAACAACATCGCGCCCATCAACCACCGGTTCGTCACGGCCATGGTCAAGGGCGAGCCGAACCACTGGGCGATCCGGGGCGGCAGCGCGCAGTCGGGCGGCCTGACCACCTACTTCGACGGGCGTCGCCCCAACGGCTACCACCCGATGAAGAAGGAGGGGGCCATCCTGCTCGGCATTGGCGGCGACAACAGCATCACCGGGCGGGGCACCTTCTTCGAGGGTGTGTTGACCTACGGCTACCCGACGGCCGCGACCGAGGACGCCGTGCAGGCCAACATCGCCGCCGCCGGCTACGCACCGGCCGGTGGCGGTAACCCGCAACAGGGCGTCCAGATCGTCGGCGGCCAGTCCGGCCGGTGCGTCGACGTGCCGAACGGCACCACCACCAACGGCACCCAGGTGCAACTCTGGGACTGCGTCGGCAACACCGCCCAGCGCTGGACCTCCACCGCCGGCAAACACCTCCAGGTGTACGGCAACAAGTGCCTCGACGCCAGCGACCGGGGCACCACCAACGGCACCCAGGTGATCATCTGGGACTGCAACGGCGGCACCAACCAACAGTGGAACATCAACTCCAACGGCACCATCACCGGCGTCCAGTCCGGGCTCTGCCTCGACGCCAGCGGCGCCGGCACCGCGAACGGCACCAAGCTCCTCCTCTGGGCCTGCAACGGACAACAGAACCAGCAGTGGTCCACCCGTAGCTGACCCCTCGCCACCACCCGATCGGTCGGGCCGTCTCCGCGCAATCCGCGGGGGCGGCACCGCCCGGCAGCCGACGGCCCGCCGCATCGCGGTCGAAGGTCCACGGCCCGACCCGCTGCCCCGGTACGTTGGGCAGTCATGGCCACCACCGCCGACATCCGCTCCGAACTCGCCAGCCTCGCCGACCCGCACCGAGCGGAGGCGTCGCGCCGGTTCCTCCAGATGACCCCGGGCGGGTACGGCGAGGGTGACCGCACGATCGGCGTCTCCGTGCCGCAACAGCGTGAGGTGGCCTCCCGCTACTGGCGCGACCTTCCCCTGTCCGAGACGGCGGACCTGCTGGCCAGCGGCGTGCACGAGGAGAGGCTGACGTCGTTGTTCATCCTGGTGCGCAAGTTCGCCAAGGGCGACGACCAGGAGCGGGGCCGGATCTTCGACCTCGTCCTGACCAACACCGACCGCATCAACAACTGGGACCTGGTGGACTCGTCCGCGCCGTACATCGTCGGGCCCTGGCTGCTCGACAGGGACCGGAGCGTCCTGGACCGGCTGGCCGCGTCGGGCCTGGTGTGGGACCGCCGGATCGCGATCATGGCAACGTTCGCCTTCATCAAGGCCGGCGACTTCCAGTGGACCTTCCGGATCGGTGATCAGCTCCTGCACGACCCGCACGACCTCGTGCAGAAGGCGGTGGGTTGGATGCTGCGCGAGGTGGGCAACCGTGACCGGGCGGCGGAGGAACAGTTCCTCACCGGGCGCTACCGGGGCATGCCACGGGTCATGCTGCGGTACGCGATCGAGAAGTTCGAGCCGCCGCGACGTCGGATGTACCTGACCGGTGCGGCCTAGCAAAGCCAGCGCAACGACGCGTCAGCGGTGCGTCGGACCGAGAATGTCGTCCCGGCTGTCGATCCGGAGCCCCGCTGGCTCGTCGTCAGAGTAGGGGCCACCACCGATGGGGCCAGCACACGATGGGACACGAGACATGGCCAAGTACATGATCCTGATCTACGGTGACGCGCAGCAGTGGGACGCGATGACCGACGAGCAGTGGAAGGCGCACGACGCCGCCCACATAGCGTTCGTGGCCGAGGCCGGCGCGCGGGTCCTCGGCGGACACCAGCTGGAACCGGCGCCCACCGCCACCTCGCTGCGCGCGGACGCGGTCGGCCAGCTCGACACGACCGACGGTCCGTTCCTGGAGACCAAGGAGGCCCTCGGCGGCTACTACCTGCTGGAGGCGGCCGACCTGGACGAGGTGCTGTCGCTGGCGGCGCTGCTACCCGAGGTGCGCGCGGCACACAGCGGTGTGGAGATCCGTCCGGTGGTCGACCACGGATGAACGACACGGTCGTCGCGGCGGTCGCGCAGGCGCACCGCCGCGACTGGGCCCAGGTGTTCAGCACCACCGCCCAACTGACCCGCGACCTCGATCTCGCCGAGGAGTGCACCCAGGACGCGTTCGCCCAGGCCCTGGAGACCTGGGCCGAGAGTGGCATTCCCGACCGGCCGGGCGCGTGGCTCACCACCATCGCTCGCAACCGTGCCCGGGACGTCCTGCGCCGCGAGTCGGTGTTCCGTCGCAAGATGCCACTGCTCGTCGCGGACGAGACGACGCCGGGCCCCGAGGATGGTCTGGTCGACGACCGACTGCGCCTCATCTTCACCTGCGTCCACCCCGCGCTGTCCCGGCAGGCGCAGGTCGCGCTGACCCTGCGCCTGGTGTGCGGGCTGTCCACCCCCGAGGTGGCCCGCGCGTTCCTGGTGCCGCCGACCACCATGGCCGCCCGGATCACCCGGGCGAAGAGGAAGATCGCCACGGCCCGCATCCCGTACCGGGTGCCGGGCCCGGACCAACTCGGCGAGCGGGTCAGCGCCGTCCTCGAGGTCGTCCATCTCATCTTCACCACCGGCCACACCGCACCGGTGGGCGCACACCTGGTGCGCCAGGACCTGGTGGACTGCGCGATCGGTCTGGCTCGCATGCTGCACCTGCTCATGCCGACCGACGCCGAGATCAGCGCCCTGCTGGCACTGCTGCTGCTCACCGCGGCACGCCAGGACACCCGCGTGTCCGTCGACGGGCGGCTGGTGCTGTTGTCCGAGCAGGACCGCACACGCTGGAACTGGCAGCTCATCGACGAGGGAAGGTCGTTGTTGACCGACGCGCTGCGCCGAAGGCCACCGACCCGGTACGCCCTGGAGGCCGCGATAGCTGCCGTGCACGCCGACGCGCCCACCTGGCCGGACACCGACTGGAACCAGATCGTCGGGCTCTACGACACCCTGCTCCGGCTGTGGCCCTCGCCCGTCGTCGGCCTCAATCGCGCCGTCGCGATCGGGCTGCGCGACGGCCCCGAGGCCGGACTCGACGCGCTCACGCCGATGCTCGCCGATCCGGCCCTGTCCACCTACGGATATCTGAGCGCCTCGCGCGCCGACTTCCTGCGTCAGCTGCGGCGGTGGCCCCAAGCCGTGACGGCCTACGAAGAGGCGCTGACCCTTACCGACAACGACGTGGAGCGCGCCTTCCTCACCGAACGGCTGACGGACGTCAGGCGGCATCTGCCCGGGTCAGCGCCGCCGGCGCCGTAGCCGGCCTCAGGCATCCTGGTTCCTCGGCACCGTCGCGCCCCGGTTGGCCATGGCGGCTGTCGCCGCCGCCCCCAGCAGCAGGGCCGGAAGGACGAACCAGAGACCGATGCCGAGGCCCAGCAGGAGCGCCCACACCAGCATGACCAGCGCCCCGACCGTCGTGGTCGTGGCGACAGCACGGTGGGCCAGGTCCGCGATGAGGGGACAGACGGCCGCAACCACAGGTACGCCCAGCAGATAGCCGGCGGCAGCGCCGCTGTCGTCGATGGTGAACGGCGCCAGCGCAATGACGATCCAGGCCGTGGCGGCGAGGGCGAGGAGTCTCAGTAGCAGACCGACGGCACCGGATGCCGGAGCCCGCCCCCGTAGGCGCACGAACGCAGCGGCAGCAATGAAGAGCGCGACAACGCCGCCGGCGATGGTAGCCACGTTCACTTCGCTTCCTCCGTCCTCAGGACGTCAGCGAGCCTCGCCTCGTACACGTGGACCGGCCACTTCTTCCGCAACGGGTCGGCGAGCTGGCGCAGGTGTTCGTCCTGCACGGTACGCGGTCAGCACCGATTTCACACTGCCGGCGGCCGCAATCACATCGATGAGATGCTATCTTTTGGCGCGGGAGTGCAGGGCACGCTCCCGATCACCCTGAGTCGATCGACAACGGCACGCCGAGGGCGACGCCCTCCGGCCGCCCTTGCCAGTCGGTGACCAGTCCGGGCCGCTCCGCCAATGCAGGCGACCGCGCGGTTGCCGGCCAATCTCGGTCCGGCTGCATGCCCCAGCTTCCAAGGAGCCGCATTCCGGCACCGGGGAGCGCCACCGCCATCCGTCACCACCGCACCGCCCCGTCCGCCCGACGAGCCGCCCTCCGGCCCGGTGTTCGCCGGACGCGGTCGGCGGTCTCCGAGGCCGGTACCCCCACCACCACCGCACGACCAGTGGCAAGGAGTCACGCAATGACACGACATCGACAACTCTTCTCGCTCATCGCGGGCGCGGCGGTCCTGATCGCGGCGACCGCCGGCGGCGTGTTGAACGGCGGCCTGGGTGGAGCGGCGGTGGCCGCGACGAACGGCACGCTCGCGGCCACCGCCGGCTGCGGCAAGGCCCCCACGCTCGCCAACGGGACACGCACCATTCAGAGCAGCGGACAGAGCCGCACCTACATCCTGCGGATCCCGGACGGTTACGACCGGAACAACCCGTACCGGCTGGTGTTCGGCTTCCACTGGCTGAACGGCTCGGCCAGCAACGTCGCCTCAGCCGGCTACTACGGGCTCGCGCCGCTGTCGAACAACACCACGATCTTCGTCGCACCCCAGGGCATCAACGCCGGGTGGGCCAACACCAACGGCCGCGACCTGACCCTCTTCGACGACATCTCCCGGCAGATCGAGAACGACCTCTGCGTCGACACGACCCAGCGTTTCGCCCTGGGCTGGAGCTACGGCGGGGCGATGAGCTACGCCGTGGCCTGCGCCCGACCCACCGTCATCCGCGCGGTCGCCGTCCTCTCCGGCGCCAATCTCAGTGGGTGTAGCGGTGGCACCCAGGCCGTTCCCTACTTCGGGATCCACGGCATCTACGACAGCGTGCTGAACATCTCCCAGGGCCGGTCGTTGCGCGACACCTTCGTGCGGAACAACGGCTGCACCGCGCAGAGCCCGCGCGAACCAGCTCGGGGCAGTCTCACCCACATCACCACCACCTACGCGGGCTGCCGAGCGGGGTATCCCGTGCAGTGGGCCGCGTTCGACGGGGACCACACCCCCAGCCCGGTCGACGGATCGTCCAGCCCGAACGACAGCAGGACCTGGACGTCGGGCGAGATCTGGAGATTCTTCAGTCAGTTCCAGTCCACCACCCCGCCCACGACCGCACCGCCGACCACGCCCCCACCGACCACGCCTCCGCCGACCACGCCCCCGCCGACGACCCCGCCCCCGACCGGGCAGCCGGGCGACTGTGCCGCCACCTACCGCCTGATCAACAGCTGGCCGGGCGGCTTCCAGGGTGAGGTCACCGTCGCCAACACCGCCGCCGCCACGGTCAACGGCTGGACCGTCGGCCTGACCCTGGCCAGCGGCCAGGCCATCAGCAGCCTCTGGAGCGGCACCAACACGGGCACCACCGGCACCGTCACCGTCCGCAACGCCGCCTACAACGGCACGTTGGCCCCGAACGCGTCGACCACCTTCGGGTTCACCGCCACCGGCAACGGCGCCACCCCGCCCGGCACCATCACCTGCACCAGCCCCTGAGCGCAGGGCGACACCGGAGGCCCGGAGCCACTGGCTCCGGGCCTCCCGGCCGCCGGCGACAGACCCACCTCGGCGACCATCGACGTGCCGGCAGCAACGCCTGACCGCCAGGTTGGTGACTGCCGGACAGGTCTGCCGTGGACTCGGCGACCGGGTTGGTCACGGTCGTCTCCGCGGCGCGCACCGGAGCCGCGTACCTGGTCCCGGTGTTCCGCGTGTACGCCGGCGACGCGCTGGTCAGCGCGGCGACCCGGTCCGCGCCGCGGCCCGGAGGATGCCGTCGAGGCCCTCCTCGAACAGCAGGTCGTCGTTCCATCGGGTGTCGTCGAGGTGGCCGGAGGCGTCGAGGGTCGGGTACTCGTCGGCCCTCGCGGCGATGTGGTCGCGGGCCGCCGCCCGGGCCTGCGGGTCCGCGGTCTGGTGCCACGTCGCTTCGGTGAGCGCGGCGCCGATCACGTAGTTGGCCAGCATCCGCGTGGCCACCGCGAGCTGAAGGTCGCGACAGCCGCCGCGCATCAGCGCCGCCTGCAGGAATTCGGTGCGGGCGAGGACGTTGGGCCCGAGCATCGGACGTCCGACCAGATTCGGTGCCCAGGAATGGCGCAGCATGGCGGAGCGCCATGCTCGGACGAGGAGGCGGGCGTCCTCCAGCCAGTTGTCGCTCACGTCCGGGATGGGCACGTCGCCGAAGATCCGGTCAACGGCCAGGTCCAGGACGTCATCCTTCGTCTTCACGTGCCAGTACAGGGCGGTCGCCGTCACGTCGAGCTGCTGGGCGAGGCAGCGCATGGTCAGACCCTCGACGCCACGCTCGTCCAGCAGGGTCACCGCCGCGTCCACGATGCGCCCGAGGGTCAGGGGTGCCTTCCGTCGCGTACGGGACGGCTCCGCGCGTAGCCATACCGGCGCGGACGTGCGGCTGTCTCGTCGCCCGGCCGGGAGGGTCGGCGGTACGCCCGGCTCTGCGCTGGTCATGGCACCACTCTAGTCCCTTGGGAAAGCAACTTAACGTCGGTAAGCTAATTGAACACAGAACATCGGCCGCCACGTCGGCAAGGAGGTTGGCGAATGCCTCTACTGCGGGTCCACCTGGACAGCGACCGGATCACCGCCCGTCGCGTTCTCCAGTTGCACCGGGACGGCAGGACGCACCACGAGTCGCGGGAAGCAGCCCGGGAGGAGGCGTGGCGCCAGGGTCGCACCCCGGCCGGTGACCCGATTTTCGTCGGCATCACCAACGGCCGCCGCCACGTGCAACTGCTCTACGACGTGGAGGTCTACTCCGACACGGCCGGTTGAGCGGCGGCCCCCCGCGCGGAGGGAGCTCACTCCCCTGCGCCGGGGAGGAGGGCTCGTCCCTCGCCGCCGATCATCAACTCATGGCTGCCGACGTGTGGCGGCTGATTGCCGAGACGGACGGTCCGCGTCTCGACCCTCGCCCGGCGAGCAGGCACAACACCGTCCATAGAGGAGCGACATGTCCGACCGTACCGTTGGCCCGCAGCGACCCGCAGCCGCCGACCGGGTGAGACCGTGGGCGTTGGCGTGCGGCCTCTTCCTCGTCGGCGAGGTGGCGCTGCGCCTGTACTGGATCGCCGGCGGCCGGTGGGCGTACACCGCCTGCGACCGGACCGATCTGGTCGATCCGGCCGGGGGATGCGGTGCCGACCGCGTCCAGACGCTGCCGTTCGGGGCGGGCTGGGGAGCGCTGGCGGTCGGCGTCGTCCTCGCGCTGGTGGTCGTGGGCGCGGTCCGCCTTCCCGGCCGCGCCGCGACCACGGCCGGCTGGCTCGCGGCGGCACTGCTATTGGTCACCTCGTTTCCACTGCACCTGCTCTTCGAGGTCCCGGCGGCGTTGACGGGGCGCCCCTCGGACTGGCGTGACCTCGGCGCCCGGCTCGCGCTGCTGGCCGGTGGCATCGTGTTCGCCGGGCTGGCGAACGCGTCCGGTCCCCGCCGGGGACCGGTGACTCCCGACTACCGGCCGGTGCCCCGTTGGACGCGCCGCTGGGCGTACGTGGCGGTCGCGCTGCCGGTGGTCGGCTGGGCCGTGCCACACGGGCTCTGGGTGCTCGGGGTTCCGTTCGGCATCTCCGCACGGAAACTGAACGACATCCACAACGACCTCTCGACGTCGACGGGAGTGGCGATCACCGTCGTCCCACCGCTCGCCGGCCTGCTCGTTCTCGGGCTGGTGCAGCGGTGGGGGCAGCAGTTTCCGCGCTGGGTGCCGGGGCTGGGTGGTCGACCGGTTCCCCGCCTGCTGGCGGTGGTCCCGGCCGGAACCGTGGCGCTCACGCTCGTCACCTACGGCGTGCTGAGCAGCGCGGTGTTCGTCAGCCGACTCTTCTCCGGCGAAATGCCGTGGTCGGAGGTGTGGGACGGTTGGGCGGTGACCGCCACGCTGCTGGTGTTCCTCGGCTGGGGAGTGGCGCTCGGCGTCACGACCGCCGGCTACGCCCTCAGCACCCGGTCGCGTCCGGAGCCGTTGGCAGACGCCGGCACCGCACCGGGAGCCCTCGGCCGAGCATGACAGGCACCGGGCGGGATGCGACCATCGGTCCATGGACGACGATCGGCCACACGTTCTGGAATCCGACGGGAACCCGCCGGCGACCCACAATCCACCACCACCCGTGCTGAGCGAAGGGGCTTTCGTCTCGCTGTTCCGGGCGGTCACGGCGGGGTCCAACCGCCACAGCGGCCACCTGCCGGGCGGCATGGTCGACCGTTGGCGGGCGTGGGTGGACGCCTGCCTGGCCGGATACGACGACTCGCTCGAGGAGTACACCGCCGACCTGGGCGCGCGGGGGTCGCTGGAGGTGGTGCTCAACCACCCGGAGCTGCAGGAGTATCCCGAGATGGGCTGGGTCCGGGAGCAGGTGGCCGAGTCCGACCGGCGCTTCCGGGCGATGCTGCGGGACGACCCGATCCCCCAGCTCGCCGGCTGGCCGTGGTGGGAGAGCCACCCGCCCCGGTACGCCGGTCCGGAACTGGCTGCGGACTTCCAGGCCAGCTACGGCGTCCACGTGGACGTGCGCGAGACCTGACCCTTCCGTCGCCCTGGCCGGCGGTGTCAGCGGTGCTCCAGGCCCCGCAGGATCAGCAGGCGGGTGGATCCCATGCCGACGTGGTCGACCTCGCCGGAGATGTCAGCGACCGCACGAACGATGGGCTCGACGTCCACCCCGCGTCCGCGCGCCTGTGCACACAGCTCCCAGATCCCGACGAGTTCGTCGCGGGGGTCCTCCGACTGGTCCCGAGCCGAGACGTGGACCAGCCGTCGGCGAAACTCGGCGGCGGCGGATGGCCACCGACCCGTGAGGCCGACCCCCCAGCTGAAGGCCCCGTGTGCCCGGAAGATCTGGCGGACCTCACCCCTGACCCCCTCGTCACCGGACTCGTAGGCGTCCAGCAGAGCCGTCAGGGCCGCGGACGCCTCAGCCACCACCCCGGCCTCCTCCACCGGCGGCAGCCGGGCGGACAGCTTCGCCGGCCAGTCCGGATCGGTCAGGTCGACCGGACGCTGAGCGATGTCCCGAAGCAGGATGTCGATGACGGCGACGTCTTCCCGAATCGCGGCGAGATTCATGCCGGCAATTGTCCTCCCGACGGCACGGCCCGGCGCCCCGCTCTCGCGTGGGTGTACTCGAACGTCACCAGCCCATACATTGACACTTATCGTTATCGCAGTGATAGTAACTGCATACAGCTCCCATCGGATCGACCGCGGGGACCGTGGTCGGGTGGCCGACGCGCCCACCTCGATCTGACCCGCGGCCGGCGCTGACCACCGTGGTCGACGGCAGGCACAGCCGCCACGCCGCCACACCGGGAGCGCGATCGACGCATCCGCTGGAGGGGTCAATGAGGAAGAGATCGAAGATCTGCGTGGGACTGGCGGCCGCCGTCGTCCCGATCACCTCCGTGATCATGGCGCTCGGCGCGACACCGGCTGATGCCGCGGTCGGCGGTTCCGGTCCCTATCCCGCCGACTACGAGACCTCGGCCACCCTGGCCAACCACACCATCTTCCGGCCGCAGACACTTCCGTCCGAACGCCTTCCGATCGTCGTCTGGGGCAACGGCGGCTGCTCAGCCAACGGTCTCTCCCAGGGCAACTTCCTCCGCGAGATCGCCTCCCACGGCTTCCTCGCCATCGCCAACGGGGCGCCGAACGGGTCCGGCTCGACCACCTCCCAGCAGCTCACCCAGTCCATCGACTGGGCCATTTCGGAGAACTCCCGGCAGGGCAGCAAGTACTACAACAGGATCGACACGACGAAGGTGGCCGTCGCCGGCTTCTCCTGCGGAGGCCTGGAGGCCTACGCCGTCTCCAACGACCCGCGCGTCACCACGACCGGCATCTTCAGCAGCGGTCTGTTGAACGACGCCGACGACTACCAACTCCGGAGACTGACCAAGCCGATCGCCTACTTCGTCGGCGGTCCCAGCGACATCGCGTATCCGAACGCCATCGACGACTGGGGCAAGCTGCCCGCCGGCCTGCCCGCCTTCATGGGCAACCTGAACGTCGGGCACGGCGGCACGTACGACCAGCCCAACGGCGGCGAGTTCGGCCGGGTGGCGGTGCTCTACCTCAAGTGGCGGCTGAAGGGCGACACCACCGCCGGCGCCACCTTCGTCGGCCCCGACTGCGGTCTGTGCCGCAGCCAGTGGAGCGTCCAGCAGAAGAACCTGACCCTCGACGGCGGCACGCCGCCCACCACACCGCCGCCCACCACACCGCCCCCGACAACGCCACCGCCCACCACGCCACCACCGACGACTCCACCACCCGGCGGTACCCCCGCGTGCACAGCGGTCTATGCCGTTCAGGACCAGTGGAACGGTGGATTCGTCGCCAACGTCACCGTCACCGCGGGCACCACCGCTCTCACCGGCTGGCGAGTCTCCCTCACCCTGCCGAGCGGGGCTTCGATCACCTCGGTGTGGAACGGCGTCGCCAGCGGCAGCAGCGGCACGATCACCGTCGCGAACCAGAGCTACAACGGACGGGTGGCCGCGGGTCAGACCACCAGTTTCGGCTTCCAGGGCACCGGAAACGGCACGGGCACCTCGGCCACCTGCACCGGCAGCTGAAGCCCCACCGGATCGACCGGGCCGCTTGGCGGGCCGCTGCCACAGCGGCCCGCCGAGGGCCTCCCTGGCCGTGGTCCGGTCCGGCGCCTCCCGAGGCATCCGACGGCCAGGTGACCCGAACGTCACAGTGCAGCGCTAGCGCAATTCCGCGATCCTGGCCCGGGTCTGGGCCGGCGCCTCGGGGTGCCCGCGCTCGACGTCGGCCCGGACGTCAGCCACGGTCCTGCCGGCCAACTCCCGCCGCCAGGCCAGCTCGGCACCCCGCATGGCCTGGGCGAACGCGCAGGACTGCCGATAGTCGACACCCGCATGCTCCCCCGGCCCCTTGCGCAGGATCTGGTCGCACTGGAACAGCTCCTCCGGGCCCTCGATCGCGGCGACGATGTCCAGCAGGGAGACCGCCTCGGGTGCGCGGGCCAGTTGGAAGCCCCCGCGCGGCCCCGAGGTCGACGCCAGGATTCCGGCCCGGACCAGGGCCTGAAGCAACTTGTTCAGGTACGCCGGCGGCAGCTCGTAGAACGCCGCGAGGGCGCCCGTTGGCACCGGCGTGTCCAGCCAGCTCAGGTTGAGACACGTGTGGAGGGCCCGCTCGACACCCTGACTCATCCGCATGATCCTGGACTCTACCTGTCCAGAATTTGGGAGGAATGTCATTCTCCCTCGCCAGGAATAATTCTGGACATCTAATGTCTAGGAATCAACGATGATCGAGGGAGTCGACAATGACACTGGTACGCGCGGCCCAGGCCGAGGTCCTCGACAGTGACCCAGCCAGCGTGATCACCCTGCTACTCGACCCGGAGCACACCGACGGCGCCCTGACCAGCAACCGCACGCTGCTCAAGCACGGCACCGCTGGCGCGCCACCACACCTGCACACCCACTCCGGCGAGCTGTTCTTCGTGCTCGACGGCGCCCTGGAGATGCTCGTCGGCGATCAACTGCACACCCTGCACACTGGAGACACGCTCTTCGTACCGCCGAACACCCCGCATGCCTTCGCCCCCGCCGACGGGCGGGACGCCGACTTTCTCGTGGTGATCACCCCCGGCAAGCCCCGGTTCGACTACTACCGACTCCTCGACAGGGTGCACCGGGGCGAAGCCACCTGGCAGGACGTCGGCGAGACCCAGGATCACTACGACAACCACTACGTGGAAAGCCCGTTGTGGGCAGGCCGACGCGGCTGACCACGAGGCGTGAACCGGAGGCGGCGGTTTCAATGACACCTGTTCGGCGGTGGACGCTCGCACGGCACGACGGGACAAGAGCCAGCATGGCGTGGCCAACGATCTGACCACGCCATGCTGGTTCACCCGAACCGAGGGTCAGCAGCCGATCCGACTGGACCCGACCGCGACGTCGTCGTACCAGAGGGTGTCGGCCCCGCCGCCGTAGCTCTCCCAACCCAGCTTGAGGTCGGTGAGCTGCGGCCGCCAGGTGCGGTTGTACCACTGGCCGTCGATGTCGTGCGTTGGTACGCCGTCCGCGGTGAGGCCGGCGATCGCGGTGCCGTCCAGCCAGGTACGGAGCTGACCGGCCGAGCCGTCCACCATGAACTCCAGGCACGCCCACCGGTTGGTGGGTAGCGCAACGCTCTGCGCCACCCCCGCCGGGCTCTGCTCGGGCAGGGTCGCGTCGTCGGAGGCGCGGTTCCACTGCAGGGCACCGTTCTGGCCGCCGATCCGCAGGTCCTTGTTGCCGTCGGCGGCGTCGGTCATCGCCATCATCGTGGTGTGTTCGGTGGGCTGAGCGGTGGTGTGCCGTACCCAGATTCGGCCGTACCGGACACTGCCCAGGCTGCCGAGATTCTTGGTGGATCTGATGAAGACGTGGTTGCAGTAGCCAGCCGCGCCGTTGATCCGGACCGCCCGGTTGCCGCTGTGGGTGGTGGCCGTGTCGATGGTGGCCGTGCCGGCGCCGGAACAGTCCGGGTTCACCACGGTCCAGTCGCCGGACGGCGTCGAGCCGGTCTGGTTCTCGAAGCCGTCGCAGAGCAGCGCCCCGGCACACCCGGTCGGCGGCGGGGTGGTGGGCGGCGGCGTCGTGGGCGGCGCACTGGTGGGCGGCGGCGTCGTGGGCGGCGCACTGGTGGGCGGCGGCGTGGTCGGCGGCGCACTGGTGGGCGGCGGCGTCGTCGGCACCGTCGTGGTGGGCACGCCGGTCGGAGTCGGGCCGGTGCCGTTGCACGGCACGCCGTTCAGGCTGAACCCGGTCGGCGCGCCGCCGCTGGAGCCGTACGTGCCCTGCACGCCGAACTCGGTGGTCCCGGCGGCCGGGATGCTGCCGTTGTACGACATGTTGCGGGCGGTCACCGTCGCGCCGGACTGGCTGACCGTGGCGTTCCAGCCGTTCGTGATGCGTTCGTCCCCGGCGTACGTCCAGGTGACGGTCCAACTGGAGACGGCGGCGTCGCCGGGGGACACCTTCACGTTGGCGGTGAATCCGCCGGGCCACTGGTTGGGCGTGTAGTCGACCCGGCAGCCCTGGGCGGCTGCGGCCGGACTGGTGAGCAGGGCCGTTCCGGTCGCGGTCACGGCCGCCAGTGCGGCGACGACCGCCAGGGTCGGACCGGGGCGGGCGCGGAGAATCGTCATGAGAGGTCCTTCTGCCATCGAGCTGGTGGGTGGCGGCGTGGCGACGCGCGTCCTGGACGGAGGCGGCACGCCAATGCGCCCTGGGTGCGGCGCGGCGACGCGCCACAACGGCTGGTCGGTGCGTACGACCGCGGTGCCCGGCTCGGGATGGACCTGTCAGTCGCCGACGGCCCGGTCACCCGGACCTCGGCGGCGCCCACCGTCAATCTATTGACGTCAGGCGATGTAATCAAGCCGGCGTCACGACGGGGAACGACCGACCGACCGGAGCACGGCGATGCGAGGACCCGAGACCGGCTCTACCGGTGCGCTCCGCCTGTCCCGTGCGCGCGGCGAGCCGTACTGAACCGCCGTTGGTAGGCGGCGGGACTGATCGACAGCTTCCTGGCGAAGACCCGTCGCATGCTCTCGTAGCTGGGGAACCCGGCAAGGGTCGCGGCCTGCGTCGCGGTGTGGCCCTGGTCGAGCAGCGCCCGGGCCAGGTCGAATCGGATGTTCTCCACGTAGCGAGCCGGCGTCGCGGACAGTTCGTCGTGGAAGAGCCGGGTGAGCTGCCGGGTGCTCACGTTGAGGTGTCTCGCGAGTTGACCGAGCGAGTGGTCGCCGCGGGGGTCGGCCGTCACCACGTCGATGATTCGCCGCAGGGCTGGCGAGCGGGGCGGCGGCCCCTGCAACGGGGCGGAGAACTGGGACTGACCGCCGGCCCGCTGCATGTACACCACCAGGGCGCGGGCGACCTCACGCGTCAGGTCGGGTCCGTGGTCCTCTTCGACGAGAGCGAGCGCCAGATCGATGCCGGCCGTCACTCCCGCCGAGGTGTACGTGGTGCCGTCGCGTACGTAGATCGCGTCGGGCTCGACCCGGCAGGTCGGACACCGGGCGGCGAGCTCGTGCGCGACCTGCCAGTGCGTGGTCGCGCGCTTGCCGTCGAGGACGCCGGCGGCGGCGAGAACGAACGCTCCGGTGCAGATCGACGCGACCCGGCCAGCCGCGGCCGCCGGTATCCGGACGACGTCGGCCAGGTCGGCGGGGACGGGGGTCCGCGGATAGTGATCGGAGCCGGCCACCAGCAGGGTGTCGAAGGCCGGCCCCGGGGAGACGGCGCCGTCGACCGCCATCCGGATCCCGAGACTTGACGTGACGTCCGCGCCGGTCGGCGACAGCAGCACGATGCGGTAGTCGGCCCCGAACCGGTTCGCCTCCTTGAACACCTCCGCCGGGCCGGCGACGTCCAGCAATGTCACTCCGTCGTAGACGAGGATCGCGACGGAATGGGAGCCTCCGTTGTTCACCACCGCGGTCTGCTCGGCGCCGGACGCGTGGGATGGGCGGCCAGGCCCGGACGGTCGCGACCGCCACTGGGCCGGCGAACCGGAGGAATGGACACCATTCATTGGTAGCACGCCGCTGTGTGACCGGCCGCACCTCTGCGATCTCAGCCTGTCCGGAAATGAGGGATTCGTGGCCGGAGGAAGGCGGCGGCGTACGAAGATTGGGAGGCAGCATGGTGTCGCAAGCAGCTACCGACACTTTCCCGAAAGGTCAGGGACCATGCCAGAGGTCATCGCGGGGTTGGCGATTCCGGACACCACAGCCGTCGCGGAGGCGACGAGGCACATCCAGAAAACGACCACGCCTCTCCTCTACCACCACTCCCGCAGGGTCTACCTTTTCGGCCTTGTTCACGCGCACCGGCTTGGCGCGGAACCGGACCCGGAATTGCTCTATCTGGCGGCGATGTTCCACGATTCCGGCCTACTGACCCCCTTTTCCGACGTCGAGCAGCGCTTCGAGATCGATGGCGCCGACCACGCCCGCAAGTTCCTCCTGGACCGGGGTTTCTCGACGGGCGCCGCCGAGACCGTCTGGACGGCGATCGCGCTGCACACCACTCCGGGTGTTCCGGACCGGATGGGTCCGGAGATCGCGACCACCTACCTCGGTGTCCTGACCGACGTCCTCGGCCTCGGCCTGGACGGGCTGGACCGCGATCAGCTGGACGAAATCCTCGCCGCCCATCCGCGGGGTGACTTCAAGGACGAGTTTCTGCGAGCCCACGTCGACGGGCTGAAGAACCGGCCCGACACCACGAACGGCACCGTGAACTCGGACATCCTCGAACACTTCGTTCCCGGCTTTCAGCGGGTGACGACGGTCGAGCGCATCGTCGGATCGCCCTGGCCGAGCTGACCCGCGGACCGCCACGGCCACGGCCACCGACGAACTCTCCTGGAAAGGATCCGAGCATGCGAGCGATCACCGTACGCGACCGTAGCGCGGGTGTCAGCGGGCTCACCCTCACCGACATGCCCTACCCGCACGCCGCGGAGAACGACGTCATCGTGCGTGTGCACGCCGCCGGCTTCACGCCCGGGGAGCTCGACTGGCCCGCAACGTGGACCGATCGCGCCGGCCGCGACCGAACCCCCACCATCCCGGGGCACGAGCTGTCCGGGGTCGTGGTCGACCTCGGCTACGGAACCACCGGCCTCACCGTGGGCCAGCGGGTGTTCGGACTGACCGACTGGGCCCGCGACGGATCCCTGGCCGAATACACCGCGGTGGAGGCGCGCAACCTTGCCCCGCTCCCGGCCGGGATCGACCACACCGTGGCCGCCGCGCTGCCCATCTCCGGACTGACCGCGTGGCAGGCACTCTTCGACCACGCTCATCTCACGACCGGCCAGACTGTCCTCATCCACGGCGCCGCGGGTGGCGTCGGCTCGATCGCCGTCCAACTCGCCCGGGAGGTGGGCGCCCACGTCATCGGGACCGGCCGAGCCGACGACCGGGCCGTCGCGCTCGCCCTCGGCGCGCAGACCTTCGTGGATCTGACCGCCGACGAGTTGCGGCACGTCGGCGAGGTGGACGTGGTGCTCGACGTCATCGGCGGCGACATCCTCGAACGATCGACCGAACTGGTACGCCCCGGCGGCACCCTCGTCACGATCGCCGCGCCGCCCACCGTTCAGCCGAGGAACGGGCGAGCCATCTTCTTCGTCGTCGAACCCGATCGCGTCCGGTTGACCGACCTCGCTCAGCGCCTCCGGGACGGGCGGATCAAACCCCTCGTCGGCGCGGTGCGCCCGCTTCCCGAAACGGCCGCCGCGTTCGCTCCCACCCGCCGCACACCCGGCAAGACGATCATCCAGCTGGTGGACGGGCAAGAGGCGTCGCGGTCGTGACCCGTCCGTGACTGAGCCGGGCCGCACGCCGCTGAGGACATCGGGGACGCGGGATCGGTCATGCCACAACGGACCGCACAGATACCCGGAAGGTGATTCGCCGCCACCTAGGCTGTGGTGAACACACCGACCCCTGAGGAGTGCGCCCTGATGCCCTCGACGACGATCCTGCTGGACCGCCTGCTCGCGGCCGGGATGGAGGTCGTCACGGTGGAGCCGGTGACCGGTGGGGTGGCGGCGGTCGCGGGCATAGCCACCCGCCGGGACGCGCCGCCGGTGTTCGTCAAGGCCTTCGCCGACACACCCGCCGACGGGGTCTTCCGGACGGAGGCCGAAGGGCTGGCCGCGCTGCGCGACCTCGGCGGCGTACCGACACCGGAGGTGCTCCGGGCCGACCGTGGACTGCTCGTGTTGTCGGTGTTGCACCCGAGGCCGCACAGCGAGGTCTTCTGGGAACGGCTCGCACACCTGCTGGCCGACATGCACCTGACGACGACCCATCCCCGTTTCGGGTGGCACCACGACAACTGGCTGGGCCGCCGCCGCCAGGTCAACACGTGGCAGGACGACGGCCACACGTTCTTCGCGGAGCACCGGCTGCTCCGGTGGCTCGGGGAGCCCCGGGTGGAGGCGGCTCTCGACGCCGAAGACCGGGCGGCCCTGGAACGGCTCTGTCACCGACTGCCCGACCTCCTGCCGGACCGACCCGCGTGCCTGACGCACGGCGACCTGTGGACCCAGAACATCCTGGCCACCGCGGACGGGCGGCCCGCGCTGATCGACCCGGCGGTGTCCTACCTGTGGGCCGAGGTCGACCTCGCTCACGTGTGGTCCACCTCTCCCCCGCCCGAGGCGCGACGGTTCTTCGAGGTCTACGCGGACCGGACCGCGCTCGACGACGGCTGGCGGGACCGGATGCCGATCGTCCAGCTGCGACAACACCTCGCCGTACTGGCGCAGTTCGACGACGACTGGGGCGCGGCCGATCAGATCCGGGCCGTGCTCGCCCCGTTCCGGACGCGATCCTGACCTGAGGCATCCATGCCGTTGGTGTCCGTCGGGAGCGCACCGGCCCGATGGCCAGCCGGACTCAGTCGCGGACAACGGGCCTGAGATCGACGGGAACCGCCGTTCGAGCGGACGGGCGGCGGGACAGGAGGTACCCGGTCAGTGCGGCGGCCAGGCCGGCGAGCCCGGCCGTCGCGAACCCGCCCGCCGGCACGGAGAGGTCGATCGCCGCGCCGACGAGCGGGGAGCCGAGGGCGAAACCGGCGCTCTGCGCCGACGATTGCAGACCCGTCACCTCGCCCCGCACACCGGGTGGCGCGAGTCGGCTCACCGCGTCGGCCACCGTGGAGAGGGTCGGCGCGGTGAGGAGCCCGCTGGCGACGACGGCCACGCACAGCCAGCGCCAGTCGTGGGCGAGCCCGACGGGAATCGTCACGAGCCCGAGCAGGCCGAGCAGCAGCCACGTGGGCAGCGGCCAGGTCAGCGTGCCGTAGATCAGTCCACCGACGACGGACGAGACGCCGAACACCACGACGACCACCGCGGCCCAGGGCACCTGACCGACTTCCCGCAGCGTGGCGACGATGGCGAGGTCGACGCCGCCGAGCAGCGTCGTGGCGCCGAACGCCATCGTCAGCGCGGCGATCATCGGGGCGCGCAGCCACTGCCGGCGCGAGGGTCGCGCCCCGGCTGCGGCGTCCGCCTCGCTCTCGGCGTGCATCGGTGGGTCGAGCAGGGCGATGCCGACGCCGCCGGCCAGGATCGCGGCACCGACCCCCCACGCCACCACGTCGGGGGACGTCGTGGCCGCGCCCAGGATCACCACCGCCGGCCCCACGATGTACGACAGCTCGCCCTGCACCGATTCCAGCGCGAACGCGGGTCGGCGCTGCTCCGGCGTCGTCATCGCGGCTATCGCCTGCCTGCTCACCGCCTGCGCCGGCACCATCAGCAGGCCCGCCACCAGACTGGCCACCAGCAGGAACTCGTACGGCAGGACCGGCACGCCCAGCCAGAACACGACCTGCGCGGTAACCGTCACCAGCAGGACGAGGCGCAGGCCCCGCGAGTCGACAACGCGGCCGAGCAGCGGCCCGCCGAGCGCCACTCCGGCGGTCAACGCCGCGGCCACGCCACCCGCCGCCGCGTAGCTCAGCTCCAGGTCCAGGACGACAAAGAGCGTCAGTGCCATCACATCAGCAGTTATCGCGGTGCGGGCGAGCAGCGAGACACCCAGCAGCGGTGCCATCCCTGGCACGGCGAGCACCTGCCGGTAGCCGGTCACCCGATCGACGCTAATTCGCTCCAGACGTCATCAGAAGACGTCAGTTTGTTGCGGCCGGCATAATGAATCCTGATGGCCAGGGTTCTTGAGACGGCTCTGCTGCGGTCGTTCGTCGCCGCCGTGCGGGAGGGCAGCATCAGCCGTGCCGCGACCGCGATCGGGCACACCCAGCCCGGTCTCAGCCAGCAGTTGCGCAGGCTCGAGGGCGTCGTCGGCCGTCCGCTGCTGCACCGGTCGTCGACTGGCGTCTCACCGACCCGGGCGGGGGAGGAACTCCTGCCCTACGCCGAACGCATCCTCGCGCTCTCCGCGCAGGCCCTCGCCGAAACCGGACGTACGCTCACCGGTCACTGCGGCGTCGGGTTACTCGAGGACCTCGCCGCGTCCCAGCTCCCGCAGGCACTCGCCGACCTCGCCCGGCTGCACCCCGGCGCGACGCTGGAGGTGCTCAGCTGTTCCAACTCCGCCATGCGGGAGGCCTACGACGCCGGCCGGGTCCACCTCGTCCTCGACGCGTTGCCGGACATCCCCGGGCCGCCGCGCTGGACGGTGCGATCCCCGCTGGTCTGGGCGACCGGGCAGGGTGTGGACGTGGCCGCCGATCCGCTGCCGGTGGTGTTGTTCTCCAACCCCTGCTCCTGGCGTACGTCCGTGCTCGACACGCTGGAGCGCGCCGATCGGCGCTGGCGGGTCGCGTTCGAGAGCAACAGCCTGGTCGGAGTGCTCGCCGCGGTGCGGGCCGGGCTCGGCGTCGCGGCGCTCATGCCGGCGAACCTCGAACCGGTCATGATCTGCCGGGACAGCGATACCCTGCCCGTCCTGCCGGACGTCGAGTTCGGCCTCGCACGGCACCCACGGACCGAGGGTGATCCGCTGATCGACGCCGTGGAGACCGCGCTCCGTCGCATCGTCTGAGCACCCGCCCGCGTCGTCGGGCCGGCGGGTCACCCACCCCCTGAGCTGACGACCGCCATCATGATCAACATGCGCCGCCGCCGCTGACTCAGCAGCGCGAAACAGGCGGTGAGCACCACCAGTTCCGCCTCGGCCCACTCGCCGGTGACGTCGACGCGGATCGGCCCACCCGATCGGCGAGAAGGACGCACCGCGACGCGGTGCCCGTCGCGTACCAGCTCACCGCCGCCACGACCGGGCGACCAGCGCGCCACCCCGCCGGGCCCCGGCACGTGTGACCGACTCGGGTCGAGCCGCACCGCCACGCCGTGCTCGCCCCGGGCGATGAACCCGATGCGTCGGGGGCCGGTCGGTTCGACCGTCCAGAGGCCGGTGCCGGTGCGGATCTCACCGCACCGCCAGGTCCAGCCGGTACGCAGCGAGGCGCGCGGCCCGGAGTCGAGGACGAAGGCCCCATCCTGCTTGCGTACGGTCAGCGCGGTCATCGGTCCAGCCCCTTCGGGCGCGGCCGGGACAGGCCGAGGATGACAACGACGCCGACGCTCAGGTGCAGCAGCGCGAGGGACGCCATCGCTCCCCCGCCGACGCCACTCGGCGGCCCGACCACGAGCGACAACAACAGGACCGCGACCGCGACCGAGGTCCACCAGACCCGGGGTCGGCTGGTCCGGCGTTCCAGTACCGCGAGCAGCGCCCAACCGGCCAGCGCCGCGACCGCGGCGGCCACGACGACCGCGGCCACGGTGATCTGCCGGGTCGAACTGCCAGACCTGACCGTCAGGTCGACGCCCCCCACCGAGTGCAGGAGCGCGAACTCGGCCGCCGCCACCAGGATCGCGCCGGCCACCACCGTGGCTCGTCGCGGAAACACATTGTTCGTCATGCTCCGAGTGTGTGGAGCGGGGTCGGTTGGAAACGTCGGTCCGGACGCCGCGGTGGGTACGTCCGCTGGCGGTTGGGCGTACTACCAAAGGAGGTGGTCCGCCCCGTCGCCAGCCCAGTAGCCTGCGCGAATGGATGCGGCGACGTGCGAGGTAGCGCAGCCGAGGACGTGGCGTTTCGTCCCGGTGGGTGTGACGACCGCGGCGATCGGCGTCCTCGTCGCGACCATGCTGTGGTCCGCCGTCCGTTCCAGCTCCGCCGCCCTGGTCGGCATCGACGTCGCGCTGGCGGTGGCCGCGCTGACCCTCGTCCCGGTGGTCGTCCGCCGCCCGGAGATCGGTGGCGTGCTGGCCGGCCTGCTCGTCGCGCTCTCTCCGGTGGCCACGCCGGTGGCCAGCTTCGCGGTGCTGTTCACGGCCCGCAACCGGCCGTTTCGGCAGGCAGCGGCGACAGCGGCGGTGGGCGTGGCGGGCGAGGCGACGCAGGCGCTCTGGCGGCCGGTGCCCAGCCTGCCGTACGGCTGGCGGCTGCTGCTGATGGCGATCGCCTACGCGGCCCTGCTCGGCTGGGGCACCTGGGCGCAGGCCCGGCACGCCCTGCTGGCAGCGCTGCGGGATCGGGCCCGGCGGGCCGAGCAGGAGCAGGAACGACGGGTCGTCGAGGCGCGGGCGGCCGAGCGCAACCGGATCGCGCGGGAGATGCACGACGTGCTGGCCCACCGGCTGTCACTGCTGGCGGCGGCCGCCGGCGCGATGGAGTACCGGCCGGACGCCGCGCCCGAGCGGCTCAGCGCCGCCGCCGGGGTGATCCGGGCCAGCGCGCATCACGCCCTCGACGAGCTGCGCGAGGTCATCACGCTGCTGCGCAGCGACGACGCCGAGTCGCCGACCGACGCGCCACCCGGGCAGACCCTCGCCGACCTGCCGCGCCTGCTCGACGAGGCTCGGGCCGCCGGGCAACAGATCGACGTCGACGACCCGCTCGGCCCGCCGGTCGAGATTCCCGCGGCGGTGGGCCGCACCGCATACCGGATCGCCCAGGAGGCACTGACCAACGCCCGCAAGCACGCGGCCGGCCAACCGGTCCGGCTGGTGCTCGGCGGCGCACCCGGCTCCGGTCTACGCATCGCGGTGAGCAACCCGACGACGCCCGGCAGCGGTGCCACCGGCACCGTCGGCACGGGCCTGATCGGACTCGCCGAACGGGCCGCGCTCACCGGTGGTCGCGTCGCGCACCACGTCGACGCCGCGGGGCGGTTCCACCTCACCGCGTGGCTGCCGTGGCCGACGTGACGGGTCCGATCCGGGTCGTCATCGTCGACGACGATCCCCTCGTCCGGGGAATGCTCACACTGATGCTCGACGGCGCCGACGGAATCGTCGTCGTGGGCGAGGCCGCCGACGGCGCCACGGCGATCACCGCCGTGGACAGGCATAAGCCCGACGTGGTGCTGATGGACATCAGGATGCCCGGCGTCAACGGCATCACCGCCACCGAGCGCCTGCGTCGCCGCCACCGGCCGCCCGAGATCATCGTGCTCACCACGTTCGACACCGACGAGCACGTGGTGCGCGCCCTCCGCGCCGGGGCCAGCGGCTTCCTGCTCAAGGACACCCCGCCGGAGCAGATCAGCCAGGCGGTCCGCGCGGTCGCCGCCGGCAACCCGATGCTGTCTCCGGGCGTGACGCGCCGCCTCATGCAGCGGGTCGCGTCCGGCGCCGCGTCCCAGGAGCGGGCGCGCGAGCGGTTGGCCCTGCTCACGCCCCGGGAACGGGACGTCGTGCTGGCCATCGCGCAGGGGCGCGCCAACGCCGAGATCGCCAGCGAACTACTGATGAGCGTGACGACGGTGAAGGCCCACGTCTCGCACATCCTGACCAAGCTGGATCTCGACAACCGTACCCAGATCGCCCTGCTCGCCCACGACGGCGGGCTCCTCTGACCGGTCCGCCGCGCTCGGACCCGGCGTGCGACCGGGGAATGGCGGGGCCATCCGCACCCCAACGGATCGGGGATACTTCCGCCGTGCGCAACGACCTCGACCAGATCGAAGCGGCATTCGTCGGCACGCCACTGGCCGGTCTGCCGATCGGGCACGGCCCGTTGGGCACCGTCCTCGTCGCCGACGTCGACCCCGAGCGCCTGCGGGATGCCTGGCAGGCAGCCGACGCACTGGTGCCGGCCATCGGACGGCTGCCGGTTCTGGTCACCGACGACGTCGACGACGAGATGACAATTCGGCAGGAGCCCGAGCGGGGTCCGTCGGTGTCGGAGCTGCGCGCGTTCGTCGAGGCCGCGCGGTCCTCCGAGCCCTGGCTGGCCTACCGCCACCACAGCGAGGACCACGTGGCCGACGCGGGCGACGTGGAGTACCACGCGCGGGGCGCGGCCGGTGTCGACCTGATGGCCCTGGTGTCGGATGTGGTGCCGCCGACTCCGGTCCCCGAGCTGGAGCGGACGCTGTACGAGCGACTGCTCACCGACACCGACCTGCACGCCCAGGTGCTGGACAGCGTGCGGTTGGTGACGCAGTTCGACTACTGGTACACCCCGGACAGCGTTCTGCTCATGTTGCTGCCCACCACCGACGTCCGCGCTTGCGCGTACTGGCTGGACTTCTTCGGTGCGCTGACCCTGGAGGACCAACAGGAGCTCGCCGAGGTGCTGGCGCAGTGGCGGCACCGGTGGGATGCCCGTCTGGTCGCGTCGTGGGGCACCATGCTCCAGTTCCAGGTGGGTCGTCGCCCGACGCCGGGCGACGACGCGTGGGTCGCCGCCGGTCAACTCCAGGCGCTCGCCCCGAACCTCGAGCTGAGCCGGTGGGAGGTCGCCGTTGCCCTGTCGGCCGGCGACGCGTGGTTCGTGCACAATCGCCCCTGACCTGGACGTGCATCCGAACGGCGCCTCGTTCTTCCTGAAACCGGGGTGTCCGGGCTCGACGGACACCCCGGTTTCACCAAAGCCGTGCCGATGCCGAGGTCCTGGATCAGGAGTCGACGGGGACGCTGGTCGTAGTGCCGTCGGCGCCGGTGACACGGACGTCGGTGGCGCTGGCGGGTAGGAGTGCCGCGTTACGGCCGGCGTCCTGCCACTGACCGTCGCCGACCCGGTAACTCAGCGCCGACCCCTCGGCGGCGACGAAGGTGCCCTGGTCGTCGGGCAGTCCCAGCCGGACCGGCAGGGGTGCCCGCCAGTCCACGGTCGCGCTGGCCACCGCCTCGAAGGGCAGGTTTCTGCCGGCGAGCAGGGCGATGACACGGGAGGGGTCGTCGTCGTACTGGATGGTTTCCACGAGGAGCCGCCGACCGTCGGGGGTCGCCCCGTAGACCGACAGACGGGGTGATCCGTTGTACGTGTGCACGCCCACCGGGTCGAGGTAGTCGGCGATGGCCTCGGCGGGCGCGCTCACCTCTTCGGCAGCCGGATCGACTCCCCACACCTGCTCGGTGCCGGGCAACGTGTGGCGGAGAAGCGGTGCCGCCGGCCGGTCCTTCCCATCGGGAAAGAGGATCAGCGACGTGTTGCCGATGTGGAGCGCGTTCATCCGGCTCACTGGCGTCCTGGCGAGCGCGACGGTGAGCTTCGTGCGCTGTGGGGGCACCGACAGCGCTGCCGCACCGTCGCGGAACGCCACCGGCGTGAACGTCCGCTCGACCTTGCCACCGGGCAGATAACGCAGTTCCGCGGAGAACTCCACCGCCTGTCCGAAGTCGAGGACGAGGAGCACGTCGCGTTGGGATCCGAGCAGTGTGGCCTGTTCGAGGCCATCTGTTCCCGAACCGTCAAGCCGCGTCAGGGTGCCGATGCGTGGGCCGTCGGCGGTGGGTTCGACGAACCCCACCGACCTGTCGTTCGTGGTGTCCCCGGCGACGTAGGCGGCCGGGCCAGCGGGTGTGTTACCGGCCCAGACAACGTGCGGCTCGCCGCGCGTCCCCTCTCCGATCTGCTTGAGATGACGCTCCCACGCCTCGCGGACCTGCCGCAGGTATCCGTCGTCGGCGGCCAGGTCACCGCGTGTGGGCTCGTCGAACAGCGGCGCGACGACCGGCGCCTCACCTCCTTCACCGGTCAGCCGGAGCCCACCGGCCACGGGGATGGCCACCACGGCCGCGCAGACGGCCGCCAACACGGCCCGGCGGCGCACCACCCGGCGCCGCCCGCCCCGGCGCACCGCACCGAGCAGACCCGCCGGGGCGACCAGGTCGTCCGTCGCGCGTTGCAAGATCTCGCGCACGTCAGTGTCGTTCCTCGTCATCGCGAACCCCCGCTTTCCGTGATGGGCATGGCGAGACTCGACTCCGCCAGCACCTCCCGCAGCCGCGCCAACCCTCGGGAGGCGTGACTCTTCACCGCGCCCTCGGAGCAGGCCATCGCCGCCGCGACGTCGGCGACCGGCAGATCCTCCAGGTAACGGAGCACGACCACGGCCCGCTGCCGGGCCGGCAACGTCCGCAGCGCCCCGACGACCAGCTCGCGAACCGCGACGGCGTCGGCATGGTCTCCGGCAACCCCGTCGTGGTCACCGAGCGCCCGTTCCGGACGTCGGGCACGCCAACGCCATCGATTGATCGACCGATTGACCAGCGCACGTCGGGCGTACGCCTCCGGGCTGCTCTGCACCCGACGCCAGCGGACGTACACCTGCTCCAGCACCTCCTGAAGCAGGTCCTCCGCCGCGTGCCGATCCCCGGTCAACAGGAAGGCGACCCGTAACAGCACCACCGACCGGGCGCGCACGAAGTCATCGAACTCCGCCCCACGCGAATCACTCATCCGACCTCCCGGGCCTCGTCAACCAGCAAGACACCGCGTCGGCCCACGAGGTTTACCGGTCCGGCGGATCCATCTCCTCGGCCCACCGCCGCCCGATCCGGTCGGGGGCACCCACTCATACCAGGAGTGTCAGCCACGGACCACGAGCAGACCGGTCGCGGGGTTTCGCCGGCTGTCGCTGGCGGGTAGCGGATGGTTCATGAACCGCAATCTCGTCAAGGCCCTCCAGGTTGCCTGGGAGCTGCCCGAGTTCCGCAGCGGGCTGCGCCACCTCATCGATCTCGACGAGGTGGCGCTGCTGCTGGCCACGCTGTCCGTCGCGGACCACGACCGTGAGGTCGAGCGCAGCCTGTTGAACCTGCTGCGGTCCGCCCTGGACACGACCGAGATTCGGGGAGCCGTGCTGCTGCTACTGGAGCAGGACGAGGTACGTCGGCCGCTCGTCGCGGCGGCGGTGGAGCCGCTTGCGGACCGGCCGGGTCAGGCTGCCGCCATCGCCTCGGCGGCGGAGGATCCCGTGGTGCGGCGTGAGATGCGCGCGGTGCTGGACAGCGCCAAGGTACGCGAGCTGATCTGGCAGGCGATCGACAACCAGGTCGGCGACAACCGGTTCGGCCTGATCCGGCAGGTGGCGGTGCTGTTCGTACGGCATCCGAGCGTCCGGCGGCTGGTGTGGGCCATGCGCCGGCACGGGGTGTTGCGCGAACTACGCCGTAACCCCTGAGCTGCGTCGGTCCACGCAGCGGACGGCGGACGACCGTGAGCTGACGGCCTCTCATTCTGGCCGGCCGAAGTGGTGCGTGAGCGAGGCGCGCAGCGTGTCGGCGTCTCCGGCGGACCAGGCGACGAAGCAGTCGGGGCGCACGAGCAACGCCGCCGCGGTCGTGCCCTCCAGCGCGCCGGTGACCACGTCGACGCGGTCTCGCCACGGTGCGGCGACCTCGGCGTAGGCACCCGTGGAGTCCAGCAGCAGCGGCCGGGCGGCGCGGGTCAGCTCGGCGAGGCGCACCGGGCCGTGGTGACCGTGCACGACCACGTCGGGTGCCGAGCGACCGGCCAACGGGTCGGCGGGGTCGGCGGGGTAGCGAACGTCCGCGCCGGACATCAACGCCGCGATGTGCCCGGTCACCTCCGGCTTGCGCAGCAGTTCGGCGAAGAGTTCCCGCAGGCCGGTGATCTCGTCGCCGGGACCGATGAGCGCCGACTGTGCCTGGGTGGACATGACGACCCGTTCGGCGACCGGGCGACGCTCGCTCTCGTACGTGTCGAGCAGGCCCTGCGGCGCCCAGCCGCGGACCGTGGCGGCAAGCTTCCAACCCAGGTTGACGGCGTCCTGCAGGCCCAGGTTGAGGCCGGGACCGCCGATCGCGGGGTGCACGTGCGCGGCGTCGCCGACCAGCAGCACCCGGCCGGCGCGGTAGCGACCGGCGATGCGGGTGTTCTGACCGGTCAGCCGCCGCAGCAGGCCGGGACCGTCCGGCGCGCCGACCGGGACGTCGGCGCCGAGCACCCGGGCGACGCTGGCGCGTAGCTCCACCAGGCTCATCGGGGTCTCGTCGGTCGGCTGCGTGTCGAGCCACTCCGTCGTGCTCAGGATCGCCGGACGGCCGGGGAACGGCGCCCACACGATCAGACCGCGTGCGGTGCGGGTGTGCAGGAACGGCGGGACGACGCCGAAGCCGGGGACGCTCAGACCGCCGGTCTCGGGATCGAGGGATGACGCGGGGATGGTCACGGTCGCGGTGCGGGAGACCGACCGGTCGTTCGTGACGCCGGGAAAGTCGATGCCGGCGAGGCGGCGCACCGCGCTGCGGCCACCGTCGGCGCCGACGAGGAAGCGGGCGCTGAGCTGCGTACCGTCGGCAAGGCTGACCTCGACCGCGTCGGTGCGTTGGCGGAGGTCGACGACCTCGTGGCCACGGCGCAGGTCGACGCCGAGCTCGGCGGCCCGGGTGGAGAGGGCGGCCTCGAGCTGGGCCTGCGGTGCGCCGAGCACGTAGTGCGGGTTCTCCGCGAGCATCGTGAGATCCAGCGGAAACGCGCCGAAGGTGAAGGCTGGTTGCGGGCTCGGCGGGGTGCTCCCGCCGCTGAGCCGCGCGTAGAGGCCGCGGCGGTCGAGCAGGCGGACGACCTGGCCGACGAGACCGTTGGCGCGGGGCTCGCCGGTGGGCGTGGCCTGACGTTCGAGGACGACGGGGTGGACGCCGGCGAGGGCCAGTTCGCCGGCGAGCATGAGGCCGTTGGGGCCGGCTCCGACGATGAGGACATCGATCACTGTGGTGATCCTTTCGGGGCATGCGTCATCGCCACGGCAGGCGCGGCACGCGGCCGGCCCGCCGCGGGGTGACGCGGCTGAGGACGTGGGTGAGGCGGTACGTGAGCGGAGGCCGGGCCTCAGCGGGGCGGCGCCGGGAGGCCGGCGGCGAGCTGGGTGAAGGCGTCGGTGATGAGGCGCTCGATCGGGGTGGGCGGGTCGGCGCTGTCGAGATAGTGCTGCATGGCGACGGCGACGGCGGCACTGGTGGCAGCCGCGACGAGCCTCGGATACATGTCGGTGGCGAGGTCGGTGCCGGTGCGCTCGGCGACCGCGGCGGCCAGCTCGGCCTCGGCGACCGCGACGGCCCGCAGCCGCTCGCCCTGGAGTGCGGGCTCGGCGAGCATGGTACGGACGCCAGCCACCCACTGGGCGTGCGCGGGGGATGGCATCGCCTCGACCTCGGGGCCGCGGGTGAACTGCTCCAGCGCGGCCTGGGTGAGCGCCGCCCAGAGCGGCTCGTCGGCGGGGCGTTCGCGCAGCGCGGCGGCGGTGCGCAGACTGCGGTCGAGATGGCGGGAGGCGATCGCCTCGGCCTTGCTGGAAAAGTAGTTGTTGAACGTACGCGGGGACACCCCGGCCGCCTCGGCGATGTCCTCGACGCGGACGTTGTCGTAGCCGCGCTCGGCGGTGAGGTGGATCGCGGCCCAGCCGAGCGCCGCCCGCGTCTCGGCCTTCTTGCGCTCCCGCAGCCCCGTCATGCCACCACGGTAGCACTTCTTGCGCGGCACGCAAATATGCGTACCACGCAAAATTGTTCCGACCGCCTCAGCGGTCCGCCTCCGGCTGACCGGAGTCGCGGATCGCCTCCACGCATCTGGCCAGCAGGTCACGGAGTTGGAGGCGCTCGTCGGGGCTCAGCGCGTCGGCGATCCGCCGTTCGATGCGCACCGCTTCGCGGTCGCACCGCAGCAGCGTGGTGTGACCCTTATCGGTGAGGCTGGTCTCCAGAACGTGGCGGTGCCAGGGGTGCGCCGAGCGTCGCACCAGCCCTCGATCCTCCAGCGCCTTGAGGACGCCGGTCATGGCCTGGGGCGTCACCAGGCAGGCTCGTGCCAGCGCAGCTCCGGACATACCGGGGTTGTCGGCGAGGGCGAACAGTGCCGCGTACTGAGCGACAGTCAGCTCGGCCGGACGCAGCGCCGCGGCCTTGGCCGCCATCAGCGCCTGTTCGGCGCGCTTGATGTCGAAGCCAAGGCGCTCGTCGGCAGGCATTTCCACCAGCAGATGGTAGCGGGATTGAACAGTTGTCAAGAGGATTGCTATCGTCAAGGTCTTGATAGGCATCAAGATGCGGAGGCATTGTGCGAGACAGGGTCGTACTGATCACCGGCGCCACCAGCGGCGTCGGCTACCACCTCGGCCGTGACCTCGCCGTGCGAGGAGCCACGCTGCTGCTGCACGGCCGGGACCAGACCCGGCTCGACGCCGTCGCCCGCGAGCTGCGCGCGTTGACGCCGGACGTGCGTACATACCTGGCGGACCTGGCCGACCTCGACCAGGTCCGCGCTCTGGCAGCACGCGTACGCGAACGCGAACATCGGCTTGACGTACTGGTCAACAACGCGGCCGTCGGCGCGACCGACCCGACCCGACGCGACGTGAGCCGACAGGGCCACGAGCTGCTTCTGGCCGTGAACCATCTCGCGCCCTACCTGCTCACCACCGAACTGTTGCCGCTCCTGACCGCGTCCGCCCCGGCCCGTGTCGTGAACGTGGCGTCGATGGGTCAGGCCCGCGTCGACCTCGACGACCTCGGCTTCGAGAACGGCACCTACGACGCGGTCGTCGCGTACTGCCGGGCGAAGCTCGCGATGATCATGTCCACCTTCGACCTGGCGGCCGAGGTCCCGGCCGACGTCGTGACAGTCAATGCCGTGCACCCCGCCCACCTCATGGACACCCGAATGGTGCACGCGAGCGGCTTCACCCCGATCACCACCGTCGACGCCGGGGTGCTGCCGACACTGCGGCTTGTCGCGGACCCAGCTCTGGACGGAGTGTCCGGCCGCTACTTCGATCGCTTCGACGACGCGCCGGCCCACCAACAGGCCTACGACCTGGCCGCTCGGCAGCGCCTCGCCGCCGCGACCCAGGCGCTCGTGGCCGCGCGCTAGTAGGTGAAGGTCCAGAGGAAGTAGAAACCGGGTGCGTTGGGGCCGTACTGCCGGTACTCGCAGTAGTACCAGCTCCACAGACCGGTCCGGACGCCCTCGCTGCCATAGCTGTTGCAGAACTGGCCGTCGGAGTAGACATTGCGCAGCGTGCCGCCCTGCGGGTCCGCCGCAGCCGGAGTGGCGCCGGTCCCGACCAGCCCACCCAGTGTGAGCGTCACCGCCACCACCAGGGTCGCCCATCTGCGTCCGCGCATGAAGTCTCCTCCCACCACCGTCCGCGGCGCACCGACGCTCCCCGTCGAGCCAGGGCCGGGACATCGAAGTTTGTGAAAGTAAGGCTTACATGGACGTGCGCGATCCGATTCCCGACAACGGGCGACGCTACCGCGATGATCCGCCAGCGTGATCTCCATCGAACGGCCATCCGCCCTGGCCACGCCGCGTCAGCCCGAGACGCTCACCGCGCCGCCAGCAGTACGGTGGGCCGCGACCAGCGCGGGTACGATCCGAGCCACCGTCGCGACAGGAGCGGGGAAGGACCGGCTGATGAGCACCGATGAAACGCTCGCCCGCATCAACGAGGGCGTGCAGTTGCATCACCAGCACGGCCAGCGTGAAGCCGCTCGTGACCTGTTCGCAGAGATCTGGGACGACATCGGCGGCGAGGGAGGCGATCCCCTGCATGTCTGCGTCCTCGCGCACTCGATGGCCGACGTGCAGGACGACGCCCGCCAGGAGTTGGTCTGGGACCAGCGAGCGCTCGCGGCGGCCGATCTGCTCACCGAGGCGCGAGTCGCGCAGGCCGGCGTGCCGATGTCCGTGGCGGCCCTGTACCCGTCGTTGCATCTCAACCTGGCGGACTGCTATCGCAAGCTCGGCGACCTCGGCCGTGCCCGCGACCACCTCCAGCGTGCCGAGGCGGGGATCGACGCGCTTGGCGATGACGAGTACGGGGAGCTGATCAGGAGCGGCCGGGATCGGCTGGCGCACCAGCTGGCGACCACTGAGTAGGCGTATCGCCGGCAGACCCCGGGCGGAAGCTGCTCCCCCGGTGGCCGAGGCGCGAGCAGGCGGGACGGGTCAGGCTCGGTCGATGAGATCGAGGCCGGTCAGGTCGGCCGAGAGCGCCCAGAGCCGGGCCGCCGTACTGCTGTCGTCGGGGCTGCCGTCGGTGACCTGGCAGTCCGCGCAGTAGTCGCCGCCGTACGCGTCGAGGTGGGGTGAGGTGGCGGCCCAGACCTGGGTCGCCGCGCCCTGCTCGACGGTCTTGAACAGGCCCGGCGCGGGAGTGCCGTCCGCGTCGATCCAGCCGGCGGCGACCATCTCCTCGACCGTGAGGTGTCGTTGCAGCGGCGTCTGGATGTAGCCCGGGTTGACGGAGAAGGCGCGGACCCGGTGCGGTCTGCCGAGCAGGCCGAGGTGGCGGGCGAACAGGATGTTCGCGAGCTTGGACTGGGTGTAGGCCTCCCATTTGTCGTAGCCGCGCTCGAACTGCACGTCGTCCCACCGAATCCGCCACGACGGGTCGCGGCCGGAAGCGACCGAGACGACACGGGCAACACCGGAGGCGGCGAGCGCCGGCCACAGCAGATTCACCAGCGCGTAGTGACCGAGGTGGTTGATCGCGAACTGCGCCTCCCAGCCGGGCCCCACCCGCGTCTCCGGGCACGCCATGACCCCTGCTCCCGCGACCAGGATGTCGAGGGCCGGATGCCTGCGGAGAAACCGTTCGGCGAACGCCCGGACGGAGGCGAGGTCGGCGAGATCGACCTGGTCGACCTCGACCCCGGCTGCGCCGGCGAGCGCCTGCCGGGCCGCGTCCGGCCGACGGGCGGGGACGACGACGCGAGCCCCGGCCTGGGTGAGCGCGCGGGTGGTGGCGAGACCGAGGCCGGAGTAGCCGCCCGTGACGACGGCGGTCCTGCCGGTGAGGTCGACGCCGGCGAGGACGTCTCCGGTCGTGCTGTGGGCGCCGAACCTGGTGTGGGTCATCTCGCTGGTCATGCCGGCGACGCTAGGCGCTAGACCGTGGTCTAGGTCAACGGGCTACGGGCTACCGACTACGGTCGGGGCTGTGTCGGACAGGGACCTGAGCATCGGACAGGTGGCGCAGCGCACCGGGTTGAGCGTGCACACCCTTCGGCTCTACGAGCGTAAGGGTCTGCTGGCCAGCGAGGTGCGGCGGGACGGATCCGGCAGACGTGTCTACAGCGCCTGGGATGTGCAGTGGTTGGCGAACTGCGTGAAGTTCCGCGCCTCCGGGATGCCGCTCGCGACGATCGGCCGCCTGGCCCAGCTCGTCCGCGAGGGCAGCGGCAACGAGGCCGAACGACTCGAACTGCTCCGCGATCACCAGCGGCACATCGCCGAGCAGCTCGCGCAGCTGAGCGACTGCCTCGATCTCGTCAACGGCAAAGTGGCCAGCTATGAGGAACACCTCGCCGCCGGCGCGACCGGAGATCCCTGGCAGTAGCAACCTCGGCCCGCAGCGCACGCGGAACGGTGCGGAACCGCGCCTTGGTCGACGTCCACATCCGCAGCTGTCCGGGCAGAATCTCGGGATGAGTAACCGCGAAGAGGTGTTGCAGGGGAACGTCACCAGCGGGGTCGTGCGAGTCGGCGACACCGTTCGACGACCCGTCGGACCCTGGACGGAGATGGTCGACCTGCTGCTCGACCACCTGCACGCCGTCGGGTTCACGGCGTGCCCTCGCCCGCTGGGCCGGGACGAGCAGGGCAGGCAGGTGCTGGAATACGTCCCGGGCGAGATGGGTGCCGAGTCCGGCACCTACCCCGCCACGGAACTGCGCTCGATCGGGCGGCTGCTGGCGCACCTGCACGAGGCGCTGGCCAGCTTCGTACCGCCGGCCGGCGGGAGCTGGAACCAGGTCATCCCGCCGGACCGGGAAGAGATGATCTGCCACAACGATGTAGCACCATGGAACCTGGTCAGGTCGGATCGGGGCTGGGTGCTGATCGACTGGGACGGGGCCGCGCCAGGCTCGCGACTGTGGGACCTCGCGTACGCGGCCCAGAGCATGGCCGGCCTCCGCGCGGACCGGCCGGTGCCGCAGTCCGCGGCACGGCTGCGCGCGTTCGTCGACGGCTACGGCCTCGATGACGCATCCCGTCCGGCGCTGGCCGTCCTGTTGGGCCGCCGCGCCAGAGCCATGTACGACCTGCTGCGCGAGGGCGCCCGCCACCAGCGTCAGCCGTGGGCCAGGATCTGGACCGAGGACGGTCCCTACTGGCTGGCAACCGCCGACTACCTCGACGCGCACCGCGACGCCTGGCTCGCCGGGCTGGAGTGAGCAGAGCGGGGTCGGCGGTACGCAGGCGCCGCACCGATGCCGGACGATGTGCGGTGGCTCGGCACCGGGACCGCCGCGAGCCGCGAGGATCCACACGCACGATGGGAGGATTTCCGACGTGGCAGCCGATGCACCGCGTACTCCACAGCAGCGCAAGCGGGACACCCTCGCCCGCCTCGACCGCGACCTGGACGCGTGGGTCGCCTCAGCCGACCGGGACGGCAACGCCCACCTGGTGCCGCTCTCCTTCCTCTGGGACGGCGTGACCCTCACCCTGGCCACAACCGAGTCCAGCCCGACCGCGCGCAATCTGCGTGCCTCGGGACGAGTGCGGATGTCGGTAGGCACGACCCGCGACGTGGTGCTCATCGACGGCACCGTCGAGACGTTCTCGCGCGTGACCGTACCGGTCGATCTGGCCAACGCCTTCGCGGCGAAGCTCTGGGACGCTCGGGTCGGCGCAACCCCCTACGCGTACTTGCGAGTGACGCCTCGCCGGATTCAGGCGTGGCGGGAAGAGAACGAACTTGCCGGTCGGGACCTGATGCGTGCCGGTCAGTGGCTCGTCTGAGCGTCGGACCCGGCGGTTATCGGAGGTGACGTCGCATCCAGGCCAGTGTGGCGTCGGCGATCGCACGCCAGCCGGTGTCGATCGGCATCGAGTGCCCGCGGTCGGGGAACTCCTGGTAGTCGGTGACCGCCGAGGAGGCGCGGTACCGCTCGACCGTGGCCCTGACGACGGCCGCGGGCGCACTGTGGTCCCTACCGCCGGCCACCATGAGCAGTGGTCCCCGGGCCGGGTTGGCAGCGTCGATCGCGGCCGGTGAACGTCGGGAGAGGTTCGCGGACACCAGCTCGAACACCGGCCTGCCGGGTGACGGGATGACCCACTGCCGGTACAACCGGTCGGATTCGAGTGCGGTGAGCGCGTTGCCGTGGCTGTAGCGGAACTGCCGATCGGTCAGCGATACCGCCCGGCGCCGGTTGGCCGGGTTGCGCAGCAGGGGCCAGCCCACCGGAATGCTCGACGGCGCGCGGTTCGTCACACCTCTGATGGGTGGAGGTTGCAGCGCCACCGCCGCCGCCGCGAGGTCCTGATCGAGGAGGCGCTGCGCCACCAGGCCGCCGGTCGAGTGGCCGACGACGACCGGCCGTTCGCCGAGCGTGCCGATGATCTGCGCGTAGTGCGCGACGATGTCGTCGATGCCGACGCCAGCGACCCGGTCCGGCTCGTGCCGCGCTTCTGCGACCGTGCTCGGTTCACCCGGCCAGCCTGGATTCAGGGGGTCATGTCCCGCCGTCCGGAACAGCTCGACCCAGCTGGCCCAGGACGTGGCGTGCAGGAACATGCCATGGACGAACACCACGGGCGTACCTGTCGCTGCCATCTCTCCCCCTCCCGAGGGCACCCACCCTACGAACCGGCGTGGCGGGATGTCGTCCCTCGGCCGAGGGAGGACATCCCGCAGACGGGTGACGGCAGGCACGCCGCGCGGTCCGCGACAGACCCGGATGTACGCGTCGGGTCGGGCCCGTCGAGGTGAGCCGTACGATCCTGGGCATGCCTGATGCCGCGGCGCGGTTCGCTCAACTCGCCAACGAGTACGAGCCCCGGAAGCGGGCAGCGACCGCACTCGTGGAGGTCTGGAACTGGTACACCTGGCCGGGCCTCGATCTGCGCCCGCTGCGCTTCGAGCGGGCCCTGCTCAGGCCCGGGCGTCGGCTGGAGGCCCGCCCCTCGGGGGATGTGGACGTCCTGCGACTCGGGTTCGATGCTCAGGGCCGGGTGTCCGTGGTCGAGGAGTACAGCGGTTTCCTGCACGGCCGCCTGCACCAGGAGACGTTCTTCCGGCACGGCGACGAGGTTGTCGAGGTGGCGCACTTCGACACGGACGGGCCGATCTACCTGCACGAGTACCGCTTCGACGACGGGTTGATGCGCTCGGCGGACATGGTCGCGCGCCGCGGCTCGGGCCGGGAGTCGTACGCGTACACCGACGGGCGGATCTTTCGCGTCGAGGTCGAGCACCACGGCCGCCCGCCTGCCGTACTCCTTGCCGAGCATGACGACGACGGCCTGCTCCGGCTCGTCGAGGCCACGGGCAGGCAGTCGCGGGAGCTCTACGTCCGACCACCGGCGGGCTTCGATCTCGACACGGCGTGCCAAGCCCTGGAAGACATGTTGGTGGCACTGATTCCGGCCGCGGCGGCACGGCTGCCCGTCGACGATCCCATCGCCTGCCTCGCCCTCGGCTACGCCGGGCCGGCGCAGCTGTCGCTCGGAATCAGCGCCGCCACCGCGGCGGAACGGGCCGACCTGCGCACGGTGGACGCCCGCGCAGCCTGGTCGCCGGAGGACTTCGAGGCCAGCACCGACATCGACCTCGACGACACCGGACCGGCGCGGCTGATCCGGCAGGAACTCACCCTCCTCGACGCCGACGACCCGGACGTCTCGGCCGGATCCGAGATCCTCCGACGACTGTGCTGCTCGGCCGCGGCTCGGCTGAACCTGCGCGACTGGTCGGCGACGCTGCCAGTCACCGACGATTTCGTCGTGTACGCCGTCGACCTCGAACTGGTCGACCTGGACCGGAACCTGACCAGCTGCCTGCCACCGGACCGACTCGCCCTGCTTCGCGAGCGGGGCCTGTGGTAGCGGCTCACCCCGCCCGTCGGACTTCTTACCGAACCGTGACGTGCCCGGCGACCGTTGACCGTTGACCGCGCGTCGGCCCGTACCGACTGGGGACAGCACATCACCGGAGCCGTTTACGGCTTTGAGGAGATTCCGATGAACCGCAGGAAGAACGGGACCGCACTGGTCCAGACCCGGCCGGTCCGGATCGCGCTGGCCGTGATGGTGCTGGCGGCCACCGGTGCGCTCACCGCCACCTTCGTCTCCAGTGGCGGCAAGGGCACCGCGGACGCCGCCACCAGCCTCGACCAGTTCGTGCCGATCGAGAACGTGCCACCGAACGTGCGGAACCCGAGGCCGGCCGCCGGCGCGTCGACCGGCCGGTTCACCGTCGACTGCGGCACGAACAGGAACGGCAAGTTCAGCCCGGACAATCCGGTGGCCCAGCCCGGCATCCGCAACGGCGCCGAACACGTCCACGACTTCGTCGGCAACCTGGCCATCACCGCGAACTCCTCGGACGCCGATCTGGACGCCGCCGGCACCACCTGCCGCAACGGCGACAAGTCGTCCTACTTCTGGCCCGTGGTACGCATCGACAAGACCGTCCGCAGCGGCAGACAGGTCCAGCAGGCTCTCGCCCAGACCCAGCCCATGGTCGTCTGTCCCTCGGCCGGCAGGAGGTTGCGGGCCGTCCCCAGCTCGGCCCGCAACACCGTCGACCGTCTGCTGGCCGAGCTGGATCGCCAGCAGGCCGCCGCGAACCAGCGGATGACCGCCAGCCGGGGCCGGATCGACGCCGCGTTCAACCGGGAGGTCATCGACGCGCTGCGGGCCCGCCGGGCCGTACTGCTCAAGGAGATCAGCACCACGATCACCGCCGGCGGTGGCAATCAGCCCGGCCTGGTCTCGCTTGTCGACTGTGACGTCAGCTACGACGACATGCACGCCCGGATGCCCGACAGCGCCCACCGGGCGAGCGCCAACGCCGCCCAGGCCGCGAATCCGCGGATTCAGTGCCCGGCCGTACGGGACCGGCTGCCTGGCGTACCCAATCGGGCTCTCGCCGAGGTGAACCGCAACCTCGACGAGCTCGACCGGCAGCTCTCCGAGGCCAACGAGCGCCTCGTCGGCAGCCGCGGCCAGGGCGGCCCGGCCTTCGTCGACAACGCCATCCTCGGGCCGCTGCGCGCCAAGCGGGCCGCGGCGCTCGACCGGATCGCCATCGCGATCGGGCGGCAGGCCGCCCGCCCGGCGGGTCTCGACGCGCTCGCCGCCTGCAGGCTGGACCAGGCCCCCGCCACCCCGGCGGCACCGAGCAGCGCGCCCAGCGCACCCGCGGCGCTGCCCGATCCGCAGGGGCCCAACTTCGAACTGCCCGGCAACACCGGCGGCATCGTCCGCCCGGCGCAGGTGTTGATCGAGTACCGCGGCAACCCGGTCAGCAAGGTGGTGCCGATGCCGAAGTTCCTCCGGGCTCTCACCGGCGACGCCAAGCCCACCAGCCGCGGTCCGGCCAACGCCCGTGCCACCTGGACCTGTTCCGGCTTCACCGACCGGCTCTCCGACAAGTACCCAATCTGCCCCACGGGCAGCCAGGTGCAGCGCGTCCATGACTTCCCCGGCTGCTGGGACGGTAGGAACATCGACAGCGACAACCACCGCAACCACGTCGCGTTCGCCGACAAGGCCACCGGCGCGTGCCCGCAGGGCTTCCAGGCGATCCCACAACTGCGGGTCACCGTGGCCTACGACATCGCCCGCAGCGTGCAGGTGAAAGGCCAGTACGCCCTCGACTCCTTCCCCGAGGAGAACCACAACCCGTTCTCCGACCACAACGACTTCGTCAACGTCAACTCCGTCCAGGCCATGCAGCGCATCGCCACCTGCATCAACAAGGGCAAGAACTGCTCCTGATGCCCCCGGGAAGTCTCCGCCCGCGCACTCGCACCATCCGGGTACGGCTGGCACGGATGCTGAGCTTCCCGCTGCGCGGGCAGACCAGTCGGGGCGGAAAACAACCATCCCGATCGCTACACTCGCCGCAACGCCGGCACCGCCCGTGGACCTCGACCTGCGCCAATCCCCGACGAATGGAGACGCCTGTGACCCTCGACAAGGCGGCACCCCCCGGCATCGACCCCAACATTCCCAGCGTGGCCCGGGTCTATGACTTCTTCCTGGGCGGCAAGGACAATTTCGAGGTCGACCGCAAGGTCGCCGAGCACGCCCTGCGGATAACGCCGGACGGGCCGGCAGCCGGCCAGGCGAACCGTGCCTTCCTGCGTCGGGTGATTCGCTTCCTGGTCGCCGAGGCGGGCATCGACCAGTTCCTCGACATCGGATCGGGACTGCCCACCCAGGGCAACGTGCACGAGGTCGCCACCGAGCAGAACCCGAAGGCTCAGGTGGTGTATGTGGACAATGATCCCATCGTCCTGACCCATGGCCGGGCACTGCTCGCCGCGGAGGGCACCGCGACGGTGATCCAGGCGGACGCTCGCGCACCGCAGGAGATCCTCAACCATCCGGACGTACGTCGGGCCCTCGATTTTGACCGGCCGATCGGGCTGCTGCTGTTCGCGATCCTGCACCACCTCGGCGACGACGAGGATCCGCGAGCGGTGGCGGCGGCATTGATCGACGCGCTGCCCTCCGGCAGCTACGTGGCGATCTCGCACTTCCGCGACCCGGGCGACCGAGACCCCGAGGGCTCCCGCAAGGCCCGCGAGGTCGAGCGGGTCTTCAACGAGTCGCTGGGCACCGGCCGCTGGCGTACCGACGAGGAGATCCTCTCGTTCGCCGATGGACTCACGGTCCTGGAACCAGGACTGGTGCCGCTGGCCGAGTGGCGTCCAGATCCGGGTGCGCCCACTCCCCAGCAGACCGACACCTATCACACGTTTGTCGGGCTCCTGGCCCGCAAGCCGTAGGCACCGATTCGGGGAGGTCCGTCGGCGGGAGCGCGCTCCGCCGGCGGACACACCGCCCTGCTTCCTGTCCACGACTCGTCCGCTGCTTGTAAACGCGACAGCCGACCAGCGCGAAGCCGGCCAGATAGTTCGTCAGCGCGCGCGAATGCCCCACCTCGTGGCGTGCGGCAACCGTCTCCCGACGTTAACTACGCCCACGCGGGCCTCGAGCTCCGGAGCCCGACGGTAAGGCGTTCCACTTCGCCGGGGAGGACAATCCCGACGAGGCCGTCGATGAGATCGCCGATCTGATTATCGACCTGCGACAGTTGATGATCGAAGACGACAACGAGCCGTGGTACGGGTTCTCCATGACCGCACAGCGTGACGGCACCTTCACGGCCGACTTCTCGTACGAGCCTCCGACCGACTGATCAGCGCGGTTGTCGAAGGTATTGTCACCGGCATGTCGCTACCTGATCTGGTGCCGATTGCCCACGAACCGGGTTACCGCACCGACAGGGTGGGGCGGTACGCCGAGGGTCAGTTCTACGCGGGGATACACGGCGCCCATCGCGACGACGACCACGCGTCGGATCCGGACCGGGAACGGATCCGCTGGTACGCCTACCTGCACCTGTTCGACGCCGAGGGCCGCCACCGCCGGTCCGACATCTCGCTCGTGGCCACCGCTCCGTACCTTCGAGGCGAGCTTGGCGACCAGGCCGAGGCCCACGTGGAGGGCCTGCTCGATCAGCTACCGGATCGACAGTACGGCGACATCGCCATCCAGCTGTTTCGTGTGGTCCAGGACGGCGTCACGTTCGGTCTGATCGACGAGTCTGACGCTGAGCGAGGCGACAGGGTCGAGTTGTACCCGGACCGCCTCGGGTTCACCGAACCGTGGGACGGGCTCTACAGCACCTGATCGCAGCCGCTCCACACAGGACCGGTCGAGCAGCCGACGGCACGATCAATGCGGCCGGAGGGGATATCGGCTGACGGGACCAGCTGTCGTGGCCCATGCTGTGGGCGTGATCGTCATCCAGCGGGTACGGGTGCGATGGAGCGCGGCCGGGCGCGGCGCCCCACAGGCCAACGCCCGTCGGGGACTCGACCGCCCGGTGATACTTCCTGCGCCGCTGCCAGCAGGCGATGTGGTGGTCCACGACGTCCTGGCCGATGAGGCCGCCAGCTACTCGCTTCGCGGCGACGTACTGAGCGGTGGCGTGAGCATCGCCCGCGACCTGGCCCTGTGGCTCGCCTTCGAGGGCTCGGCGGTCACCGTCGAGCGTCTGCCCGGCAGCGCGGCGTTTCCCCGGACGGGAGTGTCGACCCGCCTGTTCACCCTCGCCCCGGGGCAGGTTGGCCGGTACCGGGCCAATTTCCGGCTCATCGGGTGCGAGTGCGACCCGAGCTGGTACTACGAGGACTGGATGGTCCACGTCAGCAACGGCAGTGCCGCAGGCGACCGGTTTCTGCGCGGCGATCCGGACTGCGTCGTCGACAACCGTGTCCACCTCTATGGTGGCCCCGCGCCGCGAGCCAGCCGCTAGCGAGATGGTCATGAGCGCGCAGGACGTGGTGGGCGTGCTCGAGTCGGACCCGGGAGCAATGCGAGCCCTACCCGTCGACCGTGGACGCGATATCGCACTGACCCGAGACGGCGACGTGCGGCTGGAGATCTGAACCCCCTCGCCGGTACCGGCTTCGGTGGGTACGACATGAGTCAGGCCTGCTCGTCCTGCGGGATGCGTACGGTGAAGGTGGTGCCCTCACCCGGCACCGAGCTCACCTCGGCCGTCCCACCGTGCGCCTCGGCGATCGCCGCGACGATGGCAAGGCCGATGCCAGAGCCCTCCCGCTGCCGGCCGCGCGAGGTCGCGCTGCGGTAGAAGCGTTCGAAGACCCGTCGGCTGTCCTCCTCGGTCAGGCCCGGGCCGTCGTCTGCCACCTCGATTACCGCGGTGCCGTTCGAGGTGGAGAGCCGGATCTCGGCGGCGGTCCCCGGCGGAGTGTGCCGGCGTACGTTGGACAACAGGTTGGCCAGCAACTGCCGCAGGCGCAACTCGTCGCCGGAGACCACGAGCGAGCCCGGCGCCTGCACGCTCAGCGAGCGGCCGGGTGCGATGGCCCGGGCGTCCGCCGCCGCCTCGGTGACCAGATGGGTCAGATCCACCTGCTCCCGGTCCAGCGGGCGGCCCTCGTCCAGCTTCACCAGGACCAACAGTTCGTTGACCAGCTGGCCCATCCGGGTCGCCTCGGACTCGATGCGTCGCATCGCGACCTCGAGGTCGGCCGGCCGGGCACCGGCACCGTGCCGGAACAGCTCGGCATAACCGCGGATGGTCGCCACCGGGGTGTTGAGCTCGTGCGAGGCGTCGGCGACGAACCGGCGCAGCCGCTCCTCCGAGGTCTGCCTCTCCTTGAAGGCGGTCTGGATCTGCACCAGCATCGCGTTGAGCGCCGCGCTGAGCCGCCCGATCTCGGTGTTCGGCCGGCCCGGGCGCACCCGACGGTCGAGGTGCCCGGCGCCGATGTCCGCGGCCACCTCGGCGATCCGGTCCAGCGGGCGGGTGCCCAGGCCGATCAGCCACCAGGCGATCAGCACCATGGCGGCCAGGATGACCGCCGTGGCGGCCGCCTGGGTACGGATGAGCTGACGGTTCGCCACGTCGTAGTCGGTGAGCGGCAGACCGACCTGCAGGATCGCCCGCCTGTCGGGCAGCCATCCGGACCGCACCCGCCACTGGTTCGGCTGCTGATCTGTCAGCGTGACGGTCGCGTACACCGCGCCGTCCGGTGTGCTCGTGCTGGGATCCTTCGGCTGCAGCCGGATCGCGGGCGCCTGCCCGCCCGGATTCTGCAGGTCCAGCATCGGGGTCCCGTCCGGGGACAGGATCCGCAGAAGCACGAACGGCTGACCGCCCGCGCTGGCCGGCCGGCCGCTGCCGGCGCCGGACGGGCTCAGCCCGGTGCCGTTGTCCATCTGCGTCACGACCGCCGCGCTCAGCTGATCGAGCTGGGTGTCGGTGCGGGTGACCAGGAAATACCGCAGCGCGGCCAAGGTGGCCAGTGCGGCCACGCTCATTCCGGCCGCCAGGAGCACCGCGACCAGGACGATGAGCCGGCCCCGCAGGCTCATCCCGCTCACTCGGACGGCAGTCGCAGCGTGTAGCCGACCCGGGGAATGGTCTGGATCAGCGGCGGATCGAACTGGTCGATCTTGCGGCGCAGATAGCTGATGTACGTCGAGACCACGCCGTGGTTGCCGCCGAAGTCGTACTCCCACACCTGGTCGACTATCTGCTGCTTGGACATCACTCGGCCGGCGTTCTGCACCAGATAGCGCAGCAGGTTGAACTCGGTGGGACTCAGGTCGATCACCACGTTCTGCCGGCGCACCACGTGCGCCTCCTGGTCGATCACCAGGTCGGCGTAGCGCAACCCGCCGGTCTCCTCCCGCGGTGGCGCGGGCGCGGCCAGTTGCGACCGGCGCAGGATCGCCCGGGCCCGGGCGACCAGTTCGTCCAGGCTGAACGGCTTGGTGAGGTAGTCGTCACCGCCGACGCTCAGCCCCTCGACCTTGTCGGCGACCGCCCGCCGCGCGGTCAGGAAGATCACCGGAGCGAGGACGCCCTTCTCCCGTAGCCGCCGGCACAGGTCGATGCCGGAGCCGTCGGGAAGCAGCACGTCCAGGATGATCAGGTCGGGCCGCTCCCGCGCCACAGTGGCCTCCGCCTCTGCGCAGTCCCCGGCCGTGGTCGAGGCGAAACCCGCGTAACGCAGCGCGGAAGCGACCAGGTCCGCCAGGAAGAGTTCGTCATCGACGACCAGGACCCGTGGTGGGGTGTCACTGGTCGCGGAGCCGTCGGCCGTCCGATCCGGCGTCACCACAACTCGTCTCCCTGAGCGGTTCCATGCTCGCAGCGCTGGCCCGACCCATTCTGCCCGTGCCGTGCGTCTCCGGGACCCTGCGCCGTTGTGAGTTCGCCGGGAAAACCGTGTGAAAACAATGAGGATGACGTACGGCTGTCCCCGGTTCCGCGCATCCTCGTCCGCACCCGCCGTCCGGGCCGCCCCAAACTCTCACAGAACCTGAAAGGCCAGCACACGGCCGCTTCAACTCCGCGTGATCGGCTGAATCACGCACCGGCAGACGGCGTGGTGGCCGGCCGAGGGGTTGGAAAGGACGAGACTGATGTACGCGAAATTGGCACGAGGCGTGGTCCGTCACCCATGGTGGACGATCACTGCCTGGCTGGTCGTCGCGACAATCGTCGGGTTCTTCGGACCGGGTCTGTCCGCCAGCGGTGATCAGGCCGACTTCCTGCCATCCCACTACGAGTCCGTCCAGGCCGGCAAGGTGCAGGAGACGGCCTTCGCGGAGAGCGGGGGCGGCAGCGCCGCGACGTTCGTGGTGCGGCGCCACGACGGCGCCGCGCTGACCAGCGCCGATCAGCAGCTCGTCGAGCAGGTCGCCGGACAGCTTCGGGACAAGGCGATCCCGCACGTGACCGAGGTGCAGGCCAGCGAGGCGACGGTGTCGGAGAACGGCCTCGTCCAACTCCTCCAGGTCACCGTCGACGGCCCACAGAGCGATCCCGGCACCGAGGAGGCCGGGCGGGCGCTGCGGGCCGCCGCCGGGCCGTTGTTCGAGGACACCGACCTGAAGGCGGGCATGACCGGTGACGTCGGCATCGTGATCGACGCGCAGGACGCCTTCGCCTCGGCCGAGCAGGTCATCGCCCTGGCCACGGTCGTCCTGATCATCGTGCTACAGCTGCTGATCTTCCGGAGCCCGGTTGCCGCCCTGCTTCCCATGGTGACCATCGGTGTCCTGGTCTTCGTCTCGGTGAAGCTGATCGGCATCGCCCAGCGGATCTTCGACCTGACCGCGGAGCAGTCGATCACGGTCTGGGTGACCGTCGTACTGTTCGGCGTCGGCACCGACTACATCCTCTTCCTGCTCTTCCGATACCGCGAACAGTTGCGCACCGGCGAGCACCCGCGTACGGCACTGATCCACGCGACCGCCCGGGTGGCCAAGGTGATCACCTCAGCCGGCGCGGCGATCGTGATCGCGTTCAGCAGCCTGGCGTTCTCCTCGTTCGGCTCGTTCAAGGCGCAGGGTCCGGCTCTGGCCATCGCGGTCGCCGCCACGGTGGCCACCGCGCTCACCCTGATCCCGGCAATCGTCTCGCTGCTCGGACCGAAGGTATTTTGGCCTTCCAAGAGCTGGCAGCGGCAGCCGCGGGCGCGGGCGTCGGCCAAACTCAGCGACCTGATCGTGCACCGTGCCGGCGTGCTGGCCGCCGCCGCGGTCGTCGTCCTCGCACTGCTCTCCCTGGGCACGCTGCGCTTCCAGGCCAGCTACGACTACAACGCCGGTCTCCCGCAGGACACCGAGTCGGCGATCGCCCTGCGGGACCTGCAGCGCGGCTTCCCGGTCGGCGCCCTCAACCCGACCTCCGTGCTGCTGGTCAGCGACACCGGGCAGCCGCTGGACGAGGCAGGCGTGAACAGCTTCCGGTCGCGGCTGTCCGGCCTCGACGGGGTCGGCCAGGCCGGCCCCGCGGGCTACAGCTCGGACCGCACCGTCGCCACGATCAGCATGCTGCTCGACCACGACTCCGGCAGCCCCGAGGCGGTGGACACGGTCGCGGACACGCTGCGGCCGACCGCGCACCATGCGGTCCCGGCCGGCACCCACGCCCTGGTGGGCGGCCCGACCGCGACCTTCGCCGACATCCGCAGCGCGGTCAACCAGGACTACTCGCTGGTCTTCCCGCTCGCCGCCGGGCTCACCGCGCTCGTTCTGCTCGCCCTGCTGCGCAGCATCGTCGCCGCGACACTGCTGATGGTCCTGGTCGGGCTCAGCTATCTGGCCACGCTCGGCGCGTCGGTGTTCGTGATGCAGGACGGGCTGGGCAAGGCCGGGATCATCTTCAACGTCCCCATCTTCATGTACCTGTTCGTGGTCGCCATCGGCACCGACTACAACATTCTGATGGTGGACCGGCTGCGCGAGGAGACGCGCGAGGGCCGCGACCCCGGCGAGGCCGCTCGCCTGGCCATCCGGCACACCGGCCCGACGGCGGTGGCCGCGGCCGTCATCCTGGCCGGCACGTTCTCCTCGCTCATGCTCGCCGGTGTCGCCCTGCTCGCCGAGATGGGCTTCGCGGTCGCCGCCGGCATCCTGATCTCCGCACTGCTGGTGTCGTCGCTGCTGGTGCCGACGCTTACGGTGCTGATGGGCCGCGGGTTCTGGTGGCCCGCCCGGCTCACCCCGGCCGGGCGTACGCAGCCGATGGCCGGCTCCGACCCGGACGGCCCGGCCCCGCCGGCCGCCGACCGGCCGGCAGTGAAGACCGCCGTGGACTCCGGGGAAACCTGGGACCACCGATGATCGAGCTTTCGCACCTGACGGCCGAGCTCGATCAGATGGTAGGGCCGAGTTACTACCGGGCTCTGGTGACGGGAGGATCTGTCCACGCGGACTTCACCGACCACCTCGTCGACGGATTCTTCGGCCGCCGGCCCTCGATGCCACCCACCTGACGCCAGCGACAGCTCTCTGTCCACAGCGGATGGCATTCGAGGCCGTGACCGGGATCGAACCGGCGTGTGCGGTTTTGCAGACCGCCCCCTCACCACTCGGGCACACGACCAGGCAGAAGCACCCGCGGAGGGAATCGAACCCCCGACACCCAGCTCCGGAAGCTGGTGCTCTGTCCCCTGAGCTACACGGGCAAGCGTGGGAGTGGAGAGATTCGAACTCCCTGAGCGCGAACGCACCGGGGTTACAGCCCGGCCCACCTCACCATCGGTGGCGCACTCCCTTGGGGTGACTGGCGGGGCTCGAACCCGCGAACCTCCCGGGCCACAACCGGGCGCTCTACCACTGAGCTACAGCCACAACTGCGGCCCGAAGGCCAGTGCCCGCACCTGGGATCGAACCAGGGGCCTCCCGGGTGTGAACCGGGCGCTCGTTCCGCTGAGCTACACGGGCTTGGCTCCCCTGCCTGGACTCGAACCAAGATCAGCCGGTTAACAGCCGGCCGCTCTACCTTTGAGCTACAGGGGAATGGGCAGCGCGGACGGGACTCGAACCCGCACGTGTCCCGGGTGAAAGCCGGGCGACTCTTCCAATTCGTCCACCGCGCCAGGTGGTGTGCGTGCCCCGAGCTGGGATCGAACCAGCGGCCCCCGGTTTGTCGAACCGGTGCTCTCCCACTGAGCTACCAGGGCGCGAGTTGGGGGCTGGTCGCGGAGTGTGTGCCGCGCTTACGCCTGGCACTCTCTGTGCCAGGGCCAACCCGAACGGACAGGACCGTTGGGAGCGGGACCGGGATTCGAACCCGGGAACCTCTGGGTTATGAGCCCAGATTATGATGAAGGACATGGAGACTGACACCTGCCGAACATGCGGTGAGACCAAACCGCTCGATATGTTCATGAAGGACGGGAGCAGGCCAACTGGCCGGCGGCACAAATGTAAAGCTTGTGCCGCAAAGTATTACCAATCTTGGCAAAGCCGAAACCCGGAGCGGGCGGCCCAGTTGCGTCGCGAGGCAGTCCGTCGCTACTCCCAACGGGTCGGCTGGCGAAAGCGTCGCTACGGGCTTAACGATGACGACTTCGAAGCCCACCTCATGGCGCAGGGCGACGCCTGTGCCATCTGCCAGAGGCCATTTGAACAAATCTGCACCGATCACATTAAGGGGACCAAGTTCGTTCGTGGCTTGCTCTGCCACGACTGCAACCGGGCGATCGGACTTCTTCGTGACAACCCGGAGGTCATCGAACGGGCAGCCGTTTACGTGCGTGAGCGAGTGCCCGGGTGGCAACTGCCGGAGGTTGGTGGCGGGGGCGGGATTTGAACCACGCGATCTCCGGCTTATGAGGCCGGCGAGGACGACCGAACTCCTCTACCCCGCAAGTGGGCCGCCGGGGACTCGAACCCCGAACCTACTGATTAAAAGTCAGCAGCTCTACGCCATTGAGCTAGCGGCCCGTGTGGTGCCCCGCACTGGATTCGAACCAGCGACACGCAGTTTAGGAAACTGCTGCTCTTTCCCCTGAGCTAGCGGGGCGAAGTGGTACGCCGTGCAGGGATCGAACCTGCGACATTCCGATTAAGAGTCGGAAGCTCTACCAACTGAGCTAACGGCGCATGGCGGAAGGTTGACGAGTCGAACGCGAGGGCTTGCACCCCCCTCCGGTTTTCAAGACCGGCTGGCCCCCACGGGCCGGAACCCTCCATGAGTCGGGTACGAGGGAATTGAACCCCCGGCCTCCGCGTCCCGAACGCGGCGCTCTCCCAAGCTGAGCTAGTACCCGTTGAGTCGGGACGGCCGGATTCGAACCGACGGCCTCCGGCCCCCAGCCGGATGCGCTACCAAACTGCGCCACGTCCCGAAAGAGCCCCCGACTGGAATCGAACCAGCGACTCCGACGTCCGTAGCGTCGCGCTCTATCCACTGAGCTACGGCGGCATGTTGTGCGTGCCGCGAGGGAAGCCGGCCGGTACGCCGGGTTCTGTCCCACCCCGGCGGCCCGGTGGTGGGGGCGACCACCCATCTCGGCCTACCGTCGCCGGCAGGCTCTAGCGGCCAACCCGCACGCATCAGGCGGGCCGCCCGCGTGCTTTCGCCGGGTTCCCGTTAGGAACCACCCTGCCCTGCGGAGCCCGGACGTTCCTCGGCGAGCTGGTGGCTCGACGCGGTCGCCTGGCTGGCATTCTCGCTGCGTGCCGACGGCTGGATTTGAACCAGCGGCCCCCGACTTATCAGGTCGGTGCTCTTACCGGGCTGAGCTACGACGGCTTGGCGAAGGGTGAGGGATTCGAACTCCCGGCGGTGTGACCCGCTCCGCGTTAGCAACGCGGCGCCATCGACCAGACTCGGCCAACCCTTCATGTGCGCTGACGACGGGACTTGAACCCGCGGCCTTCCGGCTGACAACCGGATGCTCTCGCCACTGAGCTACGCCAGCATGGTCCCGGCCGATGGCCGGGAGAGTGGAGTCGGACGGAATCGAACCGACGGCCTTCGCGGTGCGAATGCGACGCTCTACCAACTGAGCTACGACCCCAAGACCCGGGCGGATTCGAACCGCACCTCCCCGTTGTCGCGGGGCGGTGGCACCCATCCACCTTCCGGGCAGTCCCGGTCACCGCGCCGCGTCCGCACGGTGTTGCCGGGTTCCGCGTTCGCCCTCGACACCGCCCCGCCGGGCCGTGCTTGGCTGGGCCGCGGCGGGCCTGTCGTGCGCTCGGGGAGAGTCGAACTCCCATGCCTTTCGGCACACGGGTCTGAGCCGTGCGTGTCTACCAAGTTCCACCACGAGCGCGTGATGTGCGTGCCGACGCCCGGTGTCGAACCGGGGGCCTGCCGGTTATGAGCCGGCCGCTCTACCACCTGAGCTACGTCGGCGAGAGGAGAGCCAGCGGCGGGAGTCGAACCCGCTTCCTCACCCTTACGAGGGGTGCGCTCTGCCTGGTGAGCTTCGCTGGCGTGGAGCCGGCGACCGGAATCGAACCGGCCCGCTCGCGCTTACAAGGCGCGTGCTCTACCAACTGAGCTACGCCGGCTTGGTGCCCCGACAGGATTCGAACCTGCCCTGTACGGCCCCTCAGACCGTCGCCTCTACCGCTGGGCTACGAGGGCGGGCTCTACACGTGGAACGCACCGTACTTTCGATCAAGTGTCAGCGACCTTGCGCCGCCGGTGGTGCCTGGAGCGGCTGACCCGGATCGAACGGGCGACCTCGACGTTGGCAACGTCGCGCTCTACCAGCTGAGCTACAACCGCGTGAAGCCGCCGGCCGGAGTCGAACCGGCGACCTGCTCCCTACCATGGAGCTGCTCTACCGACTGAGCTACGACGGCGTGGTGTGCTGCGTACCCCGAGCGGGATTCGAACCCGCACTGTGCGCGTTTTGAATGCGCTGCCTCCTACCGGTTGGGCTACCGGGGCAGGCCTCCGCAGAGCTGCGGCATCGACCCTTTGATCATCCGTCGAGCGGCAGTCGAAGTTCGGATCTGCGACCCCCACGACTGACTCCGCTGGTCGATTGCGAGCTCCGGGAGCAGGAATCGAACCTGCGTCTGTACCGGGATCCAAAGTCCCGTCGCCCCTGCCAGCAGAGCATCCCGGAACGGTTGAGCGGCCGGCGGGCACCGACCCCGCTTCTTCGGTTTGGAAGACCGACGTGTCCGCCGAGTTCACCACGACCGCCTGGCATTTCCTTGCGTAGGCCGTACGGGGCTCGAACCCGTAACCTCCTGGCTGAGAACCAGGTGAGCTGCCACCTTGCTCCAACGGCCCATCGAGCTACTCCCGTGCGCCACCGGTTACGTCCGGAGGGCACGGATGCGTGGAGTAGAAGGGATTCGAACCCTCGACCTCCGGTCTGCCGAACCGGCGCTCTCCCAGCTGAGCTACAACCCCATGTGTCCGGGACCGGGGTGTCGAACCCCGTGTCTCTCGCTCCCAAAGCGAGCGGGTCAGCCGTCTCCCTCGTCCCGGAGGTAGTGCCCCCGGCCGGCCCAGACAGGCGCCGGCCGGGGTCTTGCTCATGCCATCCACTGTGGAGTTGAGAATCTGCGACGCCGCCGGCCGCAGCCGTGACGAAAAGCAGGGGCGGCAGGACTCGAACCTGCAACCTTCGGTTTTGGAGACCGGCGCTCTACCAGTTGAGCTACGCCCCTGTGACGTTGTTCCGGTAACGAAAAAGCCGCCCTATCCCGGTCGGGGTGGGCGGCTTCGCAGCTTGCGCTGGCGCTATTCGCGCCGCCACCCCGGCTTCCAATTTTGCTCACTCGCGCACAGATCGTGGGCTCGCCCGATCGAGGGCAGCACGACACCGCCGCGCGGCGTGAACCGCGTGGTTTCGGTGGAGGCGTACTGCATCACGGGGAACTCCTTGGTGTGGTCGGGACTGCCTTGCTCATTCAAGGTAGGCGCTGTGCCGATCGAATGGCAACGGATATTCCGAGCCGTCTTCGTGTGACTGGCCGCTGGCGATCAAGGCGGGTGACCCGCTGAACCCGATCACTCGGCAAGGTCGACGTGATCAGCACCGTTGTCGAAGACCACATCGCAGGTCGTGTGCGGCAGGTGCTTCGCCCGATAGGCAAGCTCCGAACGTTCCCACACATCCCACAGAGCAGAGTCATAGATCCCCCGCCGCAGGTCCCGCTGTTTGGCCCTCTCCCGGGCCGCCTCCATCGGCGCGTCGACCCAGATCCGAAGGTCGTAGTAGCGCCACAGCTCACCGAGGTACGCGGACACGCCCTCCACGATCAGGTACCGCACCGCCGGGACCCGTACCTGCCTACCCGGGCCGCCCTCTAGCCCCGTCAGCGTCCGATACTCCGTGAGCTCTCCGCGCCACGCCGGCTCCAACACACGACGGACGAACTCCGCGCGATCGAAGTCGCTCTTGTCCTCGTCGCTGATTACGCCCTCGACGAGGAACTCATCCAGGTGCACCAGATGGGTACGGCCCAGCGCGTGGGCGAGCCGTCGAGCGAACACCGTCTTGCCGGCTCCCCCGAACCCCTCCACCCCCACCAGCGTCGGCCGGCCCACCGACGCAATACCGCTGGCCAGGGCCACGATCGCCGTCAGGTCCAGCCGCGCCGCGGCGCCCGCACCGCGCTCCGCCCGATCCGAAGCGGGCACCTCAGCCGTCACCACGACCACACCCCTTCGGACGACAGTGGCCTACCCGCGAGAGACAAACCACATCGAATCATCCCAAGGCTTGAAGGCGGGCGCGCCACGCTCAGCGGGCACGGGCAAGCCGTCCGGTACGGATCAACGCGGAGAGACTGTTGGTCGGACCCGGTCGACTGCCGTCAACCGGCTCCGACCGACCAGGCCGGCGTCCAGGCCCGGAGCCGGTGGCTCCGGGCCTGGTCAGCGTGCTGGGGCGCGCTGGGCCGGTACGTGTCGCCGGTCAGGGGCTGGTGCAGGAGAGGCCGCCGGGCGCCGTGTTGCTGCCGCCGTTGACCAGGAAACCGAAGGTGGTCGAGGCGTTCGCGCCGAGAGACCTGTTGTATTCGGCGTTACGGACGCTGACCGCCCCACTGGTGCCGGTGTTGATGCCGCTCCAGACGTTGGCGATGGTCTGCCCGCTGGCCAGCGTCAGCCGTACGGTCCAGCCGTTGAGGGTGGTGGAGCCGTTGTTCGCCACGGTGACCTCGCCCTGGAAGCCACCGTTCCAGCTGTTGACCATGCGGTACGTCGCGGTGCAGGCACCGGGCGGCGGCGTGGTCGGTGGCGCGGTCGTCGGCGGCGCAGTCGTCGGCGGAGCGGTCGTCGGCGGAGCGGTCGTCGGCGGAGCCGTGGTCGGCGGAGCGGTCGTCGGCGGAGCGGTCGTCGGTGGGGTCCCCGGCACGGTGGTGGAGGCGGCGTTGAGAGCGTTGAGGACGGCGGTGTACGCCGCCTTGGGGTTGCTGTTGCGGTCGAAGAGCAGCGGGTTCTCGTTGCCGCGCCAGGAGTCGCTGTCCCGAATGCCCCACGTCGTGATGCCGACGCAGCGGGGGACGTTCATGCAGGCCTGGGTCAGGCCCTGGTACTGACTGGTCGAGGCGTTGGTGACGTCGGCCTCGGTCAACGCCACGTCGACCCCGAGGGCGGCGAAGCTGGACAGCGTCTGCTGGAAGTTGCCCGGCAGCGAACTGCCACCGGTGAAGTGGGTCTGGAGGCCCACGCAATCCACCGGGACGCCCCGGGACTTGAAGTCCCTGATCATGTTGTAGACGCCCTGCGTCTTGGCGTACGTCCAGTTCTCGATGTTGTAGTCGTTGTAGCACAGCTTCACGCTCGGGTCGGCGGCGCGCGCGGTCCGGAACGCCACCTCGATCCAGTCGTTCCCGGTGGACTGCAGGTTCGACGACCGCCGGCTGCCGTTTTCGGCGAAGGCCTCGTTCACCACGTCCCAGGCGTAGAACTTGCCCTTGTAGTGGGCCATGACGCCGTTGATGTGGTCGATCATCGCGGTCCGCAGGGCGCTGCCGCTGAGACTTCCCCAGAACCTCGGCTGCTGAGCGTGCCAGGCCAGGGTGTGACCACGGAATCGCATGCCCTGCTGGGTCGCCCAGTTGTAGATCGCGTCACCGCGGCGGAAGTCGAACTGACCCGGGTTGGGCTGGGTCGCGTCGGGCTTCATCTCGTTGACGGCCGTCATCATGTCGAACTCGCGGTTCGCGATGGTCAGGAAGCCGGAGTCGGTGAGACGGTCCGCCCCCATGGCGGCGCCGAAGTACCGGCCGCTGCGCTCGGCGGCAGCTTGCAGGGTGGTCCCGGGCGGTCCGCTGAGGTCGGCGCGGGCGAAGGTCGCCAGGGCCATCGAGGACACGGTGATCGCGATGGCGCAGGCTCCGCCCAGAAGCAGCCTGGCGGCACCCCTGGTACGGCGTTTCGGTTGAGCGGGTACGTCGTTCATCGGTGCCTTCTCCTCGGAGTTCTGACTGGTCCGTTACCGCTGCGAGGCGCGGAATCGACGATCGCCGAGGGTCGACGAACGGAGCACCGCACTCGCCGCGGGGACCAGCACGCAGCAGGTGACGCCGAGCCGGCGTCAACCCGGCCGCGCCCGAAATCGGTTGCCACCGCCGGCTGCCCGGTCCGTCCGGTGGATGGCGAGACTCCGCGCCGTACGCCCGTGCGGAGTGACTGCCCTGCCCCGATGTTATATCGAATTGATTCGATTCGCCTGCCGCCGGCCCGCCGCGATGGCGAGGCTGAGCCGCGACGGCTGGGCTCGACCTCGGGTCACTCCTCCGGGGCGATCAGCCGGTCGTCGGTGGCGTCGCGGACCGTGATCGCCTCGACCGGGCACGAGTTGGCCGCGTCGAGGATGACCTCGGCCGGGGTGGCGACGTCGGCCAGCGGCGCGGACCGGCCGTCGACCAGGCGGAAGTGCTCGGGCGCGGTGCCGGCGCAGATGCTCGTGCCGATACAGCGGTGCGAGTCCACCCCGATCCGCCATGCGGCACTCACCAGGCCACCGGCATGCCGAGCAGGCCCCGCACCAGCATGCCCCGCTTCCACTCCAGCTCGGCTTCCGGGACGGCGAGACGCAATCCGGGCAGGCGAGTCACGAGGGTGGCGACGACGACCTGCAACTCCATGCGGGCCAACTGCGCGCCGACACAGTGGTGTACGCCGTGCCCGAAGCCCAGGTGCGGGTGCTGCTCGCGGTCGAGATCCAGCCGGTCCGGGTCGGCAAAGACGGTACCGTCCCGATTCGCCGACGACAGTGAGCCGAGGACCGGCTCACCCGCCCGGACCAGCACCCCGCCGACCTCGACGTCCTCTTTGGCGTACCGGGCGAAGGAGGCGCCGACGCCGAGCGGTACGTACCGCAGCAGTTCCTCCACCGCGGCCGGCACCAGCGACGGATCGGTCCGCAGCCGAGCGAGCTGGTCCGGATTGTGCAGCAGGACGTAGACGAAGTTGGGGATCTGGGTCACCGTGGTCTCGTGGCCGGCCGCGAGCAGCCCTCCGGCCAGCTCCACCAGCTCGGTCTCGCTGAGCCGATCCTGATTCTCGTCGCGGGCCTGCACCAACGCGCCGAGCAGGTCGTCGATCCCCGGCTCGCGGCGGCGCTCGGCGACCAGAGCGCCCATGTAGCCCCAGAGATTGTTCAGGTACTCCTGGATCGTTTCCACGGGCAGGAACGTGGTCGAGACGATCGCCTCGGACCACATGTGGAAGCGGTCGCGGTCGGCGTACGGGACCCCGAGCAGCTCGCAGATCACCTGGATCGGCAGCGGTGTGGCGACGTGCTCCACCAGGTCGGCTGGAGGACCGAGCCGCACCATGTCGTCGACGAGTGCGTCGGCGATCTCCTGGGTCCGGGGGCGCAGCGCCTCTACCCGACGCGCGGTGAACGCCTTCGCGACCAGCCGGCGCAGCCGGGTGTGATCGGGCGGGTCCATGGTCAGCATGCCGCTGGACTGCTGGCGCGACGTGAGCCTGGGCTCGTCACGCTGAACGGCCGGGGCGCGGCCGAACCGCACGTCGCCGAGGACCGTACGGACGTCCTCGTACCGGGTGGCGAGCCACGCCTCCTCCCCGTAGGGAAGCTGCACCCGGGTCATCGGCTCGTTCTCGCGCAACTCGCCATAGGTCGGATCGACGACGAGGCGGTCGGGCACACTGAACGGGTACGGCCGCGCGGGCGGAACGGCTCGGCTTCCGATGGTCTGCGCACTGTCCGTCATCCGGATGTCCTTCGTCGAGACGGCGTGATCCTCAGGTCGGCACCACGTTCGAGGCGGCGCCGGATTGCGAGCGTCCAGGGCCTTGCGAACAGCACGCATCAACGCTCAGTGACTCATCGATATCGGATCGTAGCGGCAGATGTCGATGATCGCCATGGAGGTCGGTCCGCGCCCGCCCCGAACGCTCGTCCGTGACTGGATGCGACAGCTGGCCTCGCCGGTCGCCCCGGGCAGCGGTGGGAGGCACGCGCAGCCAGGCCGCAACAACAGCGACCTCCATCGATGTTGCAATCATGGACTCAGATGTGCTGGAATGGCTCATATCGCCGCAGCACGGGGGCAACCGTGCTGAGAACGGCCAGCACGGGAGCACCGCAGGGCCAGCGATGCGTCACTGTGACAGACGCTCGCACGCCCCACCGCCGGGCCATCGCCCTGAGGACGAGCATCGTGCCGGGCAGACGTTTCTCGCCCGCCGCATGCATCCCCGGCCACCGTCCACGACGGCCGACGCGCTCGACGCCTGACGTGCCCGGGTGCACCCCACGTCCAAGAGGGCGGCGGCTTCCACCTCCGCGGAGATGGCCGCTGGCACGACGTGGCGGCCGGGGGCCGACCACGCCGGACTGCCGAGCAGGGCGCGTGGACCCGGCAAAGATCCGACGATCCGGGACAGCTCGCTCCACATCCACCCATAGATAGATCAGCATTGATATTTGAGTGGATAGATGCAACAGTGGCCTTGGGAGCGTTCCCACACTGATGTTTCGTACCGAGGAACGGAGGATGAACAGTGCGTTTACACAAGCCCGATCAATCCGGCGGACGACCCCGGTCAACCGTCCGTCGATCCCTCCAGGCGCTCGTCCTGATGTTCGCGATGGTGATCGGTACGCTGCCCTGGACCGGCGCTGCTCAGGCACACGGGACCGTCATCAATCCGGCGACTCGCGCGTACCAGTGCTGGAAGGCCTGGGGCAGCCAGCACATGAACCCGGCCATGCAGCAGCAGGACCCGATGTGCTGGCAGGCGTTCCAGGCCAACCCGGACACCATGTGGAACTGGATGAGCCAGCTGCGCGACGGTCTCGGCGGCCAGTACCAGGCCAAAACCCCGGATGGGCAACTGTGCAGCAACGGCCTCTCCAGGAACAACGCCGTGAACCAGCCCGGGGCGTGGAAGACGACCCCCGTCAGCCGCAACCTCACGGTCCAGATGTACGACCAGGCCAGCCACGGTGCTGACTACTTCCAGGTCTACGTCACCAAGCAGGGGTTCAACCCGGCCACCCAACGGCTCGGGTGGGGCAACCTCGACCTGATCACGACGACCGGGCGATACGCGCCAGCGCAGAACATCTCGTTCAACGTGTCGCTCCCCGCACGCAGCGGGAACCAGATCCTGTTCGTGCTCTGGAGGGCGTCCCACCTGGACCAGACCTACATGTGGTGCAGCGACATCACCATCTCCTGATCGGCAGGTCCGACCGGCACGGCACCACTCCGGCCCAGGGTGCGTAGGCACCCTGGGCCGGCCCCGCTTCCAGATCACACCCTCCGCCCACCTGCTCGAGGAGCTGAACATGCAGCGACGGCGTTATCGCCCGGCCACCATGCTGGCAGGGCTGCTCATCCTGACCCTGTCCGCGCTTCTGTTGCCACCGCCGGTGGCAAGCACCGCGGCAGCCGGCACAGTCCACACCCGTGCCGCGCCACTAGCCGAGCTGACCGTGGTGTCCGAACGGGTGGCGTTCGGGCTGCAGCGCCCGATCGCCATTACCGGACTGCCGGACGGTCGGATGCTGATCGCGGAGAAGAACGGCACCGTCCGCGCGTACCACCCCGACACCGGCCTGGCCGCGGAGCCGGTGCTCGACCTGACCGCCCGGATCGACACGTCGGACAACGAGCGGGGCCTGCTCGGCATCACGCCCGCGCCGAACTTCGCGCGGACCGGGATCCTCTACGTGGCCTACACGAGCCTGCCGGCCGGCGCGCTGACCCTGGCGCGAGTGCCCATCGGTGCTCCCGACCGGCTGCAGGTGCTGCTCACCCAGGAGCACGCCGAGTTCGGCAACCACAACGGCGGACAGGTGGCCTTCGGCCGCGACGGCTACCTCTACTGGTCCCTCGGCGACGGCGGCAACGCGAACGACCCGTTCAAGAGCGGCCAGAACCTGGGCACCCTGCTCGGCAAGATTCTGCGGATCGACGTCAACCGATCCTGCGGGGGCAAGCGCTACTGCGTACCCTCCGACAACCCGTTCGTCCGCACGCCGGGCGCGCGACCGGAGATCTGGGTCTACGGGCTGCGTAACGCGTGGAAGTTCTCCATCGACCCGGTCGACAACTCGCTGTGGATCGGTGACGTCGGCCAGGGTCTGATCGAGGAGATCAACCACGTCCGCCCGTGGCAGCGTGGAGCGAACCTCGGTTGGTCGTGCCGAGAGGGCACGCCGGTCTTCGACGAGACGCAGTGCCGGCCGGGCGTACGGCTCACCGACCCGGTCGTCGAGTACGACCACTACATGACGGAGAACTGCTCCATCATCGGCGGCCTGGTGTACCGGGGTTCCGTCACCCCGGAGGCGCGCGGGACCTACATCGCGAGCGACTACTGCTCGACCCGCGCGTTCGCCGTGCGTCCCAAGTCCACGGGTGGCTACGAGTCCGCCGAGATCGGCACCTTCCCCACCCAACCGACGGCGTTCGGCGCCGATGTGCACGGCGAGCTGTACGTGCTCAGTGACCTCCCGGGATGGCTGAGCCGGGTACGGTTCGAGCGGGTCCCGCTCAACAGGTAAGCCGTCTCTACGCAGAGGCCCGTCACCAGCAAACTCCAGTGACGGGCCTCTGCGTACGAGCCTCGGTGGGCTTGCGACGAACCCCCAGCCCACGAGCGCCACGCTCTATCCCGCGTCCAACTCGTACGGCAACGGCCTGAGCCCCTCCTCGCCCTGCCACCAGCGCGAGTCCTTGCCGTAGTAGATGGTACGAGCCCACTCGTCGGGTGATTCGTGGAAGATCAGGTCCTTGTCGCCGATGTGGTCGATGTGTCCCCAAGCCTGATTCACCCGACCCACCGCCTCGTCCCGAGTGATCGGAAATCGCACCAGCATCTCGTGCAGTACCTGCTCGACGAAATCCCGTGCCTTGTCGGACATCCGCAGTTGCAGCTCCACGGCGCACTCCCTCGTTCCCCGCACCGGACGTCTATCCATCATCCCCGATGAGCAGTGGCCATCCGGCGATGACAAGTACGGCCCTGGACTTTGCTGGCGTGGCGGCGGGTGAGCGCGTCGTGCGAAGGTCTGCCGATGGTTATACCCCTTGCGTACGGCGGCCGGCGGTTCCAGGTCATGGCCTACCACGACGCCATACGGCATGACGGCCCGGCGCTTGAGCTGGCGGAACTGGTGGACGACGAGCTGGGTCCGGCTCTCGTGACTGTCACGTTCGCCGGCGAGAACGCCGGTGGTGCCGAGGTCTTCCTGACCGACGCTGGCCTGCCACTACCGATACTGAGGGCATTCGTGGAGGAGGCCGTGCGGGAAGAACGTCGTACCTCTGGGGTGGATCTGCCCCACTTCCGACCATGAACGCCCACCGCTCGTCGGCCCCGCCCCTACCCGTGGCCCGGGACCGCCGGCGATGCCGCACCAAGGCTGGGAACGAGGCCGGCCATCAGGTCGGCGACGGTCAGCGCGGTCCAGGGCGTGCCGGCCCGGCCCTCGATCAGCAGAGCCGCCGATCCCCCGGCGACGTCGGCGCCGACTGTCGATTCCAGTCGAACGGTGTCCACCATGGACGCGAGCACCCTCGACCCGACGAATGAGGTGAGCACGCCGAGATCGCCCGGCTCGGCCGCCGCCGCCCGAATCGCCGCCACGGTCGCCGCCGGAGCGCCGGTCGGCACCTCCGTGGCGGTGCCATCGGCGTGGGTGACGAGGATCCGGTCGCTGCGGGCCGCCGCGTGCCACGCGACGAGGTCGAGCACGCTGGCCCGGGTACCCGCCTCGAAGTGCTCCCACAGGTCCGCGGCGACCCGACCGAGCCGTGGACCGTACTGGCCGACACTGTGCCCGTAGCCCCGGGTCGACAGGCTCGCGTCGACCCACATCACCTGGCCCGTGCGCACGTTGAGGACCAGCGGCGCCAGGGACCGGGCATCTCCACGCAGCCCGAACCGCTGCATGACCCGGGCGGCGTCGAACGCGGCACCCTGTTCCTGCGGCAGGGAGAACCCCGCGAAGGCCGCCGTCAGCGCCTCGAAGGGGACGTCGTTGTAGCTCAACACGACCGGTACGGCCCACACGACCCCGGCCGCCCGGAGCGCGGCCTGGTTCAGGTCGAGGAACTCCGTCGCGCCCAGCGGGGCCGGGGCGGAGGTGAGGTCACCGGAATGGACGGCGGCCGTCGCGTTGAACCGCAGCCGGGTGTAGTCGCAGTGCCCTACCGGTGTCCAGGCCTCGTCGTAGAAGGCACACGACAGGTCGAGGTCGACCCGGGAGGACCCGGCGTCGACCCAGTGCAGGAACAGCCGCACCACCTCGTGACCGTCGAGTGCGCGGACACTGCCGCGGGACCAGCCGGCCAGTTGCTCCGAGCCGGCGCGCTCGCGCATGGGAGCGGGAACGTGCGCCAGCTCAGCGTCGAGAACGGCGACGTCGAACCGGTCGTGCCGGCCGGCCCGCTCGGCGAGTTCCCCATCGACGGTCACCCGGACGCGCGTAACCGCGTCGGCGGGCAGCCTCCGGCGCCGCTCCGGAGCCGTCCAGGTGCGTACGACGTCGCCCTTGGGAAAGAACGTCCGCCGTGGGGTGCCTGGCTCGGGGCCGCGCGCCGGCACCGGCGACACGACCGCGCTGCGGGCCGGCCCGCCCATGCCCAGCGCGCGGCGCAGCGCGGCACCGACGGCGCCCATCCCGGTCGCGCTGCCGGTCGCGGCCACGTCGGCGACCGAGGCGTCGGCGGCCACGGCGGCCCGCGCCTCGGCCGCCTCGACGGCGATGGTCGTGTCCCGGCCGTGGAGGGCAGCGGCCGCGCTGGCGAGGACCATCGGTGCGACCGTCGGCGCGACCCGCGCGGCGGCGTCGAGCACGAACTGCTCGGCCGCCGGGTCGTCGGCGAGGCGCAGCAGGTGATCGATACGCCGCCACAGGTCGCCCGGACGGTCGGCGAGGAGGGCGGCGGCCGCGACGGCGTCATCGCCGGCGACGGCCTGCTCGACAAGTGCAGCGAAGGTTCGCACCCGCACCGAGACGGTGTCGTCGGCGTGACTCGACAGGATCAACCGCTCCGGCCGGCGGGCGCTGACCGCCGCCAGGGTCCGACCCAGGGAGCTGACGGCCGGGACGCGGGTGGCACGCAGCGTGGCGAACACGACCGCGGCCCGCGGATACGCGCTGGCCCACTCGAACGGGTGCAGCCGCTCGGCGAGCCGCTTCCACACGACCGGGTGGCGCGCCAGGTCCTCGGCGGCGGTGGCCGGGTCGAGCGAGTCAAGGAAAGCCAGTACGGCGCGGCGCAGCGGCCGGGGCAGGGCCCGGACCCTTGGGACCTCCACCGTCACGCGCGGCTCGTCGACCGCCCGATAGGCCTCCAACGGCCCGCCTGTCTCGCGCGGGCGCGGCAGGACCAGTCCGGGGTCGCCGCCCGAGTAGGCCCACAGCGTGCGCGCCACGTCGGTGGCTGTGCGCCACCGGGCGGTGGCGTCCGCGAGCACCTGCCCGGCGGTGTCGGTGAGCGCCGTGGCGTGCAGCGCCCAGGCGATGACCCCGGCCAGGGTCTCCCGCGCCGGCACGACGTCCGGCAGCCAGTCGAGCCGCCCTGGTGCGGTGGCGGCGACGAGCGTCCGCAGATCAGCCAGGTCCGCCGCGCCGAGCGCTGCCGGGCGGGCCACCAGGCTGTCCCGCAGGCGCAGGGCGGTGACCTCGGGGGTCACATCGAGGGTGAGCCGCCGCAGGCACACCGGTGCGGCGGTGGTCGCGTACCCCGATCGGGACGCCGGCCCGGTCCGCGGGGTGGGGATCAGCGGCAGGTAGGTGTTGTCGGCGGTGAGCCGCCGGCCGCAGATCGGGCATGCGGTGTAAACCTCGGGTGCGAAGCAGCTGGCGCATACGAGATGGCCGCACGGGTCGAGCGGCTGCACGCTGCCGACCGTCCCGCACAGGATGCACGGCGCCGCGGCCGTCTGTAGCAGGTGGACGATGAGCCGCTCGACGTAGAGCGCCTCCGGGGCGGTCGGCGTGTCGGGAAACCGGCGGAAGAGCGGTACGTGGTCACGGTCGGCGCCGACGACCTCGTCGGCCACCGCCGACAGCCAGTCCGCCCAGCGCATGCGCGTCAGCGGGTCAAGCGACGCGAACCGCTCTCGCAGCGCCGCGTCGAGCAGCCAACCCCGGGCCGCGAGGTCGGCTTCGAGGGCAGTGACCCACGCCGGGCCGTCGGCGGGGGTCTGCGAACCCGCCGTCGGGAGTGGAACCGCCCCGATTCGGCGAAGCACCACCGTGGCAACCGCGTCCATCGGCCCTCCTTCCCCGTCGATCCGGGGGCACCGGCCGTTACCGGGCCCGGAGAAAGATGAGAGCCGGGTCGGAGAGTCGGCACGCTAGTTCCAGGACAAGGGTCAGAAGGAAGCGCACCTGGGAGCCGACCCGGCTCGTGGATCGTACGGTGGGGGCCGTTCCGTCCGCACACCGTTATCCGGCCCAACCGGCCCTCCCCCTGCTCCCCGGAGACTGGGACCGGAGCTGACGGCCGTCGGCCATCGGTGCGTTGCCAGGCGCAGCGTAGATTCGACACGTGGCGGATGGGTGGGGACTAACCGTGACCACGGACATAGCGCGACAGGTCAGGCAGTGGCGGGCTGAGGGCTACACATGGCGCGCCATCGCTGCCGTCGCCGACGACACGTGGGGCACCGACTCCGGTGGCAATCAGCTGTTCGGCGAGGGCCTGTGCCTGGAGAGCGCGCGGTTGCTCGGTGAGAATCCGAACGCCGATCCCTGGAACTGACCCGGGATTGACGACCGCCCTCGGCGATGCCGTTCCACCGCCGCGAACGCCTGGCGTGATCCGCCTGAACGCGCCTGCTATCGGACGCCCCCGGACGAAACCCGAGCTAGCCCGGAGTAGCAACGTGTGGCGCGCGGATCGCGGGTAGCGGAGGCACCACGCGGATCGGCGCCCAAAGATACTGTGGATCGACGGTCGGCGGTCTTGGCTCCGTCCCGTGCCGCCGCCGCGGCTGCCGTCACCGAGGAGACGCCGTGACCAGCGAAACAACCAGTTCACCGCTCGTCCTGTCGGTCTCGTGGGGTCGGATGGACGTCGAGGACCTTGGAGTTGGCAAGGACTTCAAGCTCTACCCCGGCGGTGGCCGCCCGTGGGACTGGTCCGAAACCGGTACCCGTCACAACCCCGGCGTCCAACCGGACGACGTCGAGGAACTTCTCTCTCATGGCGCCGAGGCCGTCGTTCTGTCGCGTGGCATGCAACTGCAACTGCAGGTCGACGCACGTACGCTCAGGCTGCTCGAGGAGCGCGGGGTGGCCGTTCACGTGGCCCAGACGACCGAGGCAGTCCAGATCTACAACGCCCTCGCCACCAGTGGCACCGCCGTCGCAGGGCTGTTCCACTCGACCTGCTAGTGCGGTGACCACGTACGTCTACCGGCATGGTGGTCCCGCGGTGAGTTTGTCGCCACTGCTGCCGGGCAGGCCGGTTTACCATCGCGGCATGAAGATCGTCGTGGATGACCTGTCCGGGCCTAAGATCCAGGCGCTTTTGCAGGAGCACCTCGATGAAATGCGAGCGGTCAGCTCGCCCGAGAGTAAGCATGCCCTTGACCTCGACGGGCTGCGCCAGCCCGCAGTGACCTTCTGGTCGGTCTACGACGGTGACGAACTCGTGGGTTGTGGAGCTCTCAAGAAGCTGGACAACACGAGCGCCGAACTCAAGTCGATGCGGACCGCCCGGACCGCGAAGCGGCGGGGAGTGGCCTCCGCGCTTCTCCAACACGTCTTGGCAGAGGCCCGCCGTCGCGGCTTCACCCGGCTATACCTGGAGACCGGCGCGGATGACCATTTTGCGCCGGCGCGGGCGCTCTACGCGAAGTACGGATTCACCCGATGCGAGCCGTTCGCCGACTACCCAGAGGACCCGAACAGCGTGCATATGACCAAAATCTTGTAGTCGAGGCTGTCACAGGGCCCGATATTCAGGCGGCTTCCTGCGGGGGCGGCCCCAGCGTTGCTGGCGTTCACTGCGGAGGCGGGCGCGTTCGCGGCGTTGCGCGGCCAAGACGTCCGGGTGGCGGGCGTTGGCGTAGCGCCAGCGTAGGTATTTGTGCAGCTCGCGGGCCAGGACCATGTGATTGGGGTGGTTCGAGTTGGCCATCGTGAACATGCGTAGCGGCCCGAACGGGGCCTCGATGGGGTTGGCCGAGGACGCACTGGTCGGGGTGAGACACGGCTCGACGTTGGTGCGGGCGGGCCGGGTGGCCGGGGTCGTCGCCGAGGCTGTAGCAGCCGTGGAAGTACCGGATGCCGTGCGTGCGGTGATACGTCGCCGGCAGCCGCCGGATGCGACTGCGGAACCCAGCCGCGGCCGTGGTGCGGTCGGATCGACAGTGGCCCGCACTGGTCGAAGGCGAAACAACGCGTGGATCACGTCGCGGACGGTGTCCTCGTGCCCGGCGATCAGCCGGGCGATCGCCGGGACAGGTGTCCCGGACGCCGACGCCATGATGATCAACGCCCGCCGAACCCGTACTGAATCGTGCTTGCCCCGGCGGACGAGTTGTTGCAGCTTACGGCCTTCTTCGTGCGTCAACCGCCGTGCCCGTACCGGCTCGGACAACTGGACGACTGCACCGCCGAGCAGATTGCCGCGTTTGCCGCGTCCGCGACCTACTTCGAACTCGACGACGTCGCCGATCTGATCGGCCGCCTCGATCCAGATGACGCGCTCAACCACGAATACTGGGATCTCAGCAGTTCGTTCGGCGAGGACGCTTCGCTGATCCGCGACGCGCTTCGATGCAAACTCGTCGAGGCCCCCGAGGACTGGGGCTAGCGATCGCCGCGCCTTGTCAGCGAGAAGTATGGATGCGTTGGTCGCCAACCGGCCGGGCGTGCACCTGGTCGGGTACTTCGGCGTCACTTCTCCATAGCGCGATCGACTACTGCGCCCAGTAGTGGGTTGCTGGTGGCTTGTTAAGGGCGGCGGGTGACGGGCCGGTATTCGCGGTCAGCACTCGTCGGTTGTCTCGTCACCCGCCGCCTCGACGAATGTGCGGAGCAGTCGCCCCAGTTCGCGCCGCTGCTCGGAGGTCAGGGCGCCGAAGATCTCGTCGCTGATCTCTGCCTGCAGGATGCTGAGGTTCTCGGCTCGGCTGGCGCCGAGTCCGGTGAGGACCAGCTTGAAGGCGCGCCGGTCGGTCGGGTCGACCACCCGCGAAACTAGACCGTCGTTGGCCAGGCTGTCGGTGATCGGCGTGAGAGCCCGGGCTGTCACACCAAGCCGCTTGGCCAGGTCCCCCATCCGGCTGTCCGGCTCAGCGGCCAGCGCCAGCAGCAGGCGCACACTCGCCGCGGACAGCCCGGATTCAGCGAAGCGGGCCTGCCCCAGCCTCGAGAAGGTTCGCCAGGACCGGCCAAGCAGTTCGCCGAGACGAACCGCGTCGCTGTCTCCAGTCTGCGGACGGCTTGACACTCGACACCTCCATCGAAATACTCCACACAGTAATAGTGAACCAGGTAAGTTTCACCTAGTTCATCAATAGCATACCGGCTCACCGTCGACACGAAGGAGTGCCATGTCAACCGAGCCAACGCCGAACCGGCCCGCACCTGTGATTCTGGTCATCGGCGCGACGGGTAACCAAGGCGGCGCGGTCGTCGACGCGCTGCTGCGCACCCGCGCCTGGACCGTTCGCGCCCTCACCCGCGACCCCGCCGGCCGCGCGGCCCGCGCCCTGGCCAAACGGGGGGTCACCATCGCAGCCGGCGACATGGACGACGCGGAATCTCTGAAGGGGGCAATCGCCGGAACGTACGGTGTGTTCAGCGTGCAGAACAGCCGCACCGCCGGCCGTTCCGGTGAAGTCCGCCAGGGCAGGAACGTCATCGACGCCGCAGAGGCAGCCGGCAGCCGGCATCTCGTCTACACCTCCGTGGGCGGCGCCGAACGTGTGCGCGGCATCCCCCACTTCGACACCAAATGGGAAATCGAACAACACCTCCGCACGACCGGCCTCAGCTGGACGATTCTGCGGCCCACCACGTTCACCAGCGTCTTCACCCTGCGCGGGGCCAGCGTCGGCCTGAGCATGATGGCCGCCGCCCTCGGCCCGACCAAAACCCTCCAGACGATCGCGGTACCCGACATCGGTGTCTTCGCCCGACTCGCCTTCGAACGACCCGAGCAGTTCGCCGGACAAGCCCTCGAACTCGCCGGCGACGAACTCACCATCGCGCAGATCGCCCAGACCCTGCGCGGCGCAGGACGCCGCATCCGCTACACCCGCCTGCCGAAGCCCCTACTGAAGCTGGCAGGCCCCGAGGCGAAAATGCTGTTCTGGTTCGGTGAAACCGGCTATGCGGCCAACATCCCCGCACTCCGCCGGATCCATCCCGGACTCCTGACACTCGACCAATGGCTCACCCAACCGCGGGACTGACCGGCATCCGCCGATCCGACCACCCGGCCTCGTGATTGGCGCCGACAGGCCCCAGTTCAACAGCCGGCACCACGCCAGTGCTGGCTCCGAAGCCGCATCGGTCGATCGGGCAGCACGCTCACGAACGCTGCGCCTTGTCAGCGACAGATGAGCATCGCGTGGTGTCTCAGCGGGGTCCCCGACGTGCCGCGGCAATCTCGGCGTGGTGGTCGACTGCCCAGTCGGCCAGCGCGGAGAGCGGCTCTAGAAGGCTGACGCCGAGCGGCGTCAGCCGGTACTCGACGCTCGGCGGCAACGTCGGAAACACTTCCCGCTCGACCAGACCGTCGCTCTCCAGCGTGCGTAACGTCCGGGTGAGCATGCGCGGACTGATGCCCTCCACGGCCCGATGCAACTCGTTGAACCGGTACGGATGCCGGCCGAGCAGGGTGACCAGCAACAGCGTCCACTTGTCACTCACCCGCCGCAGCACGTCGGTGACCGGACAGTGCTCGTACTCGCCGACCGGAACGGGTGTCGGCAGCTGATGGTCGTGTAGCGAGGCACTCACACCGGTGTTACTTGTGGACATAAAAATGCCTTCTTTCGCCTCCGCCGACCGGCTGCCCAGAATGAGCACGTCAATGAGCAACGATAATGGGGAACGACATGGGCGTCGTGGTAGTCAGTGGCGGCACGAACGGGATGGGACGCGCGTTGGCCCTGGGGCGGGCCGAACGCGGCGACCGGGTCCTGGTACTCGGCCGCAGCCGCGAACGCGGCGAGGCCCTAGCCGGCGGCTCGATCGCCTTCCTTCCCGTCGACCTGTCCAGCATGGCCGAGACGCGGCAGGTCATCGAGCACATCCTTACCGAGAACCAGGTCGTGGACGCGCTGGCGCTGTTCGCCAATGCTGTGACGCCGCGACGCATCATGACCGTCGAGGGCTTGGAGCACACATTCGCGCTCTACTACCTCAGTCGATATCTGCTCAGCTTCGGCCTGCGTCCGGCCCTGGACCGGGCTACCGCGCCGGTGATCGTGAACGTCGCTGGTGTCGGGGTCACCAAAGGGAAGGTGCACTGGGCCGACCCGCAGCTGAAGTCGGGCTACTCGGCCATCGCCGCACAGCTGCAGGCCGGTCGAGCCAACGACCTGCTCGGCGTGGGCTTCGGCCAGCGGTCCGGCAGCCGCGCCCGATACGTGCTCTACCATCCCGGATTCACCAAGAGCGGCGATCGAAGCGCACTCCCGCTGATGGTCCGAGGACTGCTGGCGGTTGCGGCGGTGGCGGCCCGACCTGTCGCAGACGCGGTGGCGCCGATTCACCAGTTCCTGGATGCGCCGCCGGCCGCGCCGGTGACCGCCATCGACCGGGGGAAGCGACTTCCGCCCAGTTTCCCGACCCTCGACCCCCGCGACGCCGAGCGGCTGATGGACCTCACGGAAAAGCTTCTGAGCTGAGGCCCGCCGGTCCCGGAACGACCGACGCGGCCGCCTGCGGCTGGTCGGCAGTGCCGGGACCGGCACCTCGGAGGTCAGGGCCGGAGCCACCAGGGGCTGGTGTAGGCCACCGCGAAGTCGTTACACGGGTGACCGGCTGGGCCGGGGGTGCCGTTGGGTAGGGACGGATCGGAGATCCGGAGCACCACCCAGTCGCCGTCGGCGACGTCGAGCGGCACGGTGAAGTCGGTGACCTGACCGTTGACGGTGTCGATGACGTCGACGACGGTCGGCGCCGAGGTGCCGGGACGCAGGACCTGGATCCGCAGGGGCTTGCCGTCCCAGGCCGAGCCGCGGTCCAGGTCCAGCAGGAACCGGACGTCACCGGAGGTCACGTTCAACACCCCACCCATGCGTACGCCATTGGCCGTGGCGTCCACCCGCAGCCCCGAGACGCGGGTGGCGAAGGAACGGCGAGCGGCCATCGCCTCGAACACCGCGGCGCGGGTGTTCTCGGCGACCCACAGACCGCTACGGCCCTTGCCCTCGTGGAAGCCCCAACTGGTGCCGTGCTCGTCGGTGACGCCGGTCAGAGCCGGCCGCCAACCGGCGTTCAGGCAAGCCACCAGGGGCGACGTTACGCCCGACGACCAGCCCTCGAAGAGGAAGTCGTCGGTCCGGTTGAACATCTCCAGCCCCACGAGCTGATCACGGGCCGAGGCGTTGAAGGAGAAGTTGTTGAACCGGCCCGCCTCCCGACCGGGGTGATTGAAGCTCGCCAGACCCCCGGGTCGGCCGGTGAGCCAGTTGTACAGGCTGCCGGGGCTGCCGGCCCGCAACAGGTCGGCGAAGTCGGAGGTGTTCCAGACGTTGATGTGCCCCTGCAGCGGATGCGACCACTCGAACCCGCGGATCGCGGTGAACTGACCTGGGTCATTGGCCGCGTTGGCCAGGTCACCGGTGGTCCGCCACTCCGACGAGCTGAGACCTTCAATGGCGAAGAGCGTCGCGTGATCGGTCAGCGCGGCCACGTCCAGACCGGCCTCGCGCATCGAGGCGAACGCGGCCTCGGCGCTGCCGTCACCATCCGACATGACCGTGTGGTTGTGCATGTCCGCGTGGACCAGCGTCGTGCCCTGGGTGATCGAGGATGACCGTCCGGCGCCGACCGCCGCGGTCGGGGCGCCGACCATCGTCGTGTTGGCCGCCCGGGCCGCGGTCGGCAGCGCGGCCAGCATCAGCGTCCCGCCGGCTCCGGCCAGAAGCGCCCGTCGGCCGAAGCCTGCGGGGACCTCAACCTGGCCGTACGGGAGAGTGTCGTCGGGTCCATGGTCGTGGTGGCAGTGGTGCGGGTGATGTCCAGTCATGGCTATATAGATGGTGATGGAGCTGACCGAGACGTCGCCCCGAGTCGTCGGTCAGGCGAACACTGCGGTACGCCTCGTGCCGCATCGGCCGCACCACGGAGGGGAGCCTGGCCCCGGTCGGTGGCCGACAACCTGTCCTCGTGTTTCCGGGCCTACATCGCGTGCTGCTGGCCCGCGGAGCTACGTTCGACCGAACGGCGTGGATCAGGCGAGCGGGCTGACAGCGATCGATCGGTGGCGGCCGCCCAGCGTCCGCCCGAGAGCGTCGGACCATCGATCCGCACCCCCGACCGAGGCCCAGACGCGTGCTCTTTGGCGTCTAGGCTCCGGGCGTTCGATTCGACCGTCTGGTCGCGTATTCCAGCACCTCGGTGGACGTTCGACGCGTCCCGCGAAAGGGTCTGTATGACCTGCACGACCTGGACGGGATCAACCTCGGCACACGAATCACCTCCCAGCGCCGAAGCCGGCGGGCGGCACCGTGAGCGCGGCCGTGTGGACGACGCAACAAAAGCGAACGTGAGGGCAGCCGGGCTGGCCCACTCACACGCGGTACGGTCGGCCTACGGGGAGCGTTCACTCACCATCGCGCGGTGCCGGCGCAAGCAGCCGCAAGGGCGCGACATCGGCCAGTGGTTCAGCATCGGGGCTGGGTATGGTGCGCGGCAACAGCGCCGCGAGACCGGCGCGTGTGGCCAGCACGATCAGCCGGTCGGTGCGGACCAGTGGCCGACGTTCCGGCAACGACCAGATGGTCTGTCCCGTCCGACCGGTCCGCACCGCGATCACCCTCACTGCGCCCGGCTGGTTGACGTCGTGGCAGTACCGTCCCTCGAGCTCGGACCCGGCGCCCACGGGGAACTCGGCCACCAGCAATACCCGGCGGCCGACCGAGATGGTGTCGATGACCTGCTGGCCCATCATGGCGGCTGCGAACGCCGGCGCTGCCAAGGATGAAACGCTACGCGATTCGTTAATGCCTAGTATGCGCTGCGTGCGTTCCGCGAAGCCGTCGTCGAACAGCCGTAACACCACCCGCAATGGGGGCCTGGTCGCTGCCGACCGTGCTCGGTCCGCCTCATGCGAGGACCGCCCGGACAGGGCGGTCTCCAGGTTGGTGACATCGTCGTCGGTCAACGCCACCAGCGCCCGGCAGGTGTGTACGGACGCGGCTCGCAGTGTCTCGGGCCGGGTCGCGTCGCCGACAATCACCGGCAGACCCAGCTCACGGGCGACACCGATTCCTCGTGCCGACTCGGTGCGGTCGACGGCGACCACGGAGATGCCGACGGAATGCAGTTCTTCCAGGACCCTGGTGCCGATGTTGCCGAGTCCCACCAACACGACATGGTTGTCGATCGGTTCGATCATGCCGCCGGCGGCGACCGCCAGCCGGGCGCGCACCAGTGAGTCCACCACCAGGGCCGTGACGGTGGGAAGTAGCGCCACCCCGGTGGCCACCAGCACCACCGCTGTCACCTTTTCGGTGAGCGGTGCGGCGGATTCGACCTCGGCAGCTCCCATCGCGGTCAGCAGCGTCAGGTAGGCGGCCTCCGCGAGGTTCACGCCGCGGGTGTACGCCAGCAGGACGCTGGCCGCGGCGAGTATCGCGGCCGTGCCGACCAACGCCAGTCGCAGATTGCGGCTGAACACCAGGCCGAGGGCCCGAAGCAGGCGCGGTCGTCGACGCGGCGGGTCCGATCGGGGCTGTCCGTATGCGCGGACGAGCACCAGGTCTGCCGAATCCTGGTCTACTGGAAGGACGACCGGCTCCGTGCCGGTCGTGTCGGCCAAGCCGCAAACCACATCCGCACCGGCCGGGTCAACGGCGCTGCGCATCACGCTACGCAGCAGCTCACCGTCGCGCAGCCGCACGTACGTCGGCGTCGCGTCCCCGAGCGTGGCGGCAACGAACGCCGGTGCGGCGATCTCGGATCCGGAGAGTACGGCGCAGTCCCCGAGCATCGTGGCCACGCCCTCGCCGAGCACCGGGTTGAACAGTCTGACCACGAGCCGAGCATCGGGAGCCAGGTCCCTGGTGATCATGGCGGCATCCACATTTGTCACGTCGTCGAGGCCGACAAACGCCACGGCCGCAGCGTCCCGGACCCCAGCCTGATCGAGCACCTCCCCGGTCAGGCGACGGGCCATGATGATCTCCGGCTGTCCCTCGGCCACGCTGAATTCCGAAGCGAGGTCAGCAAGGTCGGGTAGGTGGTGGTCGCTCGCCGACGGCAGGACCACGGTGACCGCGACACCGTAGCGGTCTGCCAGTTCAGTGACCAGACGGCGGGCCACCGCACCGTCCCCACAGACAACGAACCGCTGCCGAGCTGGCTCCGCGGTGGAGCTCTGCCTGGTGTCTTCGGACACCATCGAATGGTAAACGACGAGGCCCAGGGTGGCGTCGACCACGAGGGTGGCTTCGGCGTGGAGGTGGTCGCCGATCCAGCGCATCTGTACGGCCGCGGACGCCGCGCAATGCGCGCAGAGCCTTCTCAGCGTGGTCGACGATGCCTGGTTCGACAGCGTCCGGCCGGCGGCGTCGGGGCGGCCCACGTCGAACAGCACGCCATAACGGGGGTAGATGCGCCGATCGTGAAGGTTCTATGGCGGTGAGGCGGACAGCAGCAACACGCAGAACGGGGATTGATCGTCGTTGGCCGCCGGGCAGCGGAAGTCGCACCGGACCGCCGACCGCTAGTGAACTGCCGGCCAGTACCTTGGTGCGCCCGCACTGGCTCCCGCAGCCGCATCGGTCGATCGGGAAGCACGTCCACGAACGCGCCTCGTCAGCGGTGTCGGGGATGTGCCGACATTGTCGGTGCGCGGCGCTGCGGGCGTGTCGGCTGCCTGGAGTTCTAGGGTGCCCGCATGCCCTCCGACGCCCAGGAATTCACCGCTGGTCTTCCGCGTAAGCGAATGGCGGCCGGACTGTTGATCACCGATTCGCAGGATCGGGTTTTGCTGGTCGAGCCGGCGTACAAAACGGATTGGGAGATTCCCGGGGGCAGTGTTGAGGTCGGCGAGTCGCCGTGGCAGGCGGCGGTCCGGGAGTGCCGCGAAGAGCTCGGCGTGCGCCTGACGCCGGGTCGGCTGCTCGTCGTGGACTGGGTGCCGGCCCGTGCTGGCCGTACCGACGGTGTGATGCTCGTCTTCGACGGCGGTGTCCTGGACGCGGTTCAGGCGCAGCGGATCGTCGTGCCGCCCGCCGAGTTGAAGGGTTGGGCGTGGTCTGCCCCGCCGCAGACGCGCCAGCGGTTGCAGCCGTTGCTGGCCCGGCGCGTCAGCGAATGCCTCCAGGCGCGTGCCGACGGGTCGACCCGCTACCTCGAAGACGGCGTGCCGGTCTCCTGATCTCGACCTGCCGTATCCCAGAACGGGTCGACGCCCGTCGCGGTCGGCCGGCTGCTCACCTGACATTCGCTCGTGGGAGGAGATGCCCTCGTGGGACCTGAAAGCAGAACGACCGGGGCGTTGACGGCGGAGGACGCTCGCCGGCAGCTGGTCGACCAACTGCGCAGTCGAGGTTGGATCACCCGACCGGAGGTGGCGGCGGCGTTCACCGCAGTACCGCGGCACCTGTTCGCCCCGGCCGGCACCAGCATCGAGACCGCGTACGCGAATGATGTTTTCGTCACCCGACGCGGCTCGGACGGGAAGGCGACCAGTTCGATCTCCGCGCCGTGGTTGCAGGCGTACATGGTGGAAACCGCCGGGTTGAGGCCTGGAGCCCGGGTCCTGGAAATCGGCTCAGGAGGGTACAACGCCGCGCTGATCGCCGAGGTCGTCGGCCCGACCGGAACGGTCGTCAGCGTCGACATCGACGCACAGGTCGTCACCCACGCGCAAGCGGCGCTGGCACAGGCCGGCTACCCGCAGGTCGAGGTGGTCCACGCCGATGGCGTCCACGGCCATCCCGCCGACGGGTTGTGGGACGCGGTGCTCGTCACGGTCGAGGCCAGTGACCTCCCACCCGCGTGGACCGACCAGCTCGCACCAGCCGGCAGACTGGTGGTGCCCTTGCGGATGCGCGGCAACACCCGGTGCCTCACCCTGCAGTCCGCAGGTGACCACCTGGCCGCGACAGCGTCCGTGCAGTGCGGCTTCGTCGCGATGCAGGGCCACGGCCGGGACCCGGCCCGTCGGGTGCCGCTGCGCGGCGACGACGCCGTTCTCCACCTGGACGACGCCACCACCACCAGCAATGCCGAGGCCCTCCGCGCTGCCCTTGATGGGCCACGGGTTGAGGTGTCCTTCCCGGTGACCCTGGACATGAGCATGAGCACCTGCCTCGAGAGCCTGCACCTCTGGCTGGCCAGTCAACCCCGCCCGTACGGCGTGCTCAGAGTCGACCGGGACCGCACCGCCGGCCTGCTGGATCCACAGGACCGCTTCTTCTGCCCCACCCTGCTGACCGGTGACAGCCTTGCCTACCTGACCATGCGCGGCCACGACACGACGACGTGGCAGCTCGGCGGGCACGGCTTCGGTCCGCACGCCACCAGACTGACTGACGATTTGATGGCACTGACAGTGGCCTGGGACCGGCAGGTCCGCGCCGGCGCCGGCCCGGACATCACCGTGCACCCGGCCGGCACACGACTGCCCGACACGGAACGGTTGCGGCTGCTCGTGCCCCGCCGCCACACGCTGACCGCGATCACCTGGCCGGAGACAGACCGATGAGCAACACCGAGTTGCCGATCTTGATCTGCCTCCGCGGGAACTCCGGCTCCGGTAAGAGCACCATCGCCCGTGAGTTGCGGTATCGGCACGGCCGCGGCTGCGCCCTCGTCGGCCAAGATCATATTAGGCGGATCCTGCTCAGGGAACGTGACAAGCCAGGTGGTCTCGCACCCACGCTCATGGCGCAGAACGTCCGCTTCTGTCTCGACCACGGCTACCACGTGATCCTGGAAGGAATCATGCACACCGCCCGGTACCGGAGCATGCTCACCGAACTGCGCGACGCGCACCGCGGGCGAACGCTCTTCGTCTACCTCGACGTGTCGCTACCAGAGACCCTACGGCGCCACGAAACGCGTCCCATGGCGGCGGAGGTGTCGCCGGAGAACCTGCGCAGCTGGTACACCCCACGCGACGTCCTCGACTGGCCCGACGAACTCGTCCTCCCCGAGACCACCACCCTGGAGCAGGCGATCGAGCGCATCGCCACCACCGCCGGCCTGCCGTTGACCGGCCGCGACGACGACCTGATCCCGGCAGTCCCATGACCGCGCCGACAAGGCCGTCGTCGCCACCGGCCATCGACGACCCGTACTGGGCAGGCCGGCGCCAGCACGAGCTACGCGTGTACGGACTGTTCACTGATCAGCCGCCCCCATGCGCGTACCCAGGCATCACCGAGCAGCATGAGCACGAGAATCCCGACGAGCACCTGGACGGCGAACCGGTTGATGGCCAGGCTCCAGACGATCTCCGCCCGCCGCCTGGACCGCACTTCCGTTTAGCGGCCGCACCTGGTGGCTTACACCACAGCACTCTTGATCCGGACAACATGGACGGTTCACGCTGTGGCGCTCTCAATCTTCGCCAACGATCAGCCGGAGCGGGCCAACTCTGGTTCGCCACGCCTTGCGCCGAGCCCGTCTCGGACCTTCGACCGGCCGATTCAGGTACCACCGCGATGCCAGGGCGCCGCAGACCGCCTGGCTGTAGGGCAGCCACGAGGCTGCTGTTGTCGGAGCCCTCATGAGACTGCCGGAGCTTGCACCGGAACGGTGACGGTCGAACGATCGGGGCATCGGACTGCCCGGTAGCCGCCGGCAGGACTACCCACCCAGAGCCGCTACTCCCAACGTAAGCCGCACATACCGCAAAGCCCGTTACCGACTATCTCGGCAACGGGCTTCTGACCTGCAAAAACTGAGAGTGGGCGATGCTGGTATCGAACCAGCGACCTCTTCGGTGTGAACGAAGCGCTCTCCCACTGAGCTAATCGCCCTCAGCGCCACTGACTCTACCCGATCGTGGAACGAGACCGGAAATCCGGGGTCAGTGCGTCGCGAGGTACTGCATCACCTTGGCAACCAGGTCGATGCCGAGGCTGAACTTGAGCGACAGCCAGACCACGGTGGCCACGAAGACCAGGCCGACGGACCCGAGGACGATTCGCACCAGCAGTGACTGTCGAGTCACCCACTGTGTCCAGCCGTAGACGTGTCGGCGGGTGAAGCCGAGCAGCCGGCGCGCCCAGTGGTATTCCACGGCCCAGATGCCCAATCCGGCGATCACCAGCAGCCAGCCGGGGCCGGGCAGGGGGATGAGAGCGATGCCGATGGTCACCACGATCGCTCCCGCGATCGCAATGAAGATCTTGAGGGCGATCCGGCCGGTGGGGTTGGCCCGGATGAGGTCGAGTGTCAGCGCGATCCGTTCCCGCCAGCGGGGGCGGCGCGGCGGTTCCCCGACGACGAGGACGCCGCCGGGACGATCGGCGCCGGACGTTGGCCGATCGGCGCGTTCGGGCTGCTCCATCGGTGTTCCGTACCCCCGCTTTTCGGCTGCTCGGACCGCGACCTTCGGCGGGCTGGGCGCCGCGGGCCGATCCACTGAGGATTTCTTCGCCACCATTTCACCCCCCAGTGTCGCTCAGGCCCGTCACTGCAACGGCCGACTGGACGTTACCGGAGTAAGTCGACGACTGAACCACCCGATGCCGGGCGGGATCACGCACTGGGCAGAACCGGAAATCCTACATGAATGCTCACATTCACGCGGTCTTTCCGTCCCCCTTCCCACCACTGGGTGAAGTCAGCGTATGGCGGAGCGTAGCCAGGAGTAGCACCTGAGTATGGGAAAAGCGGGACACGCGCGTTCCGCAGCGGTGCCGGGGGGAGAACGTCCATGAGTGTCATCCGACCGACGACCGTAGAGGTCGAGACGTCGCTAAGGCTCGTCGCACCTGACGCCACCGCCTTGCCGGTGCGTGCCAGTCTGCGTTACGACCCTGCTGACCCGTATGCGGTCCATGTCCTGTTCCATGCCGAATCGGCAGGGGGCGAGGCGGTGAGTTGGTCGTTCGCTCGCGAACTTCTGGTCACCGGCCTGGACGAGCCGGCCGGCATCGGTGATGTTCGGGTCTGGCCCTGGGCCACACCGCGCGGCGACTTCGTCGCGCTGGCCCTCTCGTCACCGGACGGCAACGCCCTCTTCGAGGTGCCGCGCAGCGTTCTGGTGCGTTTCCTTCGACGGACGTACGTCGTCGTCCCGCGCGGCCGCGAAGCCGAGCACCTGGACGTCGACACCGCGGTGAACCGGCTGCTCGCCGGTCGCTGAGCACCGCCTGAACGGGCAACACCGGCCATACCGGGGCCGCGCGGATCTGCCGAGTCCGCGCGGCCCCGGCACACCCGGGGGTACGCGGGCAGCCCGACCCGGGGTGGCCGGTGCTCAGCCGTGGGTGGTGATGCCGCCGTCGACGGGGATGACCGCCCCGGTGAGGTAGGCGCCCGCCCGCGACGACAGGTAGATGGCTGTGCCGGCCATGTCCTCGGGGCGTCCGATGCGGCCCAGCGGCACCTGCTGCTCGATGGCGGCCCGGCTGGCGGGGTCCTCCAGCGCGAAGGCCATCATCTTGCTCTCGAACGGGCCAGGCGCGATCGCGTTGACGGTGATCTGCTCGGCGGCGAGTTGGTGGGCCAGGCTGCGGGTGAGCATGTGCACGGCCGCCTTGGTGGCCGAGTACGCGTACACCTCCATCCACGGCACCCGGATGCCGTCGATCGACCCGATGTTGATCACGCGGGCCGGGTCGTCGGCGCTGGCGGCGGCGCGTAGCGCCGGCAGCAGCGCGGTGGTGAGCCGGAAGACGGCCTTGACGTTGACGGCCCAGAGCTTGTCGAACGCGGCCTCCGGGTAGGTTTCCAGCGGTGCGCCCCAGGTCGCGCCAGCGTTGTTGACGAGCACGTCGAGACGGCCGAAGCGCTCACGTACGGCGGCGGCCAGCGCCTCGGCACCGGCGTCGTCGCCGAGATCGGCGGGGATGGCGTCGCACCGGCCCTCGGCGGAGAGTTCCTTGGCGACCGCCTCGCAGACGTCGGCCTTCCGGGACGAGATGATCACGTGTGCGCCGGCCCGCACGAAGCCCTGGGCGATCATCAGACCGATCCCCCGCGACCCGCCGGTGACCAGGACCGTCTTACCTTCGACCGAGAACAGCTGCGTCATGCCCATCCCATCGCGAGTCGGCGGGTCCGCCGACCGGTCTGGCGGCCGGCGGAGCGCCGGGCGGACCGCGGACCGGACGGCACTACCGCCGGGTAACGTAGCCCGGCCGCCGGGACGGCGACAAGCCCCGCGGGCGGCGCCGATTCTCCGACCCACGTCGATTGGGATGCGGTGACCTGCGGTTCGGACTACCGTCGCAGGCGATGGTCTTCACCGGTCCCTCCCCCGCGCCACCGATCGGTTCGGCTCCACCCGTACCCGACGAGATCGCCACGTTCGCGCTGGCCGCCCTTGCCGGTGACCCGGGCTGGCGTCGGCCGGTGATCGTCAAGCAGGAGTTGCTGATCCTCACCACGCGTGGGCACGGCGACGCGGAACTCGACTTCCACCTCCTGCCGTGCCGGCCCGGCACACTGCTGCGGGTCCGCGCCGGCCAGGCGCTGCGCTGCGCCGGCCCGCAGTTCGACGCCACGGTGGTCTCCTGGGACCCCGAGGCGCTGCGCGGCTTCGACGTCGACCCGGACGCGCCGGTCACCTGGCGGCAGCTGGCCGGCGAGGACGAGGACGCGGTGATCACCGAGGTGAGCCAGTTGGCGGTGGACTGCCAGCGGCACCCCGACGACCGCACCGCCCGCGCGCTGCTCCGCCACCAACTGGCCGTGCTGCTGCTGCGACTCACCCTGGCCGGTGCCGACCGCCCGACCCCCCGGCCCGAGGATGAGACGTTCCACCGGTTCCGCCAGGAGGTGGAGCACCGCTACCCGCACACCCGACGGGTGGAGGACTATGCCGCCGATCTCCGCTGCTCGGTGCGTACCCTGACCCGGGCGTGCCTGGCCGTCACCGGCCGCAGCGCCAAGCAGGTCATCGACGAGCGGGTCGCCTTGCAGGCCGGGCGGCTGCTCGCCGCGACCGACCAGCCGATCGCCCAGATCGGCCGGCAGCTCGGCTTCTCCGAGCCGACGAACTTCGGCCGCTTCTTCACCCGGGAGGTCGGGGTCAGCCCCGGCGCGTTCCGGGCCGCCCGCGACCACCGGGCGACCGGCCGGGTGGTCCGGCCTCGACCGCCCGTCGAGCCGACGGGCGCCAACGTTGGTGGCAGATTCCGCGCCGGCGCGCTCGGCGAAGCGGCCAACGGCGGCCACGCCGGGCCGTCCGGGTCGCCCACCGGACCGGCCCGCGGCACCGGCCGGGCATGATGACAGGGTGCAGATCTCCGCGCGCGGCGACTACGCGGTACGGGCGGCACTGAGCCTCGCCACCGCGTACCCCTCGCTGCTGTCCACCCAGGCCATCGCCGGGGAGCAGGACATGCCCCGCAAGTTCCTGGAGGCGGTCCTGGCGGATCTGCGCCGGGCCGGCATCGTCCGCGCCCAGCGCGGTGCCGAGGGCGGCTACACACTGGCCCGTCCGCCGCGCGAGGTGACCGTCGGCGCGGTGCTGCGGGCGGTGGACGGCCCGCTGGCCGGGGTGCGCGGCCTGCGCCCCGAGGAGACCCGGTACGAGGGCGCGGCGGAGAACCTGCCCGGCCTGTGGGTGGCGGTGCGGGCGGCAGTCCGGCGCGTGGTCGACGAGGTGAGCCTCGCCGAGATCGTCAGTGGTCGACTGCCCGCCCACGTGCGCAAGCTCACCGCACTGCCCGACGCGTGGGAGCCACGCTGATCAACCCGCGCCTGGGAGCCACGCTGATCCACTGGCGTGTCAGAGCGTCTGGACCACGTCCTCGGTGGGCAGCCGGGGCAGCCGATCCTGCCAGGAGCCCGAGCCGGGACGGCCCACGTTCATGACCAGCAGCGCCTCGTGCCGCCCGTCGGGAAAGAACTCGCGGGTCACGCCCGCCGCGTCGAACCCGGCCATCGGACCGGCGGCGAGCCCCGCCGCGCGTACGCCCACCAGCAGGTAGCCGATCTGCAGGGTCGCACTGAACCGGGCCTGCTCGACCCGCGTCGCCCGATCGGCGAGCCAGTCGCGGGCCTGTGGGCGGTGCGGGTACAGCTCGGGCAGCCGCTCGTGGAAGTCCACGTCGGCGGCGAGCACCGCCACCAGCGGAGCGCTGGCGGTCTTCGCCCGGTTGCTCGACGACAGGTGGGGCAGCAGTCGCGCCCGGGCCGCCGCGCTGCGCAGTAACAGCACCCGCAGCGGTTGACCGTTGTACGCGGTCGGCCCGTACCGGATCAGGTCGTGGATCGCCGCGACCTGGGCGTCGGTGACCGGCTCGTCGGTGAACGTGTTGGCGGTGCGGGCCGCCCGGAACAGCAGGTCCTGGGCGGCCCGGTCCAACGCGAGCAGGTCCGGTGAGGTCGTTGCCCTCACCGGGGCACCGGCGCGGTGTAGCCGCCGCGGTGGTGCACCAGTGGCGTGCCGTCGCCGCCGTCGCCCAGCGCCAGGGGCTCGGCGATGACGAGCGTGTGGTCGCCGGCGGGCACCCGGTGCACCACCCGGCAGAACAGTCGGGCCAGCACGCCGGTCAGCAGCGGCACCCCGAATGGTCCAGGCGTCCAGTCCGGGTACGCGGCGAACCGGTCGATGCCACTGGTGGCGAAGATCGTCGCGGCGTCCCGCTGCCCCGCGGTCAGCAGGTGTACCGCGACGTGCTCGGCGCGGGCCAGCACCGGCCAGCTCGACGACGCCGTCCCGAGGCAGAACGAGACGAGCGGAGGGTCCAGCGACACCGACGTGAACGAGGTGGCGGTGAAACCGGCCCGGATCGCCGCGCCGATCCCACCCCGGCGGGCGGGGTCGGTGGCGCGGGCGACAGCGGTGACCACTGTGACACTGGTGGCCTGTCGACGCAGCAGGGCACGGAACAGGTCCGAACTCACCGGTCGCAGCTCGGCCGCGTCCACCTGTGGACGCTCCACGGTGGTCATGCCGACACCTGGGCCGGCGCCGGGTTCGCGAGGGTCTGTCGGGGAGCGCCGGAGCAGCGGCGCGCGGCGGTGATCGGGGCGTCGGCGAAACGAGGTGGGGACATGCGCAGTCTCCTGATCTGTCCACGGTGGGAGGCGGGGACGCTCGGAGGGGGTGGGGAGGCACGCTGCTCCGCGTTGAGCGGGCCGGCGGTGTGAGTGTGACGCTGGAGCCGAGCCGGGTGGACCGGTCAGCTCAACAGAGCGCGCTCGCGTGCCGGACCAGGTCGACGTGCACACGAGCGGTGAGGTGAAGCTCATCCCGCTGCGACATGACCTCATGTTGCCGGGACGGGATCGGCCGGTCAACGGTCTTCCAGAAGGTGAGAATTGCACCGTAGCCGATGCAACAAAGCGCCCCTAGCAGTGCCTACCGTGGCAGAACACCTATCTGTTGAATAGAGATTGGCGGTGCACGACCGGCACTGTCCAGGACGGACGGCGAGAGGGTTTCAAAAGTTGTCGGTTCGGGCATGTTCGATCTCGACACGGCAGGGAACGGTGACGAGGGGAGACCTCCGATGGGCCTCATGTTTCGCAAGCGCAAGAAGTACGGTCCGATCATCCTGAACTTCACCGAGAACGGCTTCTCCTCGTGGAGCATCAAGATCGGGCGCTGGTCCTGGAACTCCAAGGCCCGTGCGCACCGGGTCGACCTGCCGGGTCCGCTGTCCTGGAAGCAGGACAAGTCCCGGTCGTAGCCTCCCGGGAGTCGAGCGGGGTGCCGGTGATTCACCGGCACCCCGCTCGGCGTCTGCGGGCTCCCAACTCCCGGCCCGGGGGCGGGGACGGGCCTGGTCAGCTCGGCGTTATCAGCTCGTCACCGGCGAGCTTGCCGGCCTCGCGGTCGCGTCGCACGTCGCCCGCGTCGAGCAGGTCGGCCAGCGCCCGGTTGGCGTCGGCGGCACGGTAGACGGTCGCGGTGAGGGTGTGCCGACGCAGCTCGGTGACCGACCGTGGTCCGCCCCGCCGCAGCTCCGCCAGCAGCTCGCGGGCCAGCGGTTCGAGGTCGGGATCGCCGGCCACGTCGACCGTCGCGCCGGCCGGGTCGCGGTAGCGCACGCCGAGGTCCGCGCCGACCGCCCAGAGCGCGTCGCGGACCGCCTCCAGACTCCGGTCCGAGCGACTGCCGAACGCGATCACGCCGGCGGCCTCGCCATCCGGCAGCACCGGCGCCAACTCGGCGACCAGGGGAAAGCCGACCGCGACGAGCGCGTGACGGGCACTGCTGCCCGCGTGCAGCAGCACCTCCCCGGTACGGCCGTTCGCGGCGGCGGTGAGCAGGTCCCGGCTCACCTCGCCGGGCACGTCCACGAAGGAGAACAGCGGCGAGCCGGCCGCGCCGGCCGCCTTCAGGGCGACCGGCAGCCGGTCCGGGGCGCCGGGCAGCAGGTGCACGGTGACCTCGGCGGGCAACTCCGCCTCGACCGGGCCGAGGCGGGCCGGCAGGTCGGGTGCGCCGTCGGCCAGCACCAGCACCGTCACCTGCCGCCCGCGCAGCTGGTCGGCGTGCGCGGCGACCAGCTGCAGCGCGGCCACCGCGCCGCCCGCGTCGGTGCCGGCGAGCGCCACGGTGGCCCGCCGGGAGCGGTGCAGGGCGGTGGGCAGCCAGGTGGTCAGCTGGCGGACCAGCAGCGCGCGGAGGAAATCGGTGGTCCGGTCGGTCGACATCGGTCCGTTCTACCGTACGGCCTGGTCAGGCCGGCACGGAGATCCCCACCCCGCCCCGGGTCTGCCCGCCGTAGCGCTGCCGCTCGGCGTCCAGGTCGAGCCGACCGATCTGCTTGCGGGCGGTCAGCGCGGCGTCGTCGAGCAGGTTGGCGGGGACCAGCCAGACGATCTCGAACTCCAGGCCGTCCGGGTCCTGCCCGTAGAGGCTCTTGGTCGTGCCGTGGTCGGAGGTGCCGACCAGCGCACCCGCGGCGGCGAGCCGCTCGGCGGTGACGGCCAACTCGTCGAGGGTGTCCACCTCCCAGGCGAGGTGGTAGAGGCCGACGGTGGCCCGGCCTGCGGTCGACCGTCCAGCTCCGGCACCGATCTCGAACAGGCCGAGGTCGTGGTCGTTCGTGGAGTCGGGGGCCTGGAGGAAGGTGGCGCCCCGGAAGCCGTCCGGGGTCATCGCCACCGCACGGAAGCCCAGCACGTCCCGGTAGAACGCGACGCTGCGGGCGAGGTCACTGACGTAGAGGACCGCGTGGTTGAGCCGGTGGATACCCATGCCCCCAGGCTAGCGCGGTTTGGTTGAACGTTCAACCACCTGAGCTATGATGGCCGTCATGACCCGCTGGCTGGACCCCGACGAACAGCGCACGTGGCGCGCGTACCTCGCCGCGTCCCGGATGCTGATGGACACCCTCGACCGCGAGCTGCAGCGCGAGGCGGGCATGCCGCACGCGTACTACGAGATCCTGGTCCGGCTCTCCGAGGCCCCCGGCCGCCAACTACGGATGAGCGACCTGGCCGAGGCCGCGGGGTCGTCGCGCAGCCGGCTCTCGCACGCGGTGGCCCGGCTGGAGGCGGCCGGATGGGTGCGTCGCGAGGACTGCCCCACCGACCGGCGTGGGCAGGTCGCGCTGCTCACCGACGTGGGTTTCGCGACCCTCGCGGCCGCCGCGCCCGGCCACGTCGAGGGGGTACGCCGACACCTGTTCGACGCGTTGAGCCCCGCCCAGGTCGACCAGTTGCGCCGAATCAGCGAAACCCTGGCCGACCACCTGAGGAGATCCTGACCAATCGACACCGGCGCGGGTCTTGTACTTACCGTCGTCGAATGAGCACGATGGGGCGTGTCTTCCGGCTTCGGCGAACTGACTGACCAGGCGCACCACCTCGTGTCGGCCGGCGATCTGGCCGGCGCGCAGCAACTGCTCGCCGACGCGCTCACCGACGCCGACCCCCGCCCGGCCAACGCCACCGGAGAGTTGGCCGAGGCGGCCAGCCTCCAGGCGAGGGTGTTGGTCGCACTCGGTGAGCCGCACTCGGCCCGAGGATGGGCCGCCTTCGCGTACGCGGCCACCACCCGGCTGCACGGCCGTTCCGACCCGCGCACGGTGGCCGCCGCGGCGACCCTGGCCGCGGTGTTGCACCGGGTCGGCAGCCACTCCCGGGCCGCGCGGCTCTACCAGGAAGTGATCATCGAGCTGACCGCGCAGGACGGCCCCGAGTCGCTGCGGGTGCTCGCCGCACACGCCGACCTGGCCACCGTCGAGTACGCCCGGGGTCAGTGCACGCTCGCCCGGGACCGGCTCCAGGACGCCTGGGAGCTGCACCGGGAGATCTACGGCGACGGGCACCCCAGCGGCATCAAGATGCTGGCGCGGCTCGGGGCGATGCAGCGCGACTGCGGGCAGTTCACCGAGGCGCACGACAACCTGGCGCTGGCCCGCGAGCTGTGCCGGCAGCACCTGCCCGCCGACGATCCGCTGGCCGCACAGGTGGCGGCCCTGGCCCGAGCGGCGGCCAATCCCGACCACGCCTGCGCCGACAACCCGCCCACCGCCCGGGACACGCCTGTGGTGCCGGCCGCCCGCGTCCCACCGCACGACGACGACCCGATCGAGCCCGACCACCAGCCACCGGCCCCCCACCAGGGCGGGTCGACGGCCGGCGGCACGGTTCCGAATCCGCGAACACCCGCCGACGAGCCGGTCGGGTCGACGGGCACCAGGTGGCCACCCGAGACGGCGGACGAACCCTCGTCCCACCACGCCGACCCACCGGTGCCCCCGTCGGTGATCGGGCTGGCCGGCGGCGCCGAGGAGCAGCCCGGGGTGTACCGGCTGCACCGCCCCGCCACGCCGTCCGACCCGTACACGCCGTCCGACCCGTACACGCCGTCCGACCCGTACACGCCGTCCGACCCGTACATGCCGTCCGACCCGAACGCTGCGGCCGACCCGTACACGCCGGCTGACCCGTACGCGCCGGTTGAGCCCTACACGCCGTCGCGTCTGCTGCCGGTCCCCGTACACCGGGCACCGGCGGCACAGCGCAACCGGCTGGTGCCGGTGCTGGTGGCCGGCGTGGTCGTGGTGCTGCTCGGCGCGGCCGCGGTGATCGCCGGGGTGGCCGGGGTCGACGGCGACGACGAGCCGACTCCGCCGCCGGCGAGCAGCTCCCCCACCGCCAGCGCGCCCGCCGCCCCCGCGCCCAGCTCGGGCAGTGCCGCGCCCACGCCGGCTGACGCCGGGGCGCCGCCCGGCAGTCCGCCCGGCGCGGTGAGCCTGCGCGACACCCGGGACAGCATCGCGCTGAACTGGACCTACCCGGCCGGCAGCGAGGGTCCGGTGGTCATCGCGGGTGGCCGTACCGGTCAGGACCGCAACGTCTTCGCGACCCTGCCCGCGGGCACCACCAGCTACGTCATCTACGCGCTCAACCGCACCAACGACTACTGCTTCACCGTCGCCGTGGTCTGGTCCACCGACACCGTCGCCAACTCCGAGCAGGTCTGCACCCGCCGCCGCTGACCTGACAGGCTGACGGACCGTGACCGCTGGCCTGGCGATTCAGATGTGACAGCGCGTCACAAAGGCCACGCCGACGGCATGCCGAAGTGGGTGAGCGGGGGCACCAGCGCCATCACGGTGCGTCAACCATGTGCCCCGGAGACGCCTCGGCCGGTGCTGCCGGCAGCAGCAGGCACACCCGGAGCCCGTGCTGCTCCGGGGCGTCGGTGAGGGTGATGCTGCCGCCGGCACGTCGTACCAACTCCCGGACGATGGCCAGCCCCAGGCCGGCGCCGCCGTCGTCGCGGGCGCGGCCGTCGTCCAGGCGGGTGAACCGGTCGAACACCCGCTCCCGATCGGCCGCCGGGATCCCCGGGCCGTCGTCGGTCACCGTCACCAGGTGGTACGCCCCAACGCCGGGCCCGACCGTCGGCCGCGCCGCCGACGCCTCGGCGGCGAGCACCACCTCGCCGGCCGCGTGCCGTACCGCGTTGTCGACCAGGTTGGCCAGCACGCGCCGTAACTCGTCGGCGTTGCCGATCGTCCACAGCGGGCCCGGCGGCATGGCCACCCGCACCGGCGACGCCGGGTAGCGGGCGGCGACCTCGGTCAGCAGCCCGCCCAACTCCACCGCGCCGGTCCCCCGAGCCGGCGGAGCCTCGTCCAGGCGGGCCAGCAGCAGGAGGTCGTCGACCAGCCGGCTCAGCCGGTCGGTGTCGGCCAGCAGGTTGGCGGTCACCGCCGTCCAGTCCGTGCGATCGGCGAGGCGCTGCGCCACCTCCAGCTCGGTCCGGATGTTTGTCAACGGGCTGCGCAGCTCGTGCGCGGCATCGGAGACGAACGCCCGTTGACGTGCTCGGCCGGACTCCAGCCGGTCCAGCATGCCGTTGAGGGTGACCGCCAGCCGGTGGATCTCGTCGGCCGACGCGGGCACCGGCAACCGACCGGTACCGGCCCGCCCGGTGATCTCCTCGGCGCCCCGACGTAACGCCTCGACCGGCCGCAGCGTCGCGCCCACCACCCGCCACGCCACGCCGGCCAGCACGGCCACCAGTAGCGGGAAGGCCACCAGGAGGATGACCCGGACCACGTGGGTGCTCTGCCGCACGTCGGCCATCGAGCGGGCGACCAGGACGGTGAGCGGATCGTCCGCCGTGCCGGCCGGCACGGTCACCACCCGCACCGGGCCGGCGAGCCCGACCCGCTCCGCCGGCACGTCCAACTGCTGCCGACGGTCCCGGTGCAGCCGCTCCGGGCGGACCATCGGGACGAGCCGGTCGGCGTCGATCGAGGCCGCCCTGATCCGTCCCTGCCCGTCGACGACCTGGACGCGGACCTGCCCACCGGCCACCGGCAGCGGGTCGGGCAGCACGTCCTCGGCGGCGAGCAGGGCGACCGCGTCGGCGGTCCGGAATGCCTCGGTGTCGACGTTTCGCTGGAGCACGAAGCGCAGCGCGCCGAGCAGCACCACCCCACCCAGGGCCAGCCCGATGGTGAGGCCGAACACTCCGATCGCCAGGAGCCGCCCCCGCAGCCCCAGCACCGGCAGCCAGCCGCCCCATGCGCGACGGGCCGGCGCTGGCCCGCCCGTGGTCACGTCGCCAGCCGGTAACCGACGCCCCGGACCGTCTCCAACCGGTCCCGGCCGAGCTTGCGGCGCAGGTAGCCGACGTACACCTCGACGATGTTCGGCGCGGTCTCCAGGCTCGCGTTCCAGACGTGGTCCAGCAGTTCGATCTTGGAGATCACCTGACCGGGCCGGCGCATCAGGTAGTTCAGCAGCGCGAACTCCCGTGCGGTGAGCGTCACCTCGGCGTCGGCGCGGGTCACCCGTCGGCGGGCCGGGTCCAGTCGCAGGTCACCGACGGCCAACACCGCCGGGCGTTCCGGCGCGCCCCGACGCAGCAGCGCCCGCAGCCGGGCCAGCAACACCACGTACGAGAAGGGCTTGGTCAGGTAGTCGTCCGCGCCGCAGTCGAGGCCATCGGCCTGGTCGTACTCGCCGTCCTTGGCGGAGAGCATCAGCACCGGCAACCAGTGCTGCTCCGCTCGCAGTGTGCGGACCAGCTCGTAGCCGGAGAGGCCGGGCAGCATCACGTCCAGGATCATCGCGTCGTACCCGCCGTGCCGGGCCGCGTCCAGGCCGGCCGGGCCGGTCCGCGCCACGTCCACCGCGAACCCCTCGGCCCGCAGGCCGCGTTGTAGGGCATCCGCCAACCGGGCCTCGTCCTCCACCACCAGCAACCGCACGGTTCAAGGGTGCCACCCGGGTCAACAGGTGCCGACTCGGCGTCCTCAGCACGTTCTCAGGCCCGAGGGAGGAGGATGGCAGCAGGAGGTGCCACCATGTCCGTCCTGAGAAGCCGTCCCGTCCTTCGTTGGCTGGTTCCGGCCACCGCAGCCGTCGCCGTCATCGGCGGTGGAGCTGCGATCGGCACGTTCGCCGCCGAGGCTGAGCCGAGCCTGCCGCCGCGTACCGCCGCCCAACTCCTGGTCGACCTGCAGACCTCCCGGCTGGAGGGGGTCTCCGGGACCGTCGTGCAGCGCGCCGACCTCGGCCTGCCGTCACTCGTCGGGCTGATTCCCGGCAACGACCTGACCAGCATGTTGACCGGCACGCACACCCTGCGGGTCTGGTACTCCGGCCCGGAGCGGCAGCGGGTCGCGCTGCTGGACACCCTCGGCGAGCAGGACGTGATCCGCAACGGCCGGGACCTGTGGACCTGGGAGAGCCGGACCAACACCGCCCGGCACCGCACGCTTGGCGACGCCGAGACCGGACGGGCGGCGCCCGAGGCGCGCCCGAGCCTGCCGGCCACTCCGCAGCAGGCCGCCGACCTGGCGTTGGCCGCGATCGACCCGAGCACCCAGGTGAGCGTCGGCCGCTCGGCGACCGTCGCCGGTCAGGACGCGTACGAGCTGGTGCTCCAGCCGCGCGACGAGGGCTCCCTGTTGCACCAGCTGCGGATCGCCATCGACGCCAAGCAGCACGTGCCGCTGCGCTTCGAGGTGCTCGCGAAGGGCAGCGACCAGCCGGCGTTCGAGATGGCCTTCACCCAGATCGACTACCGCCGGCCCGCAGCGGACCAGTTCACCTTCAACCCACCGCCCGGCGTGACCGTCACCGAGGAGAAGGCCGAGCGGCCGGGCGCGGGCAGGCCCGACCACGTCGAGCCGGCGGGCGATCCACAGGTACGCGCGGTGGGCACCGGCTGGACGACCGTGCTGGTCGCCCGCCTCGACGAGGCGATGGGCGGTAAGCCGGCCGTGGGCGGTAAGCCGGCCGTGGGCGGTAAGCCGGCCGACGCGAAGCCGGCCGCGCCACCGGCCGGCGCCGCACCCGACATGGACCTGTCGAAGCTGCTCGGCGGGCTCGCGGCGGTCAAGGGCGACTGGGGTAGCGGTCGTCTACTCACCAGCAAGCTGTTCAGTGTGCTGCTCACCGACGACGGCCGGGTCCTCGCCGGCGCGGTCACTCCCGAGCGGCTCTACGAGGCTGCTCGCGGCTGATCCTCCGATGTCCGCGCCGGGTCGACCCTCGTGGTTGGCCCGGCGTCATCGTGTCCGGCCCTCGCGCGCAGGCGGGCGCTCGATCAGCGGCCGGGCGCGCCGGGTGCTGAGTCAGCCGGTGCCGAGGGCGCTGAGACAGGCGTCGGCGAGGACCGCGTGGCCGGGCAGGTACGGGTGCACGCGGTCGTCGGCCCAGCGCGTCGACGGGCTGACCGCGAGCACCCGGTCGAACGCCGCCTGGTTGGGCACGTGCACCGCGTCGAACTCGGCGGCCAGCCTCGCCACCACCGCCGCGTACCGGTCGGTGTCGGCGCGTTGCGGGACGCCACGGTCGGCCTCGATGAGGAACGGGTCACCGAGGATCAGCCGGCAGCCGGTCGCGGTGACCGCTCGCCCCAGCAGGTCGCGCAGGGTGCGCTCGTACTCCTCGATCCCCACGGCCTCCTCCGGCCGGTCGCCGTAGTGCCGCCAGATGTCGTTGATGCCGATCAGCACCGCGAGCCAGTCGGGGCGCTCGGCGATGGCGTCGTCGTCCCAGCGGGCGGCCAGGTCCCGTACCGTGTCGCCGCCCACACCCCGGTTGACCCAGGTCAGCTCCAGCTCCGGGTGCCGGGCGTCGACGAACGCGCGGACGAGGCTGACGTAACCGGAGCCGTAGGGCGCGGCGACGTCGCGCCGACCACAATCGGTGATGCTGTCGCCGATGAAGACGACGCGTTGCCCGGCCCGCAGGATCATCCGACGCCACCTCGCGATCACCGGCGCCGACCCGCCGGGCTTGGTGCGAACCGGCGGAACGCGCTATCTTCAACAGTTCGAGGACACAAAAAAGAACGGCTATAAGCCGTTCCTGCAAAGGATTCTAATCTTTAGGGAGACGGCTTGTCAAGGCACTCCGGCGGTTCCGGCGAATTGCCGCTCGACGACGAGATCGGTCGCGAGCAGGAGTACGTCTCGATGCTCTACGACCGGCTGGACGGGCTACGTGAGCAGGCCGCCCACCGGCTCACGGCCGAACTGCGCAACACCGGCGGGACCCTCCAGGACCGCTCGCAGCGCGACAGCTCGGTAGCGATGTACGCCGATCAGGTCGAGCAGTTCTCCGCCGTGGAGAACGGGCTCTGCTTTGGCCGTCTCGACGGTGACGACGACTCCCGCCACTACATCGGCCGGATCGGCATCTTCGACACCACAGGTGACTACGATCCGCTGCTGATGGACTGGCGGGCCCCCGCCGCCCGCGCCTTCTACCTCGCCACCGCCGCCAACCCCCAGGGTGTACGCCGCCGCCGGCACCTGCGGACCCGGCAGCGCAAGGTGACCGGGCTCAACGACGAGGTGCTCGACATCGACAGCGCCTCCCCCGGCGGCCACGAGGAGCTGACCGGCGAGGCGTCCCTGCTCGCGGCACTCAACGCGGGCCGGACCGGCCGGATGCGCGACATCGTCGAGACCATCCAGGCCGAACAGGACGAGATCATCCGGGCGGAGCTGCCGGGCGTCATGGTGGTGCAGGGCGGCCCCGGCACCGGCAAGACCGCCGTCGCGCTGCACCGGGCGGCGTACCTGCTCTACACCCACCGCCGCGAACTCTCCAGCCGCGGCGTTCTGCTGGTCGGCCCGAACGCGACCTTCCTGCGCTACATCTCCCAGGTGCTGCCGACGCTGGCCGAGACGGGCGTGCTGCTGCGTACCCAGGGTGATCTTTTCCCCGGCGTGAGCGCGCAACGGACCGAACCGGCCGAGACCGCGGCGCTCAAGGGCCGGGGCGTGTTGGCGGAGGTTTTGGCGCTGGCGGTACGGGACCGGCAGTGGGTGCCGGACGAGCCGCTGGAGATCGAGGTCGAGCGGGAGGCGCTGCGCCTCGACCCGGAAACGGTGCGCACCGCCCGGGACCGGGTCCGGCGCGTCGACCGGCCGCACAACCTGGCCCGCACGCTGTTCGCGACGGAGATCGTGCACGCGCTCGCCGACCAGGTGGCCGAACGGATCGGCGCCGACCCGCTGGGCGGGGACAACCTGCTCGACGAGGCCGACCGGGCCGAGATCCGCCGCGAGCTGCGCGAGGAGTCGGAGGTCCAGGCCGCCCTCGACCGGCTGTGGCCGGTGCTCACCCCGCAACGCCTGCTCGCCGACCTGTACGCCGATCCGGACCGGATCGCCGCCGCCGCGCCGATGCTCACCGACGACGAGCGGGCGCTGCTGCACCGCGAGCCGGGTGGCTGGACGCCGGCCGACGTACCGCTGCTGGACGAGGCCGCCGAGCTGCTCGGCGAGGACGAGCGGGCCGCTGCCGCCCGGCGGGACCGGATCCGGATGATGGAACGGGAGTACGCCGAGGGCGTGCTGGAGATCGCCCGGGGTTCCCGCTCGATCGACGTCGAGGACGAGGCCGAGGGCGGTGAGATCCTCGGCGTGACCGACCTGATCGACGCGGACCGGCTGCTGGAGCGGCAGGAGGAGGCCGACCGGTTGACCACCGCGCAGCGGGCCGCCGCCGACCGGACCTGGGCGTTCGGTCACGTGATCGTGGACGAGGCGCAGGAGCTGTCCCCGATGGCCTGGCGGCTGCTGATGCGCCGCTGCCCGAGCCGGTCGATGACGATCGTCGGGGACGTGGCACAGACCGGCGCGCTCAGCGGCACGCCGTCCTGGGCGGACGCCCTCGCCCCGTACGTGGCGCAGCGGTGGCGGCTGACCGAGTTGACGGTCAGCTACCGCACCCCGGCCGAGATCATGGCGGTCGCCGCCGATGTCCTGGCGGAGATCGACCCGACGCTGCGCCCGCCGCGCTCGGTGCGGGAGGGCGGCGTACCCCCGTGGGACCGGACGGTGCCCGCCGAGCGGTTGGCGGCGGAACTCGTCGCGGAGGCCACCCGGGAGGCGACCGCGCTGACCGAGGGTCGGCTCGGGGTGCTCGTGCCGGCCGGCCGGGTGGGCGAGCTGGGCTCCGCGGTGACCGCCGCGCTGCCGGAGGCCGCCGTCGGCGAGCATCCGGAGTTGGAGAGCCGGGTGGTGGTGCTGACCATCGCGCAGGCCAAGGGGTTGGAGTTCGACTCGGTGCTGGTCGTCGACCCGGACCGGATGGTGGCCGAGTCCCCCCGCGGCCGCAGCGACCTGTACGTGGCCCTCACCCGAGCCACCCAACGCCTGGGAGTCCTCCGCCCCACCCACTGAGTCGATCATGAGGTTGACGTGGACGGTGATCTCTCACCGCCACGTCAACCTCATGATCACGCCGCCAGGGGGGCGGTCAGTCGGTGGTGGAGCGGTCTCGGACCGACTTGGCTGGTTCTGGCGCGGACGTGGACTGGTCGCTGGTGTTGCCGCTCAGCGGCGTGCTCAGGCCGCCGGTGGTGGCGTCGCCGGTCGTCGTCGGGGCGACCTTGCCCCGGTGTCGCTCCGGCTGGCGGGCCACCCGTCGCACGCTCGCCGGACCGGCGGTGCCACCGGTGGTGGTCACCGCGCCCTGCCCGCCGACCGGTCCGCCGTCGCGCAGCACCTGCGGGTCGATCCGTTCCTTCGCCGGATCGAACGGGTCGTCGCGCTGGATCTGACTCTGCACATCGGTACGGGGAAGCGTCACCTCGTCGACCGCACCCTTGCCGTACACGCCTCCGGCGATCCGATCCTCGGCCTGGCGGGCGGCGTCCTGCCGCATGTCGTCCTCACGCACGATCATCACCTCGCAGAAGCTGTGGAACTGACTGCGTGCCCGACCTCCGGCCGACCAAACCCGGGGTGACCGGGAGGTCGTCCACGGTGGTTCACCGCCGCGCCGCCCGCTGGCCGCCTGCCCGCCGCCCGAGATGTCCATGCTGTCCGGCGACCGGCGGGAGATGCCCACCGGCAGAGGGGATGACAGCGTGCGCACAGTACGCCGTACCGCCGTCGCGGCCCTGGTGGCCGCGACGGTGACGACCGGGCTCGCGGTGCCCGCCCAGGCGAAGCCGCGACCGGACCGGACATTCGACGTGCAGGCCCACCGCGGCGGCCTCGGGTTGCGGGTGGAGAACACCCTCGCGTCCTTCGGCAACGCCCTCCAACTGGGGGTGACCACCCTCGAACTGGACGTGCAGATCACCGAGGACGGCCAGGCCGTCGTCACCCACGACCGGAAGGTCAGTGGCGCCAAGTGCGTCGACACCGCCCCGGTGACGCCCGGTGACCCGGAGTTCCCGTACGTCGGGAAGTACGTCAACACGCTCAGCCTGGCCCAGGTGCGCTCGCTCGACTGTGGCTCGAAGACGCTGCCGGACAAGCCCGGTCAGCTCGCCGTCCCGGGCGCCCGGATGCCGATGCTGCGCGAGGTCTTCGCCCTGGTGAACCGCTACCGGGCGAAGGACGTGACGCTCAACGTCGAGACCAAGGTGGAGGCCGGGGCACCGACCGAGACCGCGCCCCGCGACCAGTTCGTCCGGGTCACCGCGGCGGAGATCCGTGCCGCCGGGCTGCTCAAGCAGGTCACCATCCAGAGCTTCGACTGGGGCGCGCTGATGCGCATGCGCCAGGTCGAACCGAAGCTGCCGCTCGTCGCCCTGACCAACTACGACTTCCTGCAGACCGGACAGCCGGGCGCCTCGCCGTGGCTGGGCGGGCTGGACATCGACGACTTCGGCGGCGACCCGATCAGGGCGATCCGCAGCTTCGGCGCCAGCGCCTTCTCACCGGTGCACGGCATGCCGCAGAACGGCACGGTCACCGACCCGGGCTACCAGCCGTACGTCACCAAGGAGATGGTCGCCGAGGCGCACCGCTACGGGATCAAGGTGATCCCGTGGACCGTCGACGACGTGCCGACCATGGCCAAGCTGATCGACGACGGCGTGGACGGCATGATCACCGACTACCCGGACCGGCTGCGGGGCCTGCTGGCGCAGCGCGGTTACCGGCTGCCGAAGGCGTACGCCGCGCCGTTCGACATCCAGGCGCACCGGGGCGGCCGGGCCACCCGGCCGGAGAACACCCTGCCGGCCTTCTCCAACGCGCTGTCCAACCGGGCCATCTCCACGCTGGAGTTGGACACCGGCGTGACCGCCGACGGCAAGCTCGTGGTGCTGCACGACCGCACCGTCAACGGGTCACACTGCGTCGACACCAAGCCGGTGCGCCGCGGTGACCCCTCGTTCCCGTACGTGGGCAAGCCGGTGCACGAGCTGACCCTGGCGCAGCTCAAGACCGTGGACTGCGGCACGAAGACGCTGCCCGAGCTGCCCGCGCAGGTGCCCGCGCCGGGTGCCCGGATCCCGACCCTGGACGAGGTCTTCGCCCTGGTGAAGGCCAGTGGCCGCAGCGACATCGGGATGAACATCGAGACGAAGATCAGCCCGGTGGTGAACGACACCGAGCCGTACCGCAGCTTCACCCGCAAGCTGGTCGACGCCATCCAGCGCGCCGGCTTCACCAACCGGGCCACCATCCAGTCGTTCGACTGGCGCACCATCACGTACGCGCGGCAGCTCGACCGGCGGATCGGCACGGTCGCGCTGGTCTGGCAGTACGGCCCGGCCGAGTGCGCGACCGTCGCCGACGAGTGCTCGTTGCAGGCGGCGTACGGCAACCCGTCGGTGAAGAGCCCGTGGACCGGTGGGCTGGACTGGTGGAAGTACCAGGACCTCGGCAAGCTGACCCGGGCCGCCGGTGCCGGCACGGTGTCGGCCAACTGGCAGGTGCACGACCCGAAGCAGGGCACCGTCGCCTCGGACGACTGGTACCTGCGGGAGAACCCGGCATACTTCCACGGACCGGACGTACGCACGCTTCAGGTGCGCGACGGACTGAAGGTGATCCCGTACACCGTCGATGACGCGACGGTGATGCAGCGGGTCATCGACCTCGGCGTCGACGGCATGATCACCGACGACCCGGACCTTCTGGTGAGCGTGGCCAGGCGCAACGGCCTGCGCTGACCCGGTCGTCCACCCGATCGCCGGCCGGATTTTCCGGCCGGCGATCGGTGTTACCTGCTCCCGGGCCTCGGGTAGTCGGGGGTTGTCCCCGCCACGAATGCGAACCGTGCCGTGGCCGAAACGCGGTAGCGGGGCGAGGGAATGCAGGTACGACTCATCGCATCCTGAGGAGGACCAGATGAGCACGCAGGCTGCTTCCACCCGGCCGATGAACCGGCCCATGAACGACCCGCAGAATCCCGCGTCGATGCGGGACATGCAGACCCAGCAGATGCCGGTCATGCATGACGGGCGTCGCAACGACATGCAGGCACCCGGTACGGAGACCAAGCAGGCGTTCAAGACCACCGAGTTCTGGATCTACCTGATCGCGGTGGCCGCCGTACTGGGCGCGTCGCAGGTCGTCGGTCAGAACTCCGCTGGGGTGGACATCTTCCGGGCCGACAACGCCTGGTTCCTGATCACCCTGCTGACGCTTGGCTACCTCGGTAGCCGTGGCCTCTCGAAGGCCGGCAGCAACTGGCGCAGCGGCGAGGAGCGCAAGGCCCGGCACTGACCGGTTCACAGCGCGGTGGCCTCCGGGAGATCCTCCCGGAGGCCACCGTCGTGTTCGGATCGGCTACTCGTCGCCGCCGAAGTCGCCGCCGAAGTCGCCACCGAAGTCGCCCTCGAACGCGTCCTCGATCATCTCGCCGGCGACCATGCCGCCGGCGACGCCGAGCGCCGCGCCGGCCACCATGCCGCCCATGCCGTGCCCGCGGCTGTGACCGTGACCGCGGCCCGAGCCGTACTGGGACCGCAGGCTGCCGTAGCGGGACGTGGTCTCGCGCAACCACCCGTCGACGACCTGCGCCCAGTCCACCCGGTCGACGTCGGTGTGCGACACCTGGAATCGGCCGAACGCGTCGTGCCCGGCGCTGAGGAAGCCGCCGCGCTTGTCGCACTCCAGGATGACCTCGACGCCGCGCTGGCTGGTCACGAAGGTCAGCTCGACCTCGTTGATCGTGCTCGCGTACTGCGGCGCGGCGAAGAACTCGATCTCCTGGTAGAACGGCAGCGTCTGCTGCACGCCCCGGATGTGGCCGCGCTCCAGGTCGGCGTGCTTGAACCGGAAGCCGAGCCGCTGGAACGCCTCGAGGATCCGCTCGTGCACCGGCAGCGGGTGCACCGCCACCTGGTCCAGGTCGCTCTTGTCGACCGCGCGGGCGATCGCCAACTCGGTACGCAGACCCATCGTCATGCCGTGCAGGCGCTGGCCGTACACGTCGGTGATCGGGGTCTCCCACGGCACGGGGAGCTGGAACGGGATCGAGAGCTGCTGCTTCGGGGCGAGCAGGAACGCGCCGCTGACCGCCATCCGGTGAAACTCGAGGGTGCCGGAGTATTCGGCGTCGTGCCCCTCGACCTCCACCCGGGTCACCAGACCGACCACCACCTGCTCGATGGCCGCCTCAGCGTCGCCGCCGACGAGGTTGACCTGCCCGTCGAGGGTCAGGCCGGGCCGGGTGTTGGGGTTGGTCAGCACAGTGTCCACACTGGGACCGCCCACACCGAACGCGCTCAACATCTTCTTGAAGACCATCGGAACTCCTGTGCGACGCCGACCGCTCCTGGTTGGAGTCGGACGTTGACTCGACCGGCACCCTATCCAGCACCCCTGTGAGGTGGCTGTGAAGCGCCCGCCAGGGTGCCGCCGCTTGATCGACTCGCTTTCCTGAAAGTCGCGGCATCACCACGACCGGGACACCCCGACTTCCGTGAAGCCGAGTCGATCAGCGTTCAGGCGGCGAAATCGCCGTCCTTGACCCCGTTGACGAAGGCCATCCAACCGCCGGCCGGGTAGACCAGGGTCGCCGCCGCGCGATCCTTGCTGTCGCGCACCGCCACCCGGCCGGAACCATCCAGGACCGGCCCCGCCTCGACACAGCTACCACCGTTGCTGTTGCTGCGGGTGCTCACATGCCAGGCCACTACGGGCAAGGCTTCACTCATGCAGTCCCTCCTTGATCTCCGCGATCAGCTCGGCCGCCTCGCGCCGATCCAATGCGACAGCACGAAGCCGATCGTACGCAAGCGCGTAACGTTTCGACGTTGGAGATTCCATGAAACGACGCCCGCCCAGCGTCTCGGCATAGGCGACCTCCGGGTAAGGCTTGGGCATCCCGAAGAGTACGAACGAGCCATCGAGACCGGCATGCAGCCCGACCCTTGCCGGCAGCACGCGGACATCAATGTTCGGCTGCCCGATCAGGTCACCCAGGTGGTTCAGTTGGCCGCGCATCACGGCAGAACCACCGACGGGTCGGCGCAGTACGCTCTCATCGATGATCGCCGCCACGCGGACCGACGGGTCCCGCGCGAGCACACGTTGGCGGTCGATCCTGAGTTGTAGCCACTTGCCGACCGAGAAATCTGTCGCACTCTCCCCCTCAGCATTACGGATCACCGCCTCCGCGTATGCCGGCGTTTGCATGAGGCCCGGCATGAGGAAGGCATCCCACGAGTAGATGCGCTCGGCCCTGCTTTCCAGCCAGGGAAAATCGATGAACGAGGCGTCAACCAACTCGTCATAGTCCGCGTCCCACCGATCCGTTCGCCAGGCGTCCTCGGCGAGCTGGATGAAGCGGTTCCGCTCGCGCCCGTCGTGCTCGCCGTAGAGGTCCAGCAGCGACACGACAACGCCACGTCGGAACGGCCACTCGGCGCGCTCCCAGCGGGCGATGGAGGAAAAATCGCGCTCCAGGAACTCGGCGGCCTGCTTCAGGGTGATGCCGCGTTGCTCCCGTAGCTGCCGCATCTGTTGGCCGAGCCATTGAGCGCGCAATGTCTGAACGAACGATTCACGCCTCGGCATAGTGCCCCTCTCCTCGCGGACCCTCAAGACGAATTTTGTTGGTGTCGTTGCACCAATACCGAGACCACTGGAAACGTGGCCTTCGGGTGAGGGTGATCGCCGGCCCCCGGGGAAGCCCGGTGCAAACACGGCAAACGCGGCTGCGCCAACAGCCGAGAAGGTGACGAGAGACGGCCTCGCGAGTGGCAGTCGCATACCGGATCTCGTCGGGTCTCAACTAGAGCGTCGGGAGGTGCGACTCCCGGCTCCGAACCGACTTGACGACATACCTACCACGTCAAGGGGCGCCGTCGCGACCCTGACTCACCCATTCACCGACGACGAGAGGTGACCGATGACCAGAGGCACGCTGTACGACGGCAGCCGGCTGCATCCGCGGCACGTCCGCGACCGTCAGTTCGCCACGGTCGGCTTCGGCCGACGGGGGCTCAACCCCGCCGAGGTACGGCGGTTCCTGCACCGGGTCGCGCTCGACCTGACCGCCTTGCACCACGACCTGGCACAGCTATGTGCGGAGAACGCCCGGATGAAGCGGGCGCTGCGTGCTCGGCAGAATGCCTGGTCCGAAAGGCGTCGGCCGTGATCCCGCCGTACGAGCCTCCCGGCGGGATCTTCGTGCCGCTGCCTCGGGCGGCCGTGCTGGCGTTCACCGAGTCGACGGAACCGCCACCCCGACACGTGATCCACCTGCCGGTGACGGTCCCCGATCTGGCCGGGGCGCTGGATCTGGCCCGTACGCTCGCCCGGTCGCTGACCTCGACGCCACAGGTCGACGTCGCCGGCATCACGGTCTCGGCGGAGGACGCGCAGCACGTACGACACTGGGTCTTCTGCGACCGGATCATGCCCGATCGCCGCCGCTGCGCGCGGCAGGCCGACCACGTCGGCCCTTGTCTCCCCACCGACAGCCCCTAGTGGGGGACCAGACCAACACCCTCCGCGATCTTGCACTTTCTGTCGCGCCCAACGGGTGCATTCCAGGCATTTCGGCGACACAAAGTGCAAGATCGGCGCGGGGTGGGGTGGGGTGGGGGGCGGAGGGAGGGCGGGAGGGGGCTAGGCGGGTTCGACGATCACCAGCTCGCCCACCTGTTCGCCGATCGTGGTGCGTGCCTCCGTCGGCAAGCCCACGTCGGTGATCAGCACGTCGGCGGCCTCCAGGGGAGCGATCGTGGCGATGCCGATGGTCTCCCACTTGGTGTGGTCGGCGAGCACCACGAGCCGGCGGGCGGCACCGATCAGGCACCTGTTGACCCCGGCCTCCAGCAGGTTGGGCGTGGTGAATCCGGTGCGCGGGCTGAGCCCGTGTACGCCGAGGAAGAGCAGGTCGACGTTGAGCGCGCTGATCGCCGCCTCGGCCACCGGCCCGGTCAACGCGTCCGACGGGGTGCGGATGCCGCCGGTCAAGACGACCGTCTGGTCGGCGCGCGGGTCCTGGTAGAGCGCGTCGGCCACCGGGATCGAGTTGGTGACGACGGTCAGCCCTCGCACGTCGGAGAGCAGGGTGGCCAGCGCGGCGGTGGTGGTGCCGGCGGAGAGCGCGATCGCCATCCCCGGCTCCACCATCGTCGCCGCCCGCTCGGCGATGGCACGCTTCTCCGCCTGCTGGCGGATCGACTTCGCGGCGAAGCCGGGCTCCTCGGCCGAACCCGGCCCGGCGAGTGTCGCGCCGCCGTGCACCTTGTCCACCAGGCCGCGCTCGGCCAATGCCTCCAGGTCACGGCGGATCGTCATGTCGGACACGCCGAACCGGCTGACCAGGTGGCTCACCCGTACGCCGCCACGTTGGCGGATCAGATCGAGGATGGCGGTCTGCCGCTGCTGGGCGAGCATGGGGAGAGCTCCTTCGCGCCGTGAACTGTCGTCAGAGTCAGGTCCGATCCTCACGGACGACCGCCACCGCACCGGCCGGCAGCGTCAGCTCACCGGAGCACCGTTCGCCGGTCAACAGCTCGGTGCCGGTCGCCGGGAGCCGGACCTCCGCCTCGGTGTGGTTGAGGACGAACAACCACGTGCGTTCGCCGTCGCGCCGACGTACCACCTCCACGCCGGGCGGCGCCGGCGCCGCCGGGCGCACGCCCGCCTCGTCGACGAGCCGGGCGACCAGCCGGTCGGTGGCCGCGTCGTCCAACCGGGTGCCGACATACCAGGCGGCGCCGTCGCCGACCCGGTGGCGGGTCAGCGCCGGCACACCCGGCAGGGGCCCATCGGTGTACGAGGCGAGCACCTCCGCGCCGTTCGGGTGCAGCCACTCGGTCCACACGTCGGCGGTGCTGCCGTCGTCGAGGCGGACCTGCTCGCCCTCGCGCAGCGGGAAGAACTCCTCGGTCCGTACGCCGAGCAGCTCCCGGAACGCGCCGGGGTAGCCGCCGAGGCGGATGTGGTCGTTCTCGTCGACGATGCCGCTGAAGTAGGTCACCGCCGCCGTGCCGCCGCCCTCGACAAAGCGGTGCAGTGCCGCGACGTCGGCGTCCCGGACCAGGTAGAGGGTCGGCACCAGCACCAGCCGGTAGCCGCTGAGGTCAGCCGACGGGTGGATGATGTCGGCGGTCACGCCGGCCCGCCAGAGGGACCGGTAGAGGGCGGTCAGTCGGTCGTCGTAGGTGACGTCGGCGCTGGGGTGGGAATCCAGCTCGACACCCCACCAGGCCTCCCAGTCGAACAGGATGGCCACGTCGGCGTCCACCCGGCTGCCGCGTACCTCGGCGAGGGCCTTGAGGTCGGCGCCGAGTTGGCAGACCTCGCGGAACACCTTGGTGTCGGGGCCGGCGTGCGGCACCAGCGCGGAGTGGAACTTCTCGGCGCCAACCCGGGAGGCGCGCCACTGGAAGAACAGCACGCCGTCGGCGCCACGGGCGACGTGCGCCAGGCTGTTGCGGCGTAGCTGACCGGGCTGCTTGGCGACGTTGCGCGGCTGCCATTGGACGGCGCTCGTGGAGTGCTCCATCAGCAGCCACGGGTCACCGCCGGCGACACCCCGGGTGTGGTCGGCGGCGAGCGACAGACCGAGGTGCGCCTGCGGGTCGGCGGCGGTCAGGTAGTGGTCGTTGGACACCAGGTCCACATCGTCGGCCCAGGACTGGTAGTCCATGTGCTTGACGCCCATGCCGATCATGAAGTTGGTGGTGATCGGCTGGCGGACCAGAGTCTTGAGCACCTCGCGTTCGGCGCGCAGTTGGGCGCGCAGCTCGTCGGAGGAGAAGCGCAGGAAGTCGAGCTGCTGCGTGGGGTTGGCGAAGGCCGTCACCGTGCGCGGCGGGTTGATCTCGGCCCAGTCGCCGTAGCGCTGACTCCAGAACGCGGTGCCCCAGGCGTCGTTGAGCCGCGCCAGGTCGCCGTAGCGCTCCCGCAGCCAGCCACGGAACGCCTCGGCACTGACGTCGCAGTAGCAATTCGCGTTGTGGCAGCCCAGCTCGTTGGAGACGTGCCACATCACCACGGCGGGGTGCTCGGCGTACCGACCGGCGACCGCCCGCACCAACTCCAGCGATCGTTCGCGGAAGATGGGCGAGCTGGGGCAGTACGCCTGCCGGCCGCCCGGCCAGAGGATCGTGCCGTCGTCGCGGCGGGGCAACGTCTCCGGGTGAGCCCTGGCCAGCCACGGTGGCGGGCTGGCGGTGGCGGTGGCCAGGTCCACCTGGATCCCGCCACTGTGCAGGAGGTCCAGCACCCGGTCCAGCCAACCGAACTCGTATCGGCCCGGAGTGGGCTCCAGCAGTGCCCAGGAGAAGATGCCGACGGAGACCAGGTTGACCCCGGCTCGGCGCATCAACTCGACGTCCTCGGACCAGGTCTGCTCGGGCCACTGCTCAGGGTTGTAGTCGCCGCCGAAAGAGATGCCGTTCCCGTGCCATTGCCGCATGAGAGCTGAGGGTGCACCCCGCACGACGCGGAAGTCAACAGGTTCCAACATCGATTCATTTTCCACCGTTGACCGCGTTACGGCCTTATCACACTGGGTTATCGAAGGTGAACTGCCCTCTTGACAGCGCTCGACTGAGGGGTAACTTGAGGCCCCACTGGTCGTTCGTGTTGACCAATGTGGATTCTCGGTGGATCCCGATGGGTGATCACGGCCGCCTGACCTTGGGAGCCTCAAAGGGATGAGCATCCTGCACCTGCGCCGCGCGCGGACCAGCCTGGTGCTCGACGCGCGCGGCCCGGGACTGCCCCGGATCGTGCACTGGGGCGGCGACGTCGGCGACCTCGACGACGACGGCCTGAACCAGCTCGCCGAGGCGACGGTGCCGCCGGTGGTGCCGAGCAGCTTCGACGAGCCGCCCGTGCTGTCGCTGCTGCCGGAGGCGAGCGCGGGGTGGAGTGGCCGGCCGGGGCTGGCCGGGCACCGCGACGGACGAGACTGGTCCACCTCCTTCCGCCTCGACGGGTGGGACGTGCGGGACATCGGCACCGACCCGGGCCACCCGGCCGGTGGCGGCGAGGCGGTGGGCGTACTCCCGGCCGACGGCGGGCCCGGCGGACCCGGGGCGGCGCTGCTGACCGTGCGGGCGTCGGACCCGGCCGCCGGGCTGACCCTGACCAGCGAGATCACCCTGGACCCGCACGGCCTGCTGACCGTTCGCCATCGGCTGCGCAACGACGGCGACACGGCGTACGAGCTGCGGGAGCTGACGCCGGTGCTGCCGGTGCCGGCGGTCGCCACCGAGTTGCTCGACCTGACCGGCCGGTGGTGCCGGGAACGGTCGCCGCAGCGGCACCCGTGGCCGCACGGCGCCTGGGTCCGCGAGGGTCGGCACGGCCGGACCGGGCACGACGCCACGCTGCTGCTGGTGGCCGGCACCGCCGGGTTCGGCTTCGGCCACGGCGAGGTGTGGGCGGTGCACACCGCGTGGAGCGGCGACCACGTCACCGTCGCCGAACGCCGGCCCACCGGCGAGTCGACCCTCGGCGGCGGTGAGCTGCTGGCCCCCGGCGAGATCCGGCTCGGCCCTGGCGAGTCGTACGACACTCCCCTGCTCTACGCGGTCTGGTCCGACGTCGGGCTGGACGGGCTCAGCGACGTACTCCATTCGCACCTGCGGGCCCGGCCCGGACACCCACGCTCCCCCCGGCCGGTGACCCTCAACGTCTGGGAGGCGGTCTACTTCGACCACGACCTGGACCGGCTGCGGGCGCTCGCCGACCGGGCCGCGCAGATCGGCGTGGAGCGGTTCGTGCTCGACGACGGTTGGTTCCGCGGCCGGCGCGACGACACCGCCGGTCTCGGTGACTGGTACGTCGACGAGCGCGTCTGGCCCGACGGCCTGCAACCGTTGATCGACCACGTGACCGGCCGGGGCCTTCAGTTCGGTCTGTGGGTCGAGCCGGAGATGGTCAACCCGGACTCCGACCTGTTCCGGGCGCACCCGGACTGGCTGCTGGCGGTGCCGGGTCGGCTGCCACCGGCGTGGCGCAACCAGCAGGTGCTCGACCTGGGCCGCCCGGAGACCTACGCCTACCTGCTGGAACGCCTCGACACGCTGCTCGCCGACCATCCCGCCATCAGCTACCTCAAGTGGGACCAGAACCGGGACCTCACCGAGGCCGGGCACCACGGCCGTCCCGGCGTGCACGGGCAGACCCTGGCGGTCTACCGGCTGCTCGACGAGGTGCGCCGCCGGCATCCCGGCGTGGAGATCGAGAGCTGCTCGTCCGGCGGGGCACGGGTGGACCTGGCCATCCTGGCCCGCACCGACCGGGTCTGGGCCAGCGACTGCAACGACGCCCTGGAACGGCTCAGCATCCAGCGCTGGACCGGGCTGCTGCTACCACCGGAGCTGATCGGCACGCACATCGGCCCGCATCGCTCGCACACCACCAACCGCGTGCACGACCTGGGCTTCCGGGCGGCGACCGCGCTCTTCGGCCACCACGGCATCGAGTGGGACATCGCCTCGATCAGCGCCGCCGAGCAGACCGAACTGGCCGCCTGGGTGGCGCTGCACAAGCGGCTGCGGCCGCTGCTGCACGCCGGCCGGGTGGTCCGGGTCGACCACCCGGACCCGGCCGTCTGGGCACACGGCGTGGTCGATCACGACAACACCAAGGCGGTGTACGCGGTGGCGCGCCTGAGCACCTCGGTGACGCAGACCCCGGGCGCGGTCCGACTGCCCGGCCTGGACCCCGGGCGGCGTTACCGGGTGCGACAGGTGGCGGGCGTACCGGCCCCGGCGACGATCGAGCGGTCCGCGCCGGCCTGGCTTGCGAGCGGTGTCACCCTCAGCGGGGCGGCGCTGGCCCGGGTGGGGGTGCAACTGCCCGCCCTGCACCCGGAACAGAGCCTGGTGCTGGAGGTCGACGCCGTCGTCTGAAAAGATTCTGGGAAATCTTCGGTCGGGGTGTCGAGAAGGGCTTTGCCTGTTTCTACCTCAGGGTGAGAGCACCGACGACGACGGTGCCCAGGCGTGAGGAGCCACCAATGAAGTACATGCTGCTGATGCAGTTCAGCGCCGCGGGGACCGACTTCCCGAGCATCGCCACCTGGACGCAGGACGAGGTCCGGGCGCACATCGCGTTCATGGGCGAGGTCAACGACAAGCTCACCGCCGCCGGGGAGTGGGTCGACGCGCAGGGCCTCGGCGGCCCGCAACAGGCCCGGATCGTGCGCGCCGGCGACGGCGGGGCGCCGGTGGTCACCGAGGGGCCGTTCGCCGAGACGAAGGAGTTCCTCGCCGGCTACTGGATCGTCGACTGCGACAGCCCGGAGCGGGCGGTGGAACTGGCCGCGTACATCTCCACCGCACCCGGCCCCGGCGGCCAGCCGCTGAACATGCCGATCGAGGTGCACCCGGTGATGTCCGCCCCACCTCAGGAGCTGTGACGGCTGATCACCGATGCCCGCACCGAGGACCTGCTGCGCGAGTTGGCGCCGCAGGTCCTCGGCGTGCTCGCCCGCCGTTTCGGTGACTTCGCCACCGCCGAGGACGCGGTGCAGGAGGCGTTGCTGGCCGCCGCCACCCAGTGGCCCACCGAGGGGTTGCCGGCGAACCCGCGCGGCTGGCTGATCCAGGTCGGTTACCGCCGGATGATCGAGCTGGTCCGTGGTGAGCAGGCCCGACGCCGCCGGGAGGACCTGGTCGCCCGCCGCGACCCGGACGACCGGCAGTACGCACCGGCCGCGGACGAGGAGTTGACCGCCGAGCGCGACGACACCCTGGTCCTGCTGATGCTCTGCTGCCATCCGGCACTCGCCCCGACGTCGGCCGTGGCGCTGACCCTGCGCGCCGTCGGCGGCCTGAGCACCGCCGAGATCGCCCGCGCGTTCCTGGTGCCCGAGGCGACGATGGCGCAACGGATCAGCCGGGCCAAGCAGCGCATCCGCGCGTCCGGGCTGCCGTTCCGAATGCCGGACGAGGCGGAGCGCGCCGACCGGCTCACCAGCGTCCGGCAGGTGCTCTACCTGGTCTTCACCGAGGGACACACCAGCACTGCCGGCCCCGACCTACGGCGGATCGACCTCGCGGCCGAGGCGATCCGGCTGACCCGCGCACTGCACACGCTGCTGCCCGACGACAGCGAATCGACCGGGCTGCTGGCATTGATGCTGCTCACCGAGGCACGCGGTCCGGCGCGGACCGGACCCTCCGGTGAGCTGATCTCACTGGCCGACCAGGACCGCAGCCGCTGGGACGCGGCGGCGATCGCCGAGGGCGTAGCCCTGGTCACCCATGCGCTGCCGCGTGGGCCGGTCGGCCCGTACCAGGTGCAGGCCGCGATCGCCGCCCTGCACGACGAGGCGCCGAGCACGTCGCAGACCGATTGGCCGCAGATCCTGGCGCTCTACGAGGTGTTGGAACGGCTCGTCGGCAGCCCGGTGGTGGCGCTCAACCGGGCCGTGGCGACCGCCATGGTGCACGGACCGGCGGCCGGACTGGCCGCTCTCGACGCGCTGGCCGACGACCCCCGACTGGCCGGGCACCACCGGCTGCCCGCCGCCCGCGCCCACCTGCACGAGATGGCCGGCGACCGGGAGCGGGCGATGGCGGGCTACCGCGCCGCCGCCGCACGCACGAGCAGCCTGCCCGAACAGCGCTATCTGCAGATGCGGGCAGCCCGACTGGCAGCCGAGCCCGTCGACCTCCCGTGACGACTCGGTCCAACTGCCAATCTTGGACACTTTCCGTCAGCGCGGCGGGCTCAACTGGTGGTTGCAACACCCTTCCGTGATCATCGACGACCAGGGGGACACGTGGCGTACGTGCTGTTGGGGATCGCCATCCTCGCCGAGGTGCTGGCGACCAGCCTGATCAAGAGCACCGCCGGGTTCAGCCGCCTCTGGCCGACGGTGGCGTGCCTCGGCGGGTATGCGCTGGCGTTCCTCCTGCTGGCCCAGGCCGTCAAGGAGATACCTGTCGGTGTCGCGTACGCCCTCTGGTCGGGTCTGGGCACCGCGGCCATCGTGGCGATCGGAGCGGTGTTCCTGGGTGAGTCGGTCGGGCTGGCCAAGCTCACCGGCATCGCGCTGATCATCGCCGGCGTGATCATCGTGAACCTGACCGGGGAACACTGACCGCAGCCGAACGCAGTGGCCGGCCCCCGGTGCGGGACCGGCCACCTGGCGTCGGTCAGCCTGCCGTGCAGCTCACCTCCGGCGTGGGGTTGCTGCCGGTCCAACTGCCGAGGAAGCCGAAGCTGGCGCTGGCACCGGCGGCCAGCCGGCCGTTGTAGTCCGTGTTGCGCGCGGTCACCGTGGATCCGCTGCTGGTCACCGTCGCGTTCCAGGACTGGGTGACGCTCTGACCGTTGGCGAGAGTCCACCGGGTGGTCCAGCCGGTGACCCCGGCGGCACCGGCGGTCACCCGCACCTCGGCCTGGAAGCCACCCTGCCACTGGTTGGTCACCGTGTACGTTGCCGTGCAACCACCGACCGGCGGCGGCGTCGTGGGCGGTGGCGTCGTGGGCGGTGGCGTCGTGGGTGGTGGCGTCGTGGGCGGTGGCGTCGTGGGCGGTGGCGTCGTCGGCGGTGGCGTCGTCGGCGGGGGCGTCGTCGTCGGCGGGGTGCCGCCGAAGACGCTTGCCTCCCGGGCGGTCTGCCGGATGCCGTTCGCGCCGTTGAAGAGCCGCTGGCCCCAGGTGGTCAGGCTGGACGGGTTGAAGTTGGTGGCGAGGTCGAGATATTCCACCCCACCGCCGTTGCCGCTCCACGACCAGCCCAACCAGCCGATCCCGTTGGCCTGGCTGTACGCGAGGATGGTGTCCTCGTCCGGGTCCCCGTCGGAGTGGTTGAAACCGAACTCACCGACCACGATCGGCAGGCCGGCGGCACGGAACCGACCCAGATAGTCGCTGATCTCCGCGGCGGTGTCGAAGACCCCGTACATGTGGACGGAGAAGACGGTGTTGCGGGCCGGGTCGGCGGCGAACACCGACGCGGCGTTGTCCCGCATCGTGAAGGACCAGTCCTGACCCCAGTTCGGCGCGTCCACCATGATCGTGTGGGTCAACCCGCCGGCCCGCAGGCGCTTGATCGCGTTGGCGTTGTCGGTGGCCCAGGAGCCGTAGTTCTGGTTGCCGTACGGCTCGTTGCCGATGTTGACGATGACGTATCTTTCCTGGCCGACGAGGACGTCGGCGAGGCTGAGCCAGTAGTCGACGGCCCGGTCCAGGGTGATGGCCCCGCTCTGCTCGCCGTACCCGGTGGTGTCGTGCACCTCGAGCACGCAGATCAGCCGGTTGGCCTTGCACGTCGAGATGACGGTGGCGACGTCGGCGTTGGTGTTGCGGGTCCACCGGTCCCCGCTGGACAGCACCACCCGCACGGTGTTCGCGCCGAGCGCCTTGACGTCGGCGAAGGAGTTGGTCTGCTGCGGATACCAGGTGTGTGCGTGGTTGACACCCCGCATGACGAATTCGGTTCCGTTGGCGTCGTACAACCTGCCGTTCGCGACGGAAAAACCGGCCGCGGCGTGTGCCGGCTGGCCGAACGCCAGCACGGCGACGAGCAACGCGAGCAGGGCCGCGCCGGCGGCGGTGAGTCGAGTCTTCATGGTCTTCCTCAGGGAGGACCCCCGGTGCCCGACAGGGGTGGGACGTGACAGGGGGAAGGGCGACTGCAGCCCGGCAGCCGCGCCCGACGCCCGGCGCGCACGCATCAGCGTATGGCGATGGATTGGCCCTCGCAACCGGTTCAGTTGAGCGGCCCGCTCCCCGGACAGCCGCAACGGCCCACGCGAGCGCGGGCCGTCGCGGGGCGGTCATCCCCACCACAGGATGTGCGCCACCTCCGGTTCTTAACCGGTTAAGACCGACGGTAGGCAGGTCACCCGTCATCCGTCAAGCACTGCCCATCCCGAACCGGACGGGAGGGTTGACGGCGGCCGAGCGGGGTATCCCGGGAACGATCAGCCAGTGAGAGGGGATACCAGGATGGTCAGCGTCGGCTACACCCTGATGGGCGAACAGGCCGGTCCCAAGCAGTTGGTCGACCACGCGGTCCGGGCCGAGGCGGCCGGCTTCGACCAGTTGGTGATGTCCGACCACTACTACCCCTGGCTGGACTCCCAGGGCCACTCCCCGTACGCCTGGTCGGTGCTCGGCGCGGTCGCCCACGCCACCTCCCGCGCCCAGCTGATGTCGTTCGTGACCTGCCCGATCCGCCGCTACCACCCGGCCGTGGTCGCGCAGAAGGCCAGCACGATCGGGGCGCTCTCGGACGGCCGGTTCACCCTCGGCCTGGGCGCCGGGGAGAACCTGAACGAGCACGTGGTCGGTGGCTGGCCGCACGTGCAGCAGCGGCACGAGATGTTCGAGGAGGCGTTGCAGATCATCCGGCCGCTGCTCAACGGAGAGACGTTGACCTTCTCCGGCAACCACTTCGACGTGCCCGACGCCTACGTCTGGGACCGCCCGGAACGGCCGGTGCCGATGGCCGTGGCCGCGTCCGGCCGGCAGTCCGCGACGTTGGCCGCGGAGTACGGCAACGGCATCATCTCCACCGAACCCGACCGGCACATCATCGAGATGTACGACGACGCCGGCGGCGCCGGCCAGCCCCGGTACGGGCAGGTGGCCATCTGCTACGGCCCCGACGAGGCCGAGTGCCGCAAGATCGTGCACGACCAGTTCCGCTGGTTCGGGATGGGTTGGAAGGTCAACGCCGACCTGCCCGGCCCGGAGTCCTTCGCCGCCGCCACCCAGTTCGTCCGGGAGGAGGACGTCGCCGAGGGCGTCCCCTGCGGGCCGGACATCGACGCGCACGTCGAGGCGTTCCGCAAGTTCGTCGACGCCGGCTTCACCCACGTGGCGATCATCCAGGTCGGCGGAGAGACCCAGCCGATGTTCCTGGACTGGGCGCAGGAGCAGCTCCTGCCCCGGCTGCGGGAGTTGTGACGTCGATGCGCGGCGGCCACTTCGGTCCGACCGAGCTGCGGCTCGCCATGGCCGCGCCCCGGTCGGCCGCCGGGTTGACGAGTGAGTGGCGGCTCGTCGACGGGCTGCGCACCCACACCCGGCGCAGTACGGACCCGGGGATCGGGACGCCGCCCGTGGTGCTGGTGCACGGCCTGGCCGTCTCCCACCGTTACCTCACCCCGCTGGCCGTCGCGCTCGCCACCACCCACCCGGTGTACGTGCCGGACCTGCCCGGCTTCGGGCTTACCGAACACCCCGACGGCGCGTACGACGTCCACCGGCACGCCGCGCACCTGGCCGCCTGGCTGGCCGCGTACCGGCTGCCGCCGGTGTGCCTGCTGGGGCACTCGTTCGGCGCCGAGGTGGCCGCCTCGGTCGCCGCGAACCACCCGGACGCGGTACGCGCGCTGGTGCTGGCCGGACCGACGAGTGACCCGTCCGCCCGGTCCCACGGTGGCCTGTTCGGCAGGTGGCTGGTGGACTGCCTGCGCGAGGCGCCGTTGCAGGCGCCGATCCTGGTCCGCGACGTCTGGAACGCCCGGCCCCGGCGGGTCCTCGCGACCGTGTCGCACTCCGTGCGCAACCCGATCGAGCGGGACCTCGTCCGCGTCACCGCGCCCACCCTCGTCGTGACCGGAGCCCGCGACCCGGTCGTACCGGCGCCCTGGCGCGACGAGGTGACCCGGCTCGTGCCGGACGCGAACCTGCTGGTGGTCCCCGGCGCCGCGCACAACGTGGTCACGACCGCCCCGACGCAGGTCGCGGACGCGGTCCGCCGCCTGCTCGCCCCGCAACCCGCACTCTCGGACAGGTGAACCCCATGCGCTTCGGCAACACGGAGATCCGCCCGCTCGGCGGCGGCCTCGGCTGCCTCCTGATGATCCTCTTCTCGATCGTCGCCTCGGTGGTGCTCACCGTCCTGCTCAACCTGGTGCTGTGAGGACGACGGCGACCGCGATCCGCCCACTCGGCGGCGGCGCGGTCAGCGGCGTAGGCCCAGGGCGCCGAGCACCTCGCGGGAGGCCAGCCGCGCCGGGTCGAGCACCGACCGGCGGGTCCACCGGGCGGCGGGCGCGACGGTGGCCCGCCAGGCCGCCCGGATGCCGTGCGCCACCGGCACGACCGTCACCGACCAGGCCCACCGGGCTCCCCGCAGCAGTGGGTGCACGGCGTGCCGCCACACCCAGCGCAGCCCGTGCCCGAGCGGGCGCAGCAACAGGCGGTAGAACTGCCGCAGCACCCACCCGGCCGCCCGCCACGCACCGACCACCACGGCGACGAGCAACCGGCCGAACCCCATGACGACCCACCAGATCCCCCGGCCCAACCCGGTGAGCGCGGCGCTCACCGCTCCGCCGAGTGCGCGGACGCCACGCCACACCAGCCGTCCGGCGGGGGTCAGCGCCACGCCCAGCCAGCGCAGCGGCCGTCGGACCAGGTACTCGGCCAGCCACACCAGCACGCGCCCCAGCGCGACGAGAGGCGGACGCAGCCCCCGACGGGCAAGCCAGACCAGCGGTGCCCAGAGCAGCGTGCGGGCCACCCAGGCGATGCCGTACGCCAGCCAGGTCAGCGGGTGCCAGATCAGCGTGCGGGCCACCCACGTGAGGCCCCGCCCGAGCCAGAGCAGCGGGAGCCAGACGAGGACCCGGGCCGCCCAGCGCGCCGGAACCCAGAGCAGGTTACGGGCGCACCAGACCAGCGGCAGCCACAGGAGTCGGTGCAGCGCCCAGGACAGCGGAGACAACAACCAGCGGCCCAGGAACCGCCCGACGGGGGTCAGCAGACTCCGGTACGCCAGCCGGCCGGCAGCCGCGACCAGCTCCCAGAGCAGGCGTACCGGTAGCACCACGACCAACGCCACACCCCGCGCGACGGCCGCGACGAGCGGGAGCGCGACGGCGGCCGGTTCGGCCGGGTCCACGGCGGACGGTGCCGGCCGCGCCGCCGTTGGTGCAGCGACGCGACCGCCCGGCAGGTCGGGCAGCGGCGGGCAGGCCGGCAGGGGGTCGGTCACGGTGGGCACGGTAACCGGCCCGCGCCACGGCCTCAGCCGTCGGTTGCGGCCGGATCGAGGTCGAGTGTGGTGAGCAGTGGATAGTGGTCCGAGGCGGTGTCCGCCGTCCCGCCCCGGACGACCCGGCACTCCCGCGTCCGCCGCGCCACCTCGCGGGTGCCGAGCAGGTAGTCCAGTCGCATCCCGGCGAACTCGGCCCCACCGAAGCGGGTGGGGACGGTCCGGCCCTCGGCCTCGGCCGCCCCGGCGTTGACCGACGGCCAGAGGTCGACCAGGTCGGCGGCGAGCAACCGGCCGATCGCCCGGGTGTCCACGTCGCCGCCGCGCCGACGCAGGTGCCGCCGCCGGTAGAGGGTCGGCATCCCGGCCAGCCGCTCGGTGTGGTCCACGCTCGGGTCGAGCGCGTTGAGGTCACCGGTGACGAGCGTCAACGGACCCGGGGCACGTCGCACGGCCCGGACCAGCCAGTCGGCCTCCATCCGCCGCCGTCCACCCGAGTACGGGTAGAGGTGGGCACCGAGCACGGTGAGCGGGCCGGCGGTGGTCGCCACCACGACACGGGCGGCGGCGTGGTGGAACGGCCGGCGCACTGCCCCCGCGTCGATGACCTGGTACGGGGGCCGGACCAGCACGACCACCGGCTGTCCGAGACAGGACCGGGCCAGGTACGGCGTCATCCCCACCCGACCCGCCACGGTGGCCATCAGCCCGTCGCGGTCGAAGCCGCGCAGCTCCTGCAGGGCCAGCACGTCCGGCGCCTGCTCGTCGATGACCCGGACCACCTGATCCAGCCGGTCGCCGCCGCGGTCCCGACCGCCGGTGCGGATGTTCCAGGTCATCAACCGCAGCACGGTGGCGGTCAGTCGGCTCTGCCGGCGCGCGCCAGCTCGTCGTCGAGGGTGCTCACGTCCTCCGACTCGATGGTCGGTTGGTTGCCTTCCTTCAGGTCGGCGTTCGGGCGGACGACGAGGTAGAGCAGCCCGATCCAGAGCGCGGAGAGCAGGATCGCGCCCATGAAGTCGGTCGGGTGGTGCATGCCCCGGTACATCCGGGAGGTGGCGACCCCGACCGGCATGATCACGGCCAGCGCCACGAAGATCCAACGCCACCACCTGTCGGTACGCGGGAACACGATGACCGTGATGGCCAGCCAGACGCAGATGGTGGCCGCGATGTGCCCCGACGGGAACGACGAGGTGGGCATCTGCCCGTCGAGGTTCTCCACCGCCGGGCGCGGTCGGTCGACGGCGCGGGCCGAGGCGAGGAACAGGGTCAGCTCACCGACCATGGCCAGCGCCAGGAAGAGCACCGGACGCCAGCGCCGCCAGACCGCCAGGATCAGCGGGCAGAAGACCAGCGAGATGATCAGGATCGCGTGGGTGTCGCCGAACTTGCTCCACCACCAACTCACGTCGGTCAACACGTCGGTGTGCCGCTCGGCGAACCACCGCGGCACGTCGGTGTCGAGGGTGTCGAAGAGGGTGCCCTTGGCGTGGTAGCTGACGTACGTGCCGAAGCTGTAGAGCGCCCCGAACACGAGCACCCAGCCCACCAGCAGCTCGGCCACCGCCGAGCGGGGGTGCGCCAGCACGTGCTCCTCCGCCGGGGCGGGGGCGATGTCGTGCCCGGCCTCGGGCTCCAGGCCCTCGCTCAGCGGCGGTACCGACCGCCCGCGCTCACGCCGCCACAGCCGGAAGGCGTACGCGGTGACGCCGAGCCAGGCCGCACCGAGCAGCCAGCCGGCCAGCACGTCCGAGACGTAGTGGACGCCCAACGCGATCCGGGTCAGGCCGATCACCGCCACCAGCAGGCTGAAGCCGACGATCGCGGGCTTGCGCCAGCGCGGCGCCATGGCCGGCAGGAACACCAGCAGCAGAGCCCCGTACGCGACGATCGAGCCCAGCGCGTGCCCGCTCGGGAAGCTGTTGCCCGGCGCGCTGGCGATCGGCACGTCCACCACGGGGCGGAGCCGTCCGACAAGCGTCTTCAGCGACGGGTCGAGGATCAGGCCACCGATGCCGGTGACGATCAGGTAGACGGCCAGCCGTGGCTGTTTGCGAATGAGGAGCCCGACCACGGCGACGCTGACCAACCAGATGTAGATCGGTCGGCCACCCAGGTCGGTCACCGCCTGCAGGACGGTGACCAGGGCGTGGTGCGGGGCGACGAGCCCGTTGAACCACTCGGCGACGGCGTGGTCGCCGTCCTGCAACGGGCTCCACCGCACCCGGACGAGCAGCAACAGCAGCCCGAATGCCACCCCGGCGCCGGTGATGGCCGCCAGACCCGCGATGCTCCGCTCGGCGAAGTGACCGATCGGACGTCGCGCCATCTCCTTGACCGCGGTCACCCCGCACCTCCTTGTTCGGCTCTGGCGGGGCCGCTTTACCCGATCCGCGTTCGTCGTACACGCCGCGTTGCTAGAGCGCCGTCATGTCCCCGGTGTCGACCAGTTCGGCACGGTCGGTGTCGGGCTCCCAGAGGTCGGGTTGGGCCGGCTCTCGCGCACCGATGCGCAGCGCCTCCAACTGGGCGGCGAAGGACAGCCCGCCGAAGAGCGCCATCCCGGTCAGGTTGGCCCAGAGCAGCAGCGCCATCATGCCGGTCAACGCGCCGTAGGTCTGCCCGAAGCCGTCACTGAACCGCACGTACGCGGCGAGCAGCAGGCTGGCCAACCACCACAGGACCGTGGCGATGCCGGCACCGAAGAACAGCCAGGACAGGCCCGGCTGGTTGCGTCGTGGCGCGTGCCGGAACAGCACGGCGACGGCGAGGACGGTCAGGCCGAGGCTCAGGGGGAAGCGGACCACGTCCCAGATGCCGTTGGCGACCGCACCCCACTCGTAGTGCTTGCGCACCGAGTCACCCATCGCGCCGCCACCGACCAGGATCAGGAAACCGGCGAGCGCGGGCAGGCCGGCGGTGACGGCAAGTATCGCGGCGCGGAGGTACTTCCGCAGTGCGGGGCGGTCCCGTTCGACGCCGTAGATCCGGTTGGCTCCGCGTTCGATCTGGGCCATCGTGGTGGTCAGCGCGAACAGACCGGTGAGCAGACCGAGGGTGAGTGCGAGCTCTCCCGCGTCCTCGACGCGTTCGCCCTCACCCAGCAGCTCGGCGACCATCTGGGCGCTCTGGCCCGGGGTCAGCGCCAGCACGGTGTCGGCCACCACCTGACCGCCCTCCTCGACGCCCAGCTCGCTGATCAGGCCGGTGAGGGCGATCAGGAACGGCACCACGGCGAGGCAGAGTTGCAGCGCGAAGGCCCGCGAGTGGCTGAACCCGTCGCCGTAGCGGAACCGGATGAAGGCGTCCCGCAGAAGGTGCCAGCCGCCCTGCCGGCTCAGCGTGTGCCAGGCGTCGTCGGCGGACAGCTCCTCGTCGGCCATCAGCCGGGTCTCCGGCACGATCCGGGTGCTACTCACGGCGCGCTTCCTCGATCAGCTGCTCGCCCCGCTCCCCGGCGCCCTGCGCGTCGACGGCCAGGTCGGGGGCGTCCTCGGGTTGGGGGACGCAGAGCCAGAGCGCCTCGGGCCGAACTTCCGCCTGAAGCCGCCGGCCCGGGGAGATGAGGTCGCCGTCCAGTTCCCTGGGCTGGGCACGGTTGCTGCTGACCACCACGCGTTTGCCCCGGAACACCTCCATCCGCGGCACCTGGCCGCTGCGGCGGACCACCGCCCAGCCGAGCGCCAGCCAGTGCCGCAGGCTGCGCGGGGTGAGCACGGCGACGTCGAGCCAGCCGTCGTCCGGCTCGGCCTCGGTGAGCAGGGTCACCCCGCCCTGGAGGCGGCCGACGTTGGCGATCAGGACCGAGCGGGCCCGGCGGCGCACCGGCGGGCGGTCGTCGATGCGGATCTGCACCCGCATCGGCCGGTCCCGCAGGTGGCGGGCGGCGCCCATGACGTACGCCGGCCAGCCGATGCGGGCCTTGGTGGTCTCGTTGGTGGCCTCGAGCATCTGGGCGTCGAAGCCCATGCCGGCCATCACGGTGAAGTATTTGTCCTCGACGGCGCCGACGTCGAGCAGTCGGCGGCCCCGCTCGACGGCGACCTGCAGCCCGGCGGCCAGGTCGGTGGAGAGACCGAGGTTGGCGGCGAGCAGGTTGCCGGTGCCCTGTGGCAGCACGGCGAGGGCCACGTCGGTGCCGACGAGCGCGCTGACGCAGGACATCACGGTGCCGTCGCCACCGCAGGCGAAGACCAGGTCGACGCCTGCCTTGACGGCCTGCTCGGCCTGACCGCGGCCGGGGTCGTCGACGGTGGTTTCGTACCACTGCGGCTCGGGCCAGCCCGCCGCGTTGAGCGCGTCGTTCACGGTACGGCGCAGCTCGTCGAGATCGTCGACCTTCACCGGGTTGACCACCACGGCGGAGCGCAACCCGCCGTCGCCCCCCGAGGGCCGCCTGTCCTGTCCAGCATCCACGGGCGCCAGTGTGCAGCACCGGGGCACCTTCAGCGACCCAGCGGGGGGCTCGCGTCGAAAGTGCCACAGACACGTTTCAACGCGAGCACGCCCGTCAGGCCGCCGCCCGTAGCGCGCTCTCCACCCGGCGGCGCAGATCGTCGAGGTCGATGCCGGACTCGGTGAGCACCAGCGCGCCCAGCCCGTGCCCCTCCCGGAGCACCCCGAGCAGGATGTGCTCGGTGCCGATGTGTTTGTGGCGCAGGCGCAGCGCCTCGCGCAGGGACAGCTCCAGCGCTTTCTTGGACCGGGGCGAGAACGGCCCGCCGAGGTAGCGCTTGCGCCCCCACCGGCGGCGCGGCGCCGGCACGGCCTCGCGCAGCGCGTCCGGGCCGAAGGACTGCTCGATGCGGGCCACGATCGCGGCCAGGTCGATGCCGATCTCCCGCAGGGCCGCCGCGTCCGCGTCGCCGAGGCCGGCGCCCCCGCTGACGGTGTGTCGGCGGACGCGCTCGCGCAGGTCGTCGGCGCGTACGCCCGCGTCGGCCAGCACCCGGCTGGCCAGACCGGCATCGTCGGCGAGCAGGGCGAGCAACAGGTGCTCGGTGCCGACCGGCCGTTGGCCCTCGGCCCGCGCCTCCTCCAGCGCCCGATGCACCACGCCGCGCGCCCGGTCGGTGAACCGTTCGAACATCACGCCTCCCAGGATGAGTTGACCGCCGGTCGCCCGGCGTGCTTCTTGTGCACCGCCTGCCGGCTGACCTCGAGCGCGTCGGCGATCTCCTGCCAGGACCAGCCCTGTCGACGGGCGTTGTCCACCTGGACCACCTCGAGCCGCTCGAGCAGCCGGCGCAGCGCGCGGACAGCGCGCAGCCCGACCCGGGGGTCGGTGCTGCCGGCTGCCGCCGCGAGTTCTGTCGCCTGACTCATGCCGTCAACATACGTTGACAGCACGACTCGTGTCAACCCCAGTTGACGCACCCCTGGTCAGTAATAGTCGTTGATCGGCTCGCGGGCCTGGACCGGGCGCGCTGGTGCCGGCGAACCACTCGACCCCCGACGGTTCGGCCGGATGAGGAACGGGACGCACGCCGCTCCGATGAGACCCATCGCGACTGCGATGTTGGCCATCCACAGCATGGATTCATCGGCGCTGGAGAAGCCGACGAGTATCCCGATGTTGACGCCCCAGTGCAGGACGGTGGACACGAGGACGCGTGCCCACCACGGCCGTCCGGTCGTGACGGCCGCCGCTGCGACGGACAGCCCGATGGCCGATACGACGAAGACGGAGTAGACCGCGAGCCCGGCGCCCGCCATGGGGAAATGGCCGAGCCCGAACAACAGACCGGTGATGGCGGCGGCCGACAGCGTCGCCATGCGTGTTTCGAGGATGGGTTGCACGAAGCCCCGCCAGCCGACTTCCTCGCCGGCCGCGCCGAGGAACTGCGCGAGCAGGATCAGTGCGAGGGGCGCGGGAAGCGTCGAGGTGTGCAGCGACTGCCAGCGGTGCGGTTCGGCGATCGCCAGAAGCCAGAGAACCAGGGTGACCATCAGCGCCAGCCCGGCGGCGGCACAGAGTGGGGCGAGGACGCCCCGCCTCGTCGTACGCGGGTAGGGCAGGCGGCCTCGCCAGACGGCGTACGCGACGAGGGCGCCGACGGTGGTGGAGAACTGGGCGAGCACCAGGATGGTCGGATCGAGCCCGGTTGCCTCCTGCGCCAGCGCGAATACCGGCGAGGCGGCGGCCGACACCGCGAGGAACGTGACGACAACCGTCGTCACGCGGGCCCCACCCGCTCCGGCCGGAGGAGAAGTCTTCGTCATGTGCCCAGCCTCGGACAGGCGGCGGCTGCGGGCACTGGAGCTGGACCTCCGACTGGGGTGCAGCTTCCCCTACCAAGCAGGCTCAGCGTTCGTTGAGATACGCGAGTACCGCCAGGACCCGCCGGTTGTCGTCGAGACTCGGGTGCAGACCGAGCTTCGCGAACACGTTCGAGATGTGTTTGGTCGTCGCGCTCTCGCTGATATGCATCTCGTCGCCGATCGCGGTGTTCGAGCGGCCCTGTGCCATGAGGTCGAGGACCTGCCGCTCGCGTTCCGTGAGTGTGCCGACGGGCCCGCCTCGTTCGACCCGGTTGATGAGCGCACCGATGACCGTGGGGTCGAGTACGGTGCCGCCGGCGGCGACCTGGTCGAGGGCGTCCATGAACTGGCGAGGATGGGACACCCGGTCCTTCAACAGGTAGCCGATCGCACCGGCTTGGTCGGCGAGGAGTTCGCGTACGTACAACTGCTCGACGTACTGCGAGAACAGCAGGACCGGCAGCGCCGGTTGGACCCGTCGCGCCGCCAGCACGGCGCGCAGCCCCTCGTCGGTGTGCGACGGGGGCAGGCGGATGTCGACGATCGCGACGTCGGCGCGCCAGTCGCCGAGCACCCGACTCAGCTCGGGTCCGGTACCCACCTGCTCGACCACCTCGTGACCGACGGCCTCGAGCAGGCTGACCAGGCCCACACGCAGCATTGTCTGGTCTTCTGCGACGACTACGCGCACGGCACCTCCAGGGCGATCTCCGTCGGGCCGCCCACCGGGCTCCGGACGGTGAGAGTGCCGTCGAAGGCGGCCAGCCGTCGGCGTGTGCCGTCGAGCCCGCCGCCGGGGACGACCACCGCGCCCCCCTTGCCGTCATCCCGCACCTCGATGCGCAGGCGGTCCTCGCCGATGTCCGCCGTCACCGCGAGGTGAGCCGCGCCGGAGTGCTTCGCGGCGTTGGTCAGCAGTTCGCGGGTGGCGAAGTACGCCGCGGCCTCGAGCGACGAGTCCAGCCGTACGGGTAGCCGTATCCGCGTGGTCACCGGCAGTGCCGACTCGATGGCCATCGCCTCGATCGCCGCGCCCAGGCCGCGATCGGCGAGGACGGGCGGGTGGATCCCGCGCATGAGGTCGCGCAGCTCACCGAGGGCGTTCGAGGAGTCGTCGCGCGCTTGCCCGATGAGGGCGAGCGCGGCGTTGGTGTCGCTGGCCATGAGGGTCTCGGCGAAGCCCAGCTTCATGCCGATCGCCACGAGTTGGGCCTGGGCACCGTCGTGCACGTCCCGTTCGAGGCGGCGAAGCTGCGCGGCCGCGTCGTCGCGGACCTCTTCGCGGCTGGCCGAGAGGACGGAGACCCGCGCTTGCAGATCGACCAGGTGGCTGCCGATCAGCACGGACGACCAGCGGGCCTGCACCCGTAACCACCAGGATCCGCTGAGCAGGCCGATGACGAACAGGGCGCAGCCGAGGACGGCGGCGTACGGCACCGTGCTGGCCGTCGTGACGGGGATGAACACGTACCATTCGGTTGGTTCCAGCCGGAGGCCGAGGTAGAGGATCGGCATGGCCACGCACCCGTACAGACCCCAGCCGACGAGCCCGAGTGGTGCGATCAGCACGAGCACAGTGCTGGTGAACGGGTCGACAACCGCCCACCGCGTCAGACGCCAGAAGGCGCGGTCGTTGACGAGTCGCCAGCATTGACGCGCCTGGGCGACGAATCCGGATGCGGCGGGGTCCGGCAGGCTCGGCACCGCGACGTCGATGCCGGCGAAACGCTGATCCGTCCGGCGCAGCCGCTCGGCCTGACGATGCAGGACGCGTACGCAGCCGGGAAAGATCAGCACACCGACACCCAGCGGGATGAGGCAGAGGGCCGTGGCGGCGACGAGCGTCATCGCCAGCACCGCGATCAGTTGGCCGGCGAGGACCAGTGACCCACGCAGCGCCGTCCACCGCCCGATGGGCCGGCCCTCCACTCCGTCCGACATCGCCTCACCCCCATGATCAACCTGCACCTCAAACCATGTCTGACTCACCCGGTACGCGGCATCCACTGAGTGGCCATGCCGACGTGCACTTTTCCCCACCGCCGCCAGGCGGCCGCCGTTGCCTTTCGGATCTTCTGACGTCAATCCGGCTGCCGGAGGGAATTCTGAACGAAGTCGCGCGTCCAGATCCGCAGCGCCCGCGGCATGCTGCCCGTCAGGATTCGAAGACGGTCTCAACAAGGTCGGTGATGGGAACTTTCGGGTCGATGTCGCCCCACGGCGTGACTGCTACGGTGAGTTGGCGCCCGCTGCCTTCGGCAGTCCACGACTCGGCGTAGTAACCAAAGATCTCGCCGCGGTGGCCCCACAGCCTGACACCTCCGAGGGTGGACCTGGTCATCAGGCCCAGTCCGTATTGGTAGTCGCGCCTCGTGGCATGGGCGGTCTTCATTTGCTCCTGTTCGGCCGCGCCCAGCAGCCGCCCATTGACCAAGGCGCGGAAGAAGATATTCAGGTCCGCCGCTGTGGAGGTTATCTCGCCGGACGCGCCGGCCACGGAGGGATTGAACACGGTGATGTCGACCGGCTGGTCAACGCCGTCGTGTTCTACGGCGAGGTAGCCATGCGGGTGCACGCCGGCAAGAAAGGGATTGGTGCCCGGAACCTGGGTGTGCCGCAGCCCGAGCGGGCGAAGGATTCGGCGGCGCACTTCGGCTGCGTAGTGGGCGCCGGTGACCCGTTCGACAACCATGCCGAGCAGAACGAAGTTGGTATTCGAGTACTCCCACGAGCTACCGGGCTGGAACTGCAGTGGCAGGTCGTCGACGAAGGTGACGAGTTCTCGTGGTGTCCACGTCCGGTTACGCATCCGGACGATGTCCGCCTCCGACCGGTAGACAGCGCGGAACGACGCGGCGTTCGTGTAGTTGAATACGCCACTGGTGTGCTGCAAGAGGTGACGCAATGTGATGTGTGAGCCGTCGGGAAGGATGCCTGGCAGCCATCGCTGCAGAGTGTCGTCCAGCGTGAGGCGCCCCTCGCCGGCGAGTTGCAGGACGACAGTGGCGATGAAGCACTTGGTGATGCTGCCTGCCCGGAACCGCCCCTCGGCCGGTACAGGTCGACGTGTGCCCAGCCGCGACACGCCGCTGGCGCCTTTCCAGACGTGTGCGCCGTTTTTTACCTCGGCGAGTACGCCGACCGCCGCGGCTGCGGCGATGTCGTCCAGCGCCGCCTGCATCTTGCCGATGCGCAGTGTCCGGCCCGCTGTCGCGCTGCGTGCCGGCGCTGCGGCAGCGGCGCGGGCCGGCGCGGCGAGCACGTCGGTGGCGTCAGTGGCCGCAGCGAACCCCCCGGCCGCGACGATGTGCAACAGACTCCGGCGAGTGACCATTCACGCCTCCTGTATCGCGGGTTACGCCTGCCCGGACGCATCTCTGGTTACGCGGATCGGCATCTTCGGCGGCTGGGTACCGCTGCCGATCGCGCGGTTCGTGTCGCCCGGGCCGGCCGTGCCTTGCCTGTTGTACTACGACCATAGGACAGTAAGGCAGGCATTCAGGGGTGTCAACGAGATGCAGGCGGGGAACGACAACGAATCTGCTGCGATCCGAGCGCGCATGGGCCACGCGGTACGTCGCAATCCCACGTCATAGTTGCGCAGGGCGACTGGCGGGCCGGCTCTCGCGCATTGCCCGACGCGGCGAAGGCTCATGAACGTGCCGAACTCGGACACATTCAGGGCAAGATCGTCCTATCCGTCGTGCAGGAGTAGGACCCGCTTCCACCGAGAACGCTCACGCCGCCGCAAGCACCCGACTACCCTCGGTCAGGGACAGCGTGGTCGTGCCGGGCGCGCCGCCGGGAGGTGATACCGATGGCCGCAGCCACCGACGCGGCGGTGCTGGTCGCCCTCGGCTCGGATCTCGACCTCCCGGTCGTCGAGCAGGCCGCGCAGGAAGCCGCCGGGCACGGCCGTGCCCTGCACCTGCTGCACACCTTCGACTGGCACGCGGCCTTCGCCGCGGACAGCGTCGCCGCGCCCCGCGACCGGGCCGAGGAGCTGCTCACCCGGGCCGCGCAACTCGCCCACCAGACCGAACCCGGACTGACCGTGGGCAGCGAGATCGTCGAGAGCGCCCTGCTGGCCACCCTCATCCGCCGATCGGAGACGGCCTTCCTGCTGGCGGTCGGCGACAGCGGGATGGCCGGCAGCGGCCAGTGCGTCCCGGCCGAGACGCCCGCCGTGCAGTTGGCCGCACGGGCCGGTTGCCCGCTGCTGGTGGTCCGCCGCGAACCGCCACCGCCGGGCCCGGTGCTGGTCGGGGTGGACGGCTCGCCCAGCTCGCACCTCGCGCTTCAGTGGGCGGTGGAGTGCGCGTCCCGCCGGGACGCCCGGCTGCTCGCGCTGCGGGTGGCCGAGCAGGACGAGGACACCGACGCGGTCGCCGAGCAGCTCACCGAGGCGCTGGCCCGGCATGCCGGCCGCAACGCTTCGGTGCCCACCGAGTGCCGTGTCGTCCGCGGCGATCCCGGTCAGGTGCTGATCGACACCTCCCGCACATCCCAACTGGCGCTGGTCGCCGCCCGCGGCGACGAACCGGGACGAGCGATGTTGGGCGCGGTCGCCCAGTCCCTGCTCTACCACTCCCCCGCACCGGTGGTCGTCGTCCGTGGTCTCACCGAGACGCCGCTGGCCGCGCCGGACGCCCGGCCGACCCGGAACCAACGGCCCTGACCCGGGGCGTGCGCGGCGGCGAAGCCGACGCCCCCACTCCTACCCGCGAGAGGCAGCCTGATGGACACCGCTCTCGACGTGCGAAGCGCCCTCACCGACGACGAACTGCGCCGGCTGGACGCCTACTGGCGCGCCGCGAACTACCTCACCGTCGGGCAGATCTACCTGCTGGGCAACCCGCTGCTGCGGGAGCCGCTGACCCCCGACGACATCAAGCCACGCCTGCTCGGGCACTGGGGTACCAGCCCCGGGCTCAACCTCGTCTACGCCCATCTCAACCGGGTGATCGTGGCGCGTGACCTCGACGCCATGCTGGTCACCGGCCCCGGGCACGGTGGCCCGGCCATCGTGGCCAACACCTGGCTGGAGGGCACCTGGTCCGAGCGCTACCACGATGTGGCGCGCGACGAGGTCGGGATGGCCAAGCTGTTCCGCCAGTTCTCCTTCCCCGGCGGCATCCCCAGCCACGTCGCGGCGGACGTGCCGGGCTCCATCCACGAGGGCGGCGAGCTGGGGTACGCGCTCAGCCACGCCTACGGCGCGGCGTTCGACCACCCGGACCTGGTGGTGGCCTGCGTGATCGGCGACGGCGAGGCGGAGACCGGGCCACTGGCCGGCAGTTGGCTCTCCGACGTGTTCCTCAACCCCGCGCGCGACGGCGCGGTGCTGCCCATCCTGCACCTCAACGGCTACAAGATCGCCAACCCGACCGTGTTGGCCCGGATCCCCGAGGCCGATCTGCTCGACCTGATGCGCGGGTCGGGCTACCAGCCGTACGTGGTGGCCGGCGACGACCCGGCCGTGGTGCACCGCACGCTCGCCGCGACGATGGACCGGGTGCTGGACGAGATCGCCGAGATCCAGCGGCGGGCCCGTTCCGGCGGCGTCGTCGAGCGTCCCCGCTGGCCGATGATCATCCTGCGGACGCCGAAGGGTTGGACCGGCCCGCAGGAGGTGGACGGCGTGCAGGTGGAGGGCACGTACCGCGCCCACCAGGTGCCGCTGTCGGGGGTCCGCGACAACCCGGCCCACCTGGCCGAGTTGGAGCGGTGGCTGCGCGGCTACCGCCCCGAGGAGCTGTTCGACGCCACCGGCGCGCCGGTGGAGGAGCTGCGGACACTGCCGCCGCGCGGAGACCGGCGGATGAGCGCCAACCCGGTCACCAACGGTGGCGTGGTGCTGCGCGACCTGGCCCTGCCCGACTTCCGCGACTACGGCGTGGACGTCGAAGAACCGGGCCAGCCGATGGCCGGTGCGACAGGGGTGCTCGGTCCGTGGATCCGCGACGTCATCAGCGCCAACCCGGAGACGTTCCGACTGTTCGGTCCGGACGAGGTCGCCTCCAACCGGCTGGGCGCGGCGTTCGAGGTGACCGGCCGGGCGTGGGTCGCCGCCACCGTTCCCGGCGACGACCACCTCTCCCCCGACGGCCGGGTCATGGAGGTGCTCTCCGAGCACCTGTGCCAGGGCTGGCTGGAGGGTTACCTCCTGACCGGCCGCCATGGCGTCTTCACCAGCTACGAGGCGTTCATCCACATCGTCGACTCGATGCTCAACCAGCACGCCAAGTGGCTGAAGGTGACCCGGGCCATCCCCTGGCGGCAGCCGATCGCCTCGCTGAACTACCTGCTGTCCAGCCACGTCTGGCGTCAGGACCACAACGGCTTCTCCCACCAGGACCCCGGCTTCATCGACCACGTGGTCAACAAGAAGGCCGAGGTGGTCCGGATCTACCTGCCGCCGGACGCCAACACCCTGCTCGCCACGATGGACCACTGCCTGCGCAGCCGGCACTACATAAACGTGGTGGTGGCCGGCAAGCAGCCGGCGCCGAACTGGCTGACCATGACCGAGGCGATCCAGCACACCCGACGCGGCCTGGGGATCTGGGAGTGGGCCAGCAACGACGGAGGCATCGAACCGGACGTGGTGCTGGCCTGCTGCGGGGACGTGCCCACCCTGGAGACGTTGGCCGCCGTCGAGCTGCTCCGCCAGCACCTCCCGGACCTACGGGTGAGACTGGTGAACGTGGTCGACCTGATGCGACTCCAGACGGACACCGAGCATCCGCACGGCCTGACCGACAACGAGTTCGACACCATCTTCACCCAGGACCGGCCGATCATCTTCGCGTACCACGGTTATCCCTGGTTGATCCACCGGCTGACCTACCGCCGCAACAACCACGAGAACCTGCACGTACGCGGCTACAAGGAGGAGGGCACCACCACCACCCCGTTCGACATGGTGATGCTCAACGACCTGGACCGCTTCCACCTGGTCATCGACGTCATCGACCGGGTACCCGGGCTGGCCGCCCGCGCCGCGCACCTGCGCCAGCGGATGGTCGACGCCCGGCAGGCCGCCCGCGACTACACCCGCCGCTACGGCGAGGACGACCCCGAGGTCGCCGAGTGGCGCTGGGTCCGCGAAACCGACCCGACGAACCCCTGAGGAGAACGACGTGCGCGACGCGGAGATCCTGGTCGGCTACGACGGCTCCACCGACGCCACGGTGGCGCTGCGGTGGGCGCTGGAGGAGGCTCGGCACACCGGCCAACCGGTGCGGCTGGCGTACGTCTTCGAGTGGCTGACCGTGGCCGGCTGGGTCGGCCCGGGTGTGACGCCCGGGGTCTGGCCGGACGAGACCGCCCGCCGCCAGGTCGAGGACCTGGTCGGCAAGGCCGCGGCGGACGCCACCGCCACCCACCCCGGGCTGACGATCACCGGCGACGTGTACGACGGACCACCGGCCCTGGTGTTGCAGGAACGCTCGGCCGAGGCCGGCATGCTGGTGCTCGGCAGCCGAGGCCACGGCGGATTCGGTGGCCTGCTGGCCGGGTCCACGGCCGTGTCGGTGGCCGCCCACGCCCACTGCCCGGTGGTGGTGGTTCGCGACGGGACGGGCGGTCAACCGGACGGCCCGGTGGCGGTCGGGGTGGACGGTTCGGGGCCGTCGCTGGTGGCGCTCGGTTTCGCCGCGGAACGGGCGGCCCGCCGGCAGATGCCGTTGCGCGTACTGCACGCCTGGACCCCGGGCCCCACAGCGGCGGCCGGGGTGCCCGACGAGCGGGCTGCGGTGGAGCAGGCGCTGGAGCCGTGGCGGCGAACCTTCCCGCAGCTCAGCGTGACCGTCGACCTGATCTCGGGCAGCCCGGCGGCGATGCTGATCGAGGCGAGCCGGTCCGCGCAGTCGGTGGTGGTCGGCAGCCGGGGTAGGGGTGGGCTGGCCGGGATGCTGCTCGGCTCGGTCAGCCAGCAGGTCATCCAGCACGCCAACTGTCCGGTCGCGGTGGTCCGGGAACGCTGACCGCCCGCCGTCAGGTGAGCAGCCGATCCAGTGGTCGTGGGATGGCGCCCGGGTCGAGGGCGTGGACGAGCGCACGAGCGTAGCGCGCCTTGCGGCCGCTCATCGTGCCCATGAAGCGGCGCAGTTGCCGCTCGATCGTCCGTCCGCGCTGCGCGGGCTGGTTCTGGAAGACCCGGAACTTCGCCAGATCCCGCTCGGCGTCGATGACCCGCTCGACACCGTCGCTGCCGAGCGCGCGGATCAGCTCGTCCTCCAGGTCGGTCACGCAGACCTGGAAGCCGAGCGCCTCCAGGTCCGAGCGGGTCAGGTCGCCACCGAAGCCGGCCTGTTCCAGCCCTCGCCGGAAGAAGCCCTCCTCGGCCTCGTCGCAGAGCCCTCGTACGGTCGGTGTCAGCCCCTGCGCGCCGAAGAGCCGCAGGTAGCGGGCGACACTCATCGCGCCGCCGATCGGCAGGACGCACACGCCCTCGCCGGCCAGGTCGCGGCCCCGCCGCTCGGCCAGCGCCTCCACCGCGCACTGGTCGCTGAAGCCCTCGACGAGCACGACCGTGCTCAGGTCGCCAGCCTGGGCACGGGCCACCGTGGCGGCTGCCGCGGCGCCCGCGCCGCCGGCCGCCCAGACCTGCACGGCACCTCGGAAGCGGTCCGGTTCTCGCACAGGTCGGAGTCTCGCAACCTGCGAAGAAGACCGCTATCGGTTTGTGTACGGGAACGGCTCGCCACCGGGGTTGCGATGACGAGAAGTTTTCTGTGGTGGGCGATACTGGCGTGCCGCAGCCTCTCGAGGCCATCCGAGGCTGGCTCGACGTCGGCACGACCCGGACGGAGAAGGGTATGTCCAGCACCCCGCTGTCCCTGCCGCAGCCATCCGCGCGGGCACCCGAGTTCGGCCACGACGCGCTCATCGTCTGCGAGAACCTGGTGCGGATCTACCAGACCGGTTCGATCGAGGTGCAGGCGCTCCAGGGACTGGACCTGGCCGTGGAGAGCGGTGAGCTGATCGCCGTCGTCGGCGCCTCCGGGTCGGGCAAGTCGACGCTGCTCTCCATCCTGGCCGGCATCGACGCCCCCACCGCCGGGCGGGTCCGCGTCGACAGGTGGAACCTGCTGGCGATGTCCCGGGCGGACCGGGTGGACTACCGGCGGCGCACCGTCGGGTTCGTCCGGCAGCAGACGGCGAGCAACCTGATCCCGTACCTGACCGCACGGGAGATGGTGGACCTGCCGATGACGGCGGCCCGAACCCCGAAGCAGGAGCGCCGGGAGCGCGCGGCCGAGCTGCTGGACAGCCTCGGTGTCGCCGACTGCGCCGATCGGCGACCCGGGCAACTCTCCGGTGGGCAGCAGATGCGGGTCGCGATCGCGGTGGCGTTGGCCAACCAGCCGCGGGTGCTGCTCGCCGACGAGCCGACCGGCGAACTGGACGCCGCCACGTCCGCGGAGGTCTTCGGCGTGCTGCGGGACGTCAACCGCCGGTACGGCGTGACCGTCGTCGTGGTGACCCACGATCCGGAGGTCAGCGGCCAGGTCGAACGTACCGTCGCGATCCGGGACGGGCGCACCAGCAGCGAGGTGCTGCGCCGCACCACCACCGACGCGGAGGGTGACACGCAGATGATCGCCGAGGAGTACGCCGTGATGGACCGGGCCGGGCGGGTCCAGGTGCCCCGCGAGTTCCGCCAGGCGCTGGAGCTGACCCGACGGGTCCGGCTGGCCCTGGAACCCGACCACATCACGATCCGCCCCGACTCGGGTAGCGGCGAGTGAGCGGCGAGCCACTGCTTCGTGTGCGCGGCGTACACCGGCGCTTCCGCACCGGGCCGAGCGTCGTACACGCCCTGCGCGACGTGTCGTTCGACGTGGCCGCCGGTTCGATGGTGGCGCTCGTCGGCCGGTCCGGTTCGGGCAAGACCACCCTGCTGAACGTCATCGGCGGCCTGGACCGCCCGGACGCCGGCACCGTGCACGTCGGCGACACCGACGTCACCGCGCTCGACGAGGACGGGCTGTCCCGGCTGCGGCGCGAGAAGGTGTCGTACGTCTTCCAGAACTTCGGGTTGATCCCGGTGCTGTCGGCCGCGGAGAACGTCGCGGCCCCACTGCGGATGGCCCGCGTCGACCCCAGCGAGCGTGAGCGGCGGGTCGAGTTGCTGCTGGAGCTGATCGGTCTGGCCGACCACGCCCGGCAGCGGCCGGCCGAGCTGTCCGGCGGCCAGCAGCAGCGGGTGGCGATCGCCCGCGCGCTGGCCGCCTCGCCCCAGTTGGTGCTCGCCGACGAGCCCACCGGGCAACTGGACGCCGAGACCGGCCTGTCGGTGATGGCCCTGCTGCGCGGGATCGTGGAATCCGAAGGCGTCACCGTGGTGGTGTCGACGCACGACGCGGTGATGATGGCCCTGGCCGACCGGGTGATCCACATCCAGGACGGACACCTCGACGAACAGGACGCCGGGTGACGCGATGATGAGGCTGGTCAGCCGGCGCGCCCGCGCGCAGTGGCCGTTGCTGGCAGCCCTCCTCGGGGTCGTCACGATCGGCGCGACCCTGCTGGGCACCTGCACCCTGCTGGTCACCCGCACCGCCGAGCGGGCGCTGGAGGTCGCCATGGCCCGCGCCGTCCCCGCCGCCGTCGACGTGACCGTCTACACCGGCACCGTCGAGGGCCCGCACACGTCGTCGGTCGCCGCCGACACCCGTACCGTGGTGGCCTCCACACTCGGGCCGTACCCGGTGACGACGACCGCGCGGGCGTCGACAGTGCTGCGGGCGCTGCCACCCACGCTCGCCGAGGGCACCAGCGTCGGAGCCCAGGCGTACCTGTCGGGGCTCGACGACCTGCCGGCCCGAGCCGAGCTGGTCACCGGCCGCTGGCCGAAGGACCCTGGCGACACGGTGCTGCTGGAGTCCACCGCCCGGCTGCTCGGCCTCGCCCCCGGCCGCCGGGTGCGCCTCGGCGCCGAACTGGCCCACGCGCCCGTCCCGGCCATCGACGTGCTCGTCGTCGGCGTGGTACGCCCGCTGCCGGAGCGCGGCTGGGACCGCGATCCGCTGTCCACCGAGGGCTACCGCACCGGCTACCGGGACGGCCGCTTCCTGCAACCGGTCAACGCCTACGGCCCGTTCCTCGTCGACCTCGACGACCTGCTCACCACCGGTGCCACCATCGACCGGATGGAGCTCACCGCCCATCCGGACCTGTCCCACCCCAACCGCCACGACCTGGAAACCGTGGCCGGGGCCGTCCGTGCTGCCGACAGCCGGCTGGCGGGCACCCTCGGCGACCGCGTCGAGCTCGCCCGTGTCTCCTCCGAACTGCCGCTGACCCTGCGGGCCGCCGACGACCAACGGCACGTCACCGCCGCCGTCGTGCTCGCCATCGCGGTCCTCGGCGGTGTCCTGGCCGCGGCGGCACTCGTCCTCGCCGGCCGGCTGACCACGGGCATCCGCGCCGAGGAGACCGCCCTACGGTCCGCCCTGGGTACCAGTCGTCGCCAGCTCGCCGCCACCGCGACACTCGAGGCCGGGCTCGTCGCCGCCGTCGCCGCCGCGCTCGCGATACCGGCCTCGTCGGCCCTGCACGCCGGCCTGACCCACCTGCCGCCGCTGGACGGCGCCGGCCTGACCGTCCGGCCGGCCATCGCCGGCGCCCAGGTCCTCGCGGTCACCGGCGGCGCGCTGGTGCTCGCCGCCGTCCTCACCATCCTGGCGATCCGGCCCGTCCCGGCGGCCGGCGACCAGCGCACCCGCCGCGAACTGCTGGCCCGATCCGGCGCCGACGTGATGCTCGCGGTGTTCGCCGCCGCCGGATGGTGGCAGCTGTACGCGCAGCCCACCGCCGCCAGCCCACGCGTCGACGCGGTCCGGGTGCTCGCACCCGCGCTGCTGCTCACCGCAGGCGCCGCCCTGGCCCTCCGGGTGGTCCTGCCCGCGCTTCGCGCCGCCGACCGGCTGGCGTACCGCGCCCGTGGGCTGGCCCTTCCGCTGGCCGTCGCGGAGGCCGCCCGCCGGCCACAGGCGGTCGCCGCCGGGCTGCTCGTCGGGCTGGCCTGCGCGGCCGGCACCTTCGGCCTCGCCTTCGACACGACGTGGCACCAGTCGCAGCGCGACCAGGCGGCGCTCTCCGTCGGCACCGACCTGGCACTCACCCTCAGCACGGCGCCGGCGGCCGGCGACGGCGCGGCCGTCAGCGCGGCCACCACGGGGGTGGTGAGTCCGGCCCTCAACCGTGGTGTCACCGTCGGTCAGTGGCTCGGCAGCGCCGGCATCCCGCCGCACCTGGTCGCCGTCGACACCACCCGCGCCGACGCGCTGCTGCGCGGACGGCTGGACAGCGACCGCGAATGGGCGGACGTGGGCACCACGCTGGCACCACGCACCCGGGTCGCCGGCCTCCCCGTCCCGACCGGCGCCCCGCTCGTCCTGAGCGGGACCGCCGCCGGCGACACTCCACTCACCGTGACGCCCCGGCTGCTGCTACAGGACGCCACCGGCCTCCGCACGTCCTGCGGCGGTCCCGCCCTACCCCTCGACGGCCAGGAGCTTCGGCTGCCCAACTGCGCGACGACTGACGGGCTGCGCCTCGTCGCGGTCGCCCTGCCGATCACCACCGACGCGGTCGGGGGACCCGTCGCCATAGCCGTCACGCTCACCATCCCGCGCACCGGATCGGCGGAGAGGCCCACCGACGGATCGGACTGGACCGCCACGTCCGCGCCGCCGATCCCCGGCAAGCTGACCGACCCGGCCGTCACGCTGTCCGCCACGCCGACGGGAACCGCGCTGCGGATGGCCGCGATCGTCAAACTCGACGGCGGCGCCGAGGACGCCGCCCGGACCCTCGTCGCCACCGCCTTCCCCGACCCCGGCCCGGTGCCCGTCGCCGTCTCCGCCGCCTTCGCCAGCGAGGTCGACGCCGACAGCGGCAGTCAGCTCAGCATCACGGTCGGCAGCACGCCCGTCCCGATCGTCATCACGGGGGTGGTGCCGACCGTACCGTCGGCCCCCGGCGCCGTCGCCGTCCTGGCCGACCTGGACACGCTGTCCCGCGCACGCGCCGTCCGAGGCGACCTGACGTTCCCGGTCGACGCCTGGTGGGTCGGCCACCCGGCCGGTCCCGACGCCGCCGAGCGGGCCGGCGCCCTGCACCTGGGCACCGTCGCGACCCGCGAGGCGGAGACCGCCCGCCTCACCGGCGGCCCGCTGCGCGTCGGGCTGCCGGCCGCGCTCCAGCTCACCGTCCCGGCCGCGGCCCTGCTGCTGCTCGCCGGCGTCGTCCTGCACGTGACCTGTGACCTCCATCTCCGCGCCGTCGAGGTGGCGCGGCTGCGCGGCCTGGGGATGTCCCGGCGCGGCATCCGGGCCGTCCTGCTCGGCCAGCACGCAGGCGTCCTGCTGCCCCTGCTCGCGGCCGGTGCGGGCCTCGGCGCGCTCGCCACCCGCTTCGTCGCTCCCCTGCTCGTGCGCTCCGACACCGGTGCCGCGCCCGTCCCGGCCGCCCAACCACAGTGGCCGTGGCCAGCCGAGGCCGCACTGCTCGCCGTCCTGCTGGCCGGATGCCTGCTGGCGGTCGCCGTCGTGGTCACCGTCCAGGTCCGCCGGGCCGACGCCGCGCACCTGCGGGTGGCGCCGTGAAGCGGTGGCTGACCCGCCGGTTGCCGGCGCCGCACTGGCCCAGCATCCGCGGCCGTGGCCGTACCGACGCCGGACCGCTGCTGCTCACCGCCGCCGTCATCGCGGCCGTCACGCTGCTCGCCGGGGCCGTGCCGACGCTGCTCCGCGCCGCCGCCGACGACGCCATCCAGGACGCGGTACGCCGCTCCGGCCAGGACTCGAACGTCCTCGTCCTCGCCCACTGGGAACCCGACGACGGGTCGGCCGGCGGACGGGTCCGGGTGCCCCGCCTCGCCGACGACGTCGACGGCTTCCGCACGCGGGCGACGTACGCGCTCGGACCCGAACTGGACGCCGCGCTGCTCCCGCCCGTCGTCGTCGTCAACGGCCCGGTCCTCAGCATCACCGACGGCAGCGCGCCGCGTACCTTCCAGTTCACCTACCTGGACGGCGAGTCGGGCGCCCCGGACGTCACCTGGATCGCCGGCACCGCGCCCGGCGCCGCCGTCACCGATGAGTACGTCGAGATCCCCTACGACGCCCCACCCTGGCCGGTGCAGGTCGGCCTCTCCGACGCCGACGCCGCCGCACTCGGCCTCGGCCCCGGCGATCGCATCCCGGTCAGCGACAACAAGGGCCGTGACCGGGACGTCCGGATCAGCGGTATCTACCGGCCCGCGGACAGCGCCGACCCCCTCTGGCGACTCGCCCCGGCGCTCCTGCGCCCCGTGCCCGGCGCCGACGGCGTGGGGACCACCCGGATCGGTGGCCTGCTGTCCCGTGCGTCGTTGCCGGACGCCCGGCTCGCCGTGGACGAGGACCAACTGCGGCGCACCGTCCACTTCGCCCCCGACCCCGCCGCGCTCACCTGGGACGCCACCGCGGCCCTCGCCCGGCAGGTGGTCAAGCTCAAGGCGACCTCCGGCTCGTCGGGCGACCGCGACAGGTCCCTGAAGTGGGAATCGCGGCTCGACACCACCCTGCGCGACGCCAGTGCCCGCAACAGCGTCGCCGCCGCACAGGCCGCCGTCCTGCTCGCCGGGGTACTGACCGCCACGGTGCTGGTGCTGCTGCTCGCCGCCGACCTGCTGGTGCGCCGCCGTACCCCGGCGCTGAGCGCCGCCCGTCAGCGTGGGGCGGCACTACCCGACCTCGGTACGGAACTGGTCGTCGAGTCCACAGTGCTGTCCCTGTCGGCCGCCGCCGTCGGGCTCGCGCTCGCCCGCGCGGCCGCTCCGGGCGTCTCCTGGACCTGGGCCGTTCCCCTGGTCCTGGCCGGCGCCGTCGCCGGGCCGGCGTTCGGCATCCTCGCCGCCGCCCGCGCCAGCCGCGACCGGCGCCAACCCGCCAACCGGGCCGCCCGGCGCTGGATCCAGGCCACCGGTCAGCTGCGCCGCGCCGCCGTGGAGGCCGCGGTCCTGATCGCCGCGGTCGCCGCCTTCGTGGCCCTGCACCAGCGCGGACTGCTGCCCGCCGGCCCCGACGGCGACACCGGTGGGCTGACCGGAGACCTGGTCCTGCCGATCAGCGCCCTGACGCTGGGCGCGCTCGTCGGCGCACTCGTCCTGCTCCGGCTGCTGCCCCTCGGGGCGCGGTTCGCGCTCCGACAGGCCCTGCGCTCGCGCCGCCCGCTGGCCGTGTTCGGTGCCGCCCAGGCGGCCACGACGGCCGGGCGCGCACTGCCGCTGCTGGTTGTGGTCAGCACCACGGCGCTCGCGTCGTTCGCGCTCATCCTCGGCCCCACCGTCACCCGGGGTCTGAGCGACGGCGCGTGGAGCACCGTCGGCGCCGACGCCCGGCTCAACGTCGACACCGACGCCGCGACCGCCACACCCGCACTCGCCGAACGCATCGCCGCCGCACCCGGGGTGGAGCAGGTCGTCGTCGCGCAGGTGACCGCCTCGGCGCCCGTCTTCACCGAATCGACACTGCTCACCCCACTCCTGGTCGTCGTGGACGCCAACGCGTTCCAGCGCCTGCTGGCCACCACCCCGCTGCCCGACGCGCCGGCGCTGGCCCGGCTCACGGCACCCGGCCCCGGCGACGTCCCCGCGCTGGTCCGATCGAGCGACGGCGGGCTGCGGACCGGCATGCGGCTGAAGCTCCCCCGGGACGACGCCCCGGCGATCCCCCTTGCCGCGGTCGGTACCGCTCCCTCCGTCGGCGGCACCAACGACGTCGTCATCGTGGACGCCACTGCCCTCGCCGCCGCCGGGCTGCCAACCGCTCCGAACACCGTCTGGGTGACCGGACCCGGCGCGGAGCGGGCCGTGTCGAACACCGGCGTCGCCTCCGAGGCCGTGCTGCGCGCGGACGTCCTGCGGGCGCAGCGGGTGGCTCCGCTGACCGCCGGGCTGCTACGGCTGGCGTGGACGGCCGCCGCGGTGCTGGTGGCGCTGGGGTTGCTCGGCCTCACGCTCGCCGCCGCAGCCGGTGCGTCGGCGCGGTGGCAGACCCTGACCCGGCTGCGGACCCTCGGCCTGCGACCGCGCGACGTCCGCTGGGCGGCCGCCGGAGAGTTGCTGCCGCCGGTCGTGGTCGCCGCGGTGTGCGGTCCGCTCCTCGGGGCCCTGCTCGCACGTCTGACGCTCGGCCCACTCGACCTGCGGCTGCTCACCGGCCAAACCGCCGACCCGGTGCCGGTCCTGCCGTGGTGGCTGCTGGGCCTGGTGGGCGTGACGCTGATCGCGACGGCCGCCACGGTCGTACCTGTCGAGTCGGCGCTGCGGCGACGCGACCGGCTGAGCGAGGTCCTCCGCGCCGGCGAGTAACCAAGCGGTGGCCGGACCGAGCGGGTGGCCGGACCGGGCGGTGGCGACGGCCAGGTGGCGCTCGGCCGAATCGCCTCGGACGCCGTCGAGCCGGGCAGGAACGGCGACCCCCGCGGTCCGGGTTGACGGACCACCTGATCTGCCGGTGTGGATGGTGGGCGATACTGGGTTTGAACCAGTGACCTCTTCCGTGTCAAGGAAGCGCGCTCCCACTGCGCCAATCGCCCGTGGTGACCGCCGGAACCGGCGGTCAGCCCCCGTCGGGGCGAATCACGAGCGGACGACGGGATTCGAACCCGCGACCCTCACCTTGGCAAGGTGATGCGCTACCAGCTGCGCTACGTCCGCACGTCCCCGACAACCGCCGGCGACAGGTGAACTCTACCCGATGCCAAGATCGCTTGGCACGGCACCCTGGACGGTGACGGTTGCGCTGGTCCGCGCCGGGGTACTGAGGGGCTCGACAGCACACCACATCCCCCTAAGGAGGCTGTCATGGGTATCGGCACCAGCATCTTTCTGATCGCGCTCGGCGCGATCCTCACCTTCGCGCTCGACGCCAGCGTCGGCGGCATCAACCTCGACGTGGTCGGCTGGATCCTGATGGGCGCCGGTGTCCTCGGCCTGATCATGACCGCGCTGATCCTGGGTCGCCGCCGTCAGGTGGTCACCACCACCGAGCAGCCGGTGGAGTACGCGCGGGTCGAGGAGCGTCGGGACATCGCCCCGCCCATGTGACCCGACCACACGTCGCCGCCGGCGCAGCCAGCGACCGCGCGATGCCGGACGTGCCGGCGGCCTCGAGGTGAGCAGCCGGCGTGCCGCCGGTCACACCCGTTGAATCAAGCCATTTCCGCAGGTGAAGCGCCGCGGAGGCCGCGCTAACATCCGGATCGTGGAGTCTCTCGACACGGTGCTGGCCGCGCACCGGGCGTACCTGCTCGGCTGGAACATCGGCGTGGCCGGAGGGCCGGACCTCCCGACGTACCGCAGCGAGGTGCCGCACGCGACCCTCAACGGCGTGCTGCGCGTGGCCGGACGTACACCGCGGGACGCGCTCGTCGAGGCCCGACAGCGCCTGCACGGCGTACCCCGGGTCTGGTGGGTCGGCCCGGACAGCGACGCCGGAACGGCCGACGGTCTGCTCTCCCTCGGCGCGGCCGAGATGGCCCGCCTGCCGATCATGACCGTGGCGATCGACGCGGCAGCCGAGGTCGCGACACCCGCCGGCCTGCGCATCACCGAGACCACCGACCTGGACACGTTCGTCCCGGCGTACGCCCGGGTGTCCGGGATTCCGGCGGGTGGGGTGGCCGCGACGATCGAGCGGGAGAAGGCGTTCACCGGCGACGGCACGGTGCTCCGACTGGCCGGTCGCCTGGACGACGGCCAGGTGGTCGGAACGGCCGTCGCCTGGCTCAGCCACGGACTGGTCACGCTCTACTTCGTGGGTACGCAGCCCGAGCACCGCCGCCGGGGCATCGGCGCCGCCCTGACCCGGGCAGCGCTCGACCTGGCCAGCGAGCGAGGCGCCCGCGCCGCCGCCCTCACCTCGTCGCCGATCGGCGAGCCGGTCTACCGCCGCCTCGGCTTCCGGCCGGTGGGCGAGTTCCGCATCCTCACCTTCTAGGAACCCAGCACGCCCGGCCGGGCCAGTCCGGGCTAGGGCGACGGCTCCGCCGCCATCGGGTTCTTCCGGGGCGGGGCGGCGGCGGTGTAGGCCGGGTGGGTTCGGTGCAGCGCCCGGAACGGCAGGTAGCAGAGCATGATCAGCCGGCTGGTCAGCCAGGCCCGCCAGTAACTGGCGCTACCTGCCCGCCCCGAGTGGCTGGCGTAGGAGGCGTCGATCATCCGCAGGTACGCCCAGAAGTCGGCCGGGTCGTTCCGGAAACGGCGCGCCGAGGTGCCGGCCCGGAGCCCGGGGGCGAAGACCACCCGGTGGCCGGCCCGCCGCAGGTGGATGCCGAGGTCGAGGTCCTCGTGGTAGCGGAGGTCGTCGCAGAGGTCGGGCCGGATGGCGTGCCAGGCCCGAGCCCGGACCGCCATGTTCGCGCCGAACAGCCAGTCGAGCCGCTGCCGGCTCGGCAGTGTCCACGCCCGGCGCAGCGTCCGGTCCACCGCGTTGAGGGCCGCCGGAAAGCGGATGTCGTAGTAGGTCACCGGACCCGTCACCGCCGCGACGGTGTCGTCCGCGAAGACTCGGCGGACCGCCTCCACCCAGTACGGCGGCAGCCTGGTGTCCGCGTCGATCCGCCCGATGACGTCGCCGGTGGCCGCCGTCAGGCCACGGTTGCGGGCGGCCAGTACGCCCAGCCGCGGTTCAGTGAGCAGCACGACCCGATCGGTGTAGTCGGCCAGCCGGGCCCGGGTCGCGTCCGTGGAGGCGTTGTCCACCACGATGATCTCGTCTGCCGGCGTCGTCTGCCGGAGAACCGCATCGAGGCACGGCCCGATGGTCTCCTCCTCGTTGTGCACCGGCACAACGATCGAGACCCTCGGTGCGCGGGCCGCACCCGCTTCGGCGCTGTCGGATGGTCCAGCCGCCCCGGTCATGGTCCGCCCCCGCCATTGCGAATCGATGGATCGTCGCGCTGGAAGCGTGCCATGCGAAGCCGCACCGGCGCTGTCCCGGAGGCTGAACAGCAGCGGCTCGTCACCGGATTCCGGTGACGAGCCGCTGATCTGCTGGTGGGCGATACTGGGTTTGAACCAGTGACCTCTTCCGTGTCAAGGAAGCGCGCTCCCACTGCGCCAATCGCCCGTGCTTGTTGCCGAGGTGGGGACGGGATTTGAACCCGCGTACACGGCTTTGCAGGCCGTTGCCTCGCCTCTCGGCCACCCCACCGAGGTTGCCCCCGTCATGCGTGGCGGCAGCTCCGAGCGGACGACGGGATTCGAACCCGCGACCCTCACCTTGGCAAGGTGATGCGCTACCAGCTGCGCTACGTCCGCACGCCCCCGGACGTTCCCGGGTGACGGATGAGAACTTTAGCCGAGCCGGTGAGAGACTGCCAACTCGGGGTCATCTCGGCGCGTCCCATCCCTGCCGGGTGGGGATCGGGACCACCACGGGCAGGCTTCCTAGGGGGCTGGCCTGGTGCCGGTGACCGCCACCGACCGTCACGCTCGGGCACGCACGGACGATGATGGCCATCGTTGCGCCGCACGTCGCCCACCAGGCACTTCGTGCATCATCCACGCGCGGCGGACCTCGGTGAACGCTCGCACAGGAACGACTGACCGCACCCCGAGGAAGTGTCCGGCTTCCGACTGTCGCATCGCGGATCCGGCCGTAGCGGTAACTGTTCGTGTTCAATCGGATGGGCTACGGTAACGGTCGTGACGAGACGTGCGGCCGAGATCCGCCTGGATGCCCTGCTGCGCACCGCCTGTGACGTGATCGTGGAGCGCGGTCTGGCCAACACCCGGACGGCCGACGTGGCACAGGCCGCCGGCGTGAGTCAGGCACTTGTGTTCTACCACTTCGCCACCAAGGATCGCTTGCTCGCGCAGGCCTTCGCGTACGCGGTCGAGCAGGATCTGGCCCGACTGGACACGGTGACCCGCTCCTCGGCTCCCCCGCTGACCAAGCTCCGCCGGATCCTCAAGCTCTACACGCCGGCCGGCCGGGCAACCTCCTGGTCCATGTGGATCGACGGCTGGTCCGAGTCGCTGCGTACCCCGGAGTTGGAGAAGGTGTCCCGCCGGCTCGACCTGCGCTGGCGACAGGACCTGGCTGCGGTGATCTCCGCCGGGGTGGCCGACGGCACCTTCCAGTGCGCCGACCCGGACGGGGCCGCCTGGCGGATCAGCGCGGTGATGGACGGCCTCGCCGTCCAACTCGCCGTACACGACCGGGTGATCTCCCGTCGGCAGTTCGGCGAGTGGGTCCGGCTGGTCACCGCCCGGGAGCTCGGCCTGGACCTCAGCGACCTGGACTGAGCCGGACAGCCGGCGCAATCGCCCCCACCAGGCCCGGCAAAACGGCTCGGCCCGCCCCGCCGACCGGAACAATCGGCAGCATGGATCTGCTGGAGGCGTACCGCCGGAGCCTGGCCGAATTCGTCGACCGGGTGGACCAGGTCGGGCCCGGCCAGTGGTCCGACCCGACACCCTGCTCCGACTGGGACGTACGCACGCTTGTCAACCACGTGGTGAGTGAGGACCGGTGGAGCGTCCCGCTGCTCGCCGGCCGGACCATCGACGAGGTCGGCGACCGACTCGACGGCGACCAACTCGGCGACGACCCGATCGCGGTGGCGCGGGAGGCAGCCGCGCAGGCCGAGATCGCCGCCACCCATCCGGGCACGCTCGACCGCGCCGTGCACCTGTCCGGTGGTGAGACCCCGGCCGCGGAATACCTTCAGCAACTCCTCGCCGAGCATCTCGTCCACGGCTGGGATGTGGCGGTGGCGATCGGCGCGCAGCCGCGGCTCGACCCGGATGCGGTGCACGTGGCCGCCCGGTGGTTCGCCGGCCAGATCGACGACTACCGCCGCGACAACCTGGTCCAGACCGGGGTGCGGGTCCCCGACGACGCCGACGAGCAGGACCACCTGCTGGCCGCCTTCGGCCGCAGCCCCGACTGGGCGCCGGGCGACTGACCGCCCCGAAAAGCCGACCGCCCGCCGAGCGTTGAAGCGTTGAGCGCCTGAGCGCGCGCGGCGCGTGACGCCGCGGGCGGCCCGCCAGAGGGTGCCAGCCGCCTGACGCGTTCTACCAGAGGCCGGCTTTCGTGAAGTCGAGCTATTTCGATCAGTTGGCCCGTCGGACCCCCCGGGACCTTGCCGCGATCTCGATCGACTGATATCCACAGATGCGCATGCGTCACCGCGCATCGACGGTCGGCGGCCGCCGGCCCTTCCGCTCCCACGAGGAGGTCCCGTGCCATTACCCGAATGGTCACCCCCGATGAGCCGGCGTCGACGCCGGCTCATCGCCGTCCTGGCGACGACGGCCACGGTCGCCGCGCTGCTCCCCACCGGCGTGAGCACCGCGGCCCCCACCGGCGGCGCGGCGACCGCCGAGCGCCGGTCCGGACCGTTCAGCGAGGGGCACGAGCCCGCCGACGCCGACAACCGCACCGGTACGGCGGCACCCGACGCCCGCCAGCGCGGCCTGGCCCGCGCCGCCGACCCCGACGTCCGGTGGAACCGACTCGGCACCCCGCAGGCCCTCGGCCCCGGCCGCGCACCGCTCGCCACCGGCCTGCCCGCCGACCCGGAAGCCGCCGCCCGCGCCTACCTGGGGGCCAACCGCGACCTGTTCGGCCTGGACCCCGCAGCGGTGGCCAGCATGGAACGGGTGCTGGTCCGGCCGATCGGCACCGGCGCCGTGGTCACCCTCCGGCAACGCTTCGGCGACCTGCCCGCCGGGCCGGACGGTCTCGTCACCCTCGCGGTCGCCAAGGGCACGGTGCTCTCGGTCAGCTCCTCGCTGGCCCGCCACACCGGTACGCCCGCGCCGGCCACCCGCACCGCCGAGCAGGCGTACGCCGCCGCGCTCGCCGACGCCGGGCTGACCGCCGCCGCGGTGGCCAGCCACACCATCCGGTCGGTGGCCGTACCCACGCCGCTGGACGGGCCACGGGCCGCCTACGAGGTGACCATGATCGGCGCGGACGCCGACGACCCGGTCGCGTTCACCAGCTACGTGGACGGTGGCACCGGGCAGGTCCTGGTCCGGGAGGACCTCGTCGACTTCGACTCCGACAACCCGAGCTGGGCGGTCTTCCCGGCCACCCCGCCCCGCGACCTCGGCCCCGGGCAGGACCCCCGGGTGCGCTGGTGCGGCGACCCAGCGCCCGGCTGCCAGGCCGCCTTCCGCGACCCGGCCACCGGCCAACCGTGGGACATCGACGCGGCCACCGGCACACCCACCTTCACCTCGCGCGGCAACTCGGCCAACACGGTGCTCTCCTGGGGTGCGGGCACCCCGATCGTCCCGGCCACCACCAGCCCGGAGCGCCGCTACGAGTACCCGTTCACCGACCAGTGGCACCAGGCGAAGTGCAACCCGGAGGTGTTCACCGCAGCCCAGCGCAACGACGCCGACGCGTCGATCGCCAACCTCTTCGCCATGCACAACCGGATGCACGACTGGTCGTACCAGTTGGGCTTCACCGAGTCGGCGTGGAACCTCCAGGCGGTCAACCTCACCCCGGCCGGGCTGGGCGGTGACGCCGAGCAGGGCCGCGCCCAGCAGGGCGCGCTGACCGGCAACCGGAACAACGCCAACCAGGGCACCGGGCGCGACGGGCAGCCGCCGACCACGAACATGTACCTGTGGCAGCCGCAGGCCGGTGGCCCGTACCCGCCGTGTGTGGACGGCGACTACGACATGACGGTGATCGGCCACGAGTACACCCACGCGATCACCAACCGGATGATCGCCGGCCCGGACAGCGGGATCGGCGGCCACCAGGGCGGCGCGATGGGCGAGTCGTGGGGCGACCTGCTCGCCGCCGAGTACCTCTTCCAGAACGGACTGCGCGCACCCGGGGAGACGCCCTTCGTCACCGGCGGCTACGTCACCGGCAACCTGGTCAGCGGCATCCGCAACTACGACCTCAGCCGAAGCCCGCTCAACTACTCCGACATCGGCTACAACACCGCCGGTCCCGCCGTGCACGCCGACGGGGAGATCTGGGGCGCCACCAACTTCCGGGTCCGCGCCGCGCTGGTCAAGCGGTACGGCCTCGGCACCGGCCAGCGGCAGCTCGACTGCGCACAGGGGAAGGTCGCCGCCGACAAGTGCCCCGGCAACCGGCGCTGGTCGCAGTTGGTCTTCGACTCGTTCCTGCTCCAGGCCGCCAGCCAGGTCAGCATGCTCGACATGCGCGACAACATGCTCACCGCCGACCTGCTTCGCTTCGGCGGCGCCAACCAGGACCTGATCTGGGCCGAGTTCGCCCGCTCCGGGATGGGCCGGGACGCCGCCACCAACGGCGCCGGCGACACCGACCCGACGCCGAGCTTCGCCTCGCCGGGCGGCGGCAACGCGACGCTCACCCTGCGCCCGCGCGGGGACAGCGCCGACGCGCCGATCCGGGTGTACGTCGGGGCGTACGAGGCACGGGCCACGCCGATCGCCGACACCGACCCGGCGACGCCGATCCCGGACACCGTGGAGATGGTGGCCGGCACGTACGACCTGCTCGCCGTGGCCCCCGGCTTCGGGCACCAGCGGCTCAGCGTGGTCGCCAAGGCCGACCAGGACGGGTTCGTGGACCTGCGGATGAGCCGCAACCTGGCGTCCACCGCGTCCGGGGCGACGATCACCGGCGACGGGGTCAACCTGGACCGGATCGCCGACGACACCGAGGCGACGAACTGGGCCTCCCTGGACGGGGTGGCCGGCCGGCAGCTCACCGTGGCGTTGCCCGGCGGCGCCCCGCAGACGGTCAAGCGGGTGAACGTCAGCGCGATGCTGCGCCCGGCGATCACCGGCGACGCCGACACCGGCAGTCAGAACGCGCTCAGCGCGCTGCGCTCGTTCGCGGTGTCCGCCTGCAACGCGACGACCACCGACTGCGCGGATCCGGCGCGCTGGCAGCGGATCTACACCAGCGCGGGCGACGCGTTCCCCGGCGGGGCGTACCGGTCGTACAGCCGGGACATCAACCTCCGCACGTTCACGGTGCCCAGCACGCTCGCCACCCACCTGCGACTGGAGGTGCTGGCGAGCCAGTGCACCGGCGGCCCCCGGTACGCGGGCGAGCAGGACGACGACCCGGTCACGACGACGGACTGCGCGACCGCCAGCCCGGCCCGGACGCAGGTCCGGATCGCCGAGTTCCAGGCGTTCTCGGGGTGACACCGTGGGGGTCGGCGGACCACCCGCCGGCCCCCACGTCCCTCGATCAGCGGCGGGCCGGCCGCCAGCGGTCGGCGGGGACCGGCCGTTCCCAGCGCCGGTCCACCGGCGGGTCCTCGGCCTCGTCGGCCGGGGCCCGGGTCAGGTGCCGCAGCCGCAGCAGCAGACCCATCCCGAGGAAGAGCAGCAACCCGCCGAGCAGGAACGCCGCGTGGACCACGCCGAACCCGCCGGACTGCGAGGCTGGGCGGCCGGCCGGTGGGGCCGCATCGGCCGGATAGTCGCCCGCCGGTTCCACCACGGACGTGTCGTCCTCCTCGGCCGGCGCGCTCGCCGGCTCGCTGGGCCGCGCCGGGGTGGCGCTCGGCGTCGGCGTACCGGTCGGGGTGGCGCCCGCGCCCCGCACCGAGCGGGTGGCCGTCTGCCGGGCCAGCAGGCGCGCGTTGGCGTCGTACGCCTCGGCGGCGAGGGTGACCCGCCCCTGGGTGACGTCCTCGGCGAAGGCCACCCGGTAGCGTGCCGTGACCGTGCGGCCCGGGCAGAGCGTGCCCGGGTCGAGCTGCCGGTCGGTCAGCCGGGCCACGTCACCCTCGGTCTGGATCTCCAGCGGGAAGTCGCCGGTCTCCTCCACCCGGTCCATCTTCACCTGGTCGAGTCGGATGCCCTGCACGCTGAGCACCATCGACCAGCGCACCTTGACGCATCCGCCGCGCCGGTCCGTCTGGGACACCACCGCGGAGATCGTCCGCACCTGATCCCCGGCGGTGAACCGGGCCGGCAGGCCGCTCAGCTCGGTGGCGAAGGCCGCCTGGGCCGGCGCGGCCAGGGTCAGCACCGCCCCCGTCACGCCGGCAACCAACGCCCCGACCCGCAGCGCGTACCGCCACACGATCACCACCACCTCGCCTCTTCTCGTCACTCCCGGGAAACGCTAGGAGGAAACGGGCGGGCCGGACAGAGGGGTGTCTTCGCAGCGGACGCCAAGGACGAGTGGTGATTTCACCGAGGGTGGTGAACCCCTCACCCGTACCGGTCCACCTCCCCGCGCCGCCCGCCATTGCCGGTGCGCGAGAATCGCCGGGTGTCCGAGCTCTCCAGCACGTTCGTCCGGCTGCACGCCCGGCTGGCCCCGGTCCCCTTCGTCCCCGAGGTGCGACTGCACCAGGCCGACGAGCCGATCGGGCTGTGGGAGCTGACCGAGGGCGAGTTCTCCACCGACCGGCCGCCGCCGTTCTGGGCGTTCGCCTGGGCCGGCGGGCAGGCCCTCGCCCGCTACGTGACCGACCACCCGGAGCTGGTCGCCGGCCGCCGGGTGCTCGACCTCGCCTCCGGCTCCGGCCTGGTGGCCATCGCCGCCGCCCGCGCCGGGGCGGCGGCGGTGCGAGCCGTCGAGGTGGACGAGTTGGCGGTGGCGGCCGTCGCGCTCAACGCCGAGGCCAACGGGGTACGCGTCGACGCCGAGTTCGGCGACATCCTCGACTCCGACGCCGGGGACGCCGAGGTGGTGCTCGCCGGTGACGTCTTCTACAGCGACGCGATGGCCCGGCGGGTGTTGCGCTTCCTGCTGCGCGCCGCGCGTGCCGGCGCACCGGCGCTGGTCGGTGACCCCGGCCGGGCGTTCCTGCCCCGCGACCGCTTCGACGAGTTGGCCGCCTACGACGTGCCGGTGCCGGAGGCGCTGGAGAGCGTACGGGTGAAGCGCACCACCGTCTGGCAGTTGCGCGCCGGGCTGCCGGGGGCCGCCCGCTAGCGTGTCGACGTGCTGTTCTCCAGCTGGGGGTCCGCGGTCCAGGCACCCTGGCCGGACGTCGCCGAGGTGAGCGACCACGTCGGCGTACGCCACCTGGTCGTCACCCGGCACGCGCTGGTCCGTCAGGTGCTCGCCGACCCGGTCACCTACCGGCCGGACAACGCGCTGGACGCGGTGACACCGATGCCGGTGACCGCGTTGCGGGTGCTCGCCGGGCACCGGTTCCGGCTGCCCCCGACGCTTGCCAACAACTCGGGTGCCAGCCATCCGGAGATCCGGGCGATCGTCGCGGCGGCGTTGCACCCCGAGCTGGTCGGCGCGCAGCGGCCCTGGCTCACCGCGCTGGTCCGGGACCGGGTCGCCCGGCTCGGCACCCGGCTCGACACCGGCGCGCCTGTCGACCTGTACGCGGACCTCGCCGCCGACCTGCCGCTGCTGACGCTGGCCCGACTGGTCGAGCTGCCGGACGCGCCCGTCGGCGCGGTCAAGGAGTTCGCCCGCGCCGCGCTGGAGTTGTTCTGGGCGCCGCTGGACACCGACCGGCAGCTGGCACTCGCCGCCGAGGTGGGCCGGTTCCACCGCGTACTGCGGGACTTCGCGGCCACCGGCGGCGGGTTGGCCGGCGAGCTGCGCGCGGCCGGGCACCCGCCGGACGTGGTGGTCGGCGCGCTCTTCTTCCTGCTGGTCGCCGGGCAGGAGACCACCTCGCAGTTCCTCACCCTGCTGCTGCACCGGCTGGCCGGCGAGCCCGCGGTGCGGGCCGGCCTACGCACCGGCGACGTCGCGGTGGCCGACGTGGTGGAGGAGGGGCTGCGGCTGGAGCCGCCGATCGTCACCTGGCGGCGGGTGGCGGCGACGGACAGCACACTCGGCGGTACGGCGGTCCCGGCGGGCAGCAGCCTCGTGCTCTGGCTGGCTCGCGCCGGCCGCGACCCGGCGGTGGTCGAGACGCCCGACGAGTTCCGGCCGGGCCAGCGTGGGTCCCGTCGCCACCTGTCGTTCGGTGCGGGCGCCCACCGCTGCGTCGGTGACGTGCTGGCCCGGATGGAGGCGGCCGTGGTGGTTGCCGAGGCAGCACCGCTGCTGGACGGGGTGACGGTGGTCCGTCCGCCCTGGTGCCCGGACAATCTCACCTTTCGGATGCCGGACGCCTTCGTCATCCGGGGCACCGGCCTGATGAGATCCTGATCTCGCTTCGGTAGGTTTCCGGGCGTGTCAGCGACCCCCGCACGTCGGATCCTCGCCGTCGTACCAGTTCTGGCCCTGCTGGCGCTGAGCGCCTGCACAGCCGGCGGCACGATCCACGCACGGCAGATCACCACGGGCCAGCCGGCCCGGTCCGCCTCGCCTGCCCCGCCGTCGACCTCGCCGTCCCCGACCGTGAAGCCCACACCGGGGAGTCTGGACTGGTACGTGTCCCAGGTGCCGACCTTCCCCGAGGCCCCGCCACCGCAACCGGTGCCGCTGCCCGCGACCGGCGCGGCCCAGTTCTGGCACCGACTGCCGACCGACCAGAAGGTCGCCTTCATCACCATCGACGACGGTGGGCTGGCCCGCCCGCCCGCGGTGCCCGACTTCATCGAGCGGGCGCACATCCCGGTCACGATGTTCCTCAACTCGCCGGCGGCGCGGGAGCACACCGACTACTTCCGGCGGATCGTGGCGGCGGGCGGGGTCGTCGAGAACCACACCATCACGCACACCTCGCTGTCCGGCCGGTCGTACGACTACCAGAAGCGGGAGATCTGCGGGGCGGCGGACACGCTGGAGACGCTCTTCGGCACACGCGCGACCCTGTTCCGCCCGCCCTTCGGCAACCACGACGCCACCACGTTGCGGGCCGCGCACGACTGCGGCGCGAAGGCGGTCTTCCACTGGACCGAGACCGTGCACGAGGGGAAGGTGCGCTACCAGACCCCGGAGAAGGTGGTGCGGCCCGGCGACGTGCTGCTGATGCACTTCCGGCCGGCGCTGATGGACGACCTGCTCGCGGCGCTCAAGGCGATCCACCGGGCTGGGCTCACGCCGGCGCTGCTGGAGGACTACGTGCTGACCGAGGCGCCGACGACCTGACGAAAGTCAGGGTCGGCTGCTGCCGTTCGGGCGCGGCGCGGCAGCGGGCCGCACGCCTAGCGTCAGCGCATGATCACATTACGTGGGTTGACGAAACGGTTCGGGGCGACCGTCGCGGTCGACTCGTTGACCGTCGACGTCGCGCCCGGCCGGGTCACCGGCTTTCTCGGCCCCAACGGCGCCGGCAAGTCCACCACCATGCGGATGATCCTCGGGCTGGACCGTCCCACCGCCGGACAGGCCCTGGTCGGTGGACGCGCGTACCGGGAGCTGCGCCGACCGCTGCACGAGGTGGGCGCGCTGCTCGACGCCCGCGCCATCCACCCGGCCCGCTCCGGCCGGGCACACCTGCTCGCCATGGCCCGCAGCAACGGCATCCCCGCCCGCCGGGTCGACGAGGTGCTGGACACCGTCGGGCTGGACGCGCGGGCCGCCGGCAAACCGGGTCGGACCCTCTCCCTCGGCATGGGCCAACGGCTCGGCATCGCCGGCGCGCTGCTCGGTGACCCGCCGGTGCTGATGTTCGACGAACCGGTGAACGGCCTCGACCCGGACGGGGTGCGCTGGGTACGACACCTGACGCGCTCGTTGGCCGACCAGGGTCGGACCGTCTTCGTCTCCAGCCACCTGATGAGCGAGATGCAGCTCACCGCCGACCAACTCGTGGTGATCGGGCGGGGCCGGCTGCTCGCCGACGCGCCGATCGGCGAGGTAATCGCCGGCAGCACGGTCGCCGTCCGGGTGCGCAGCCCGCACCCGGACGGACTGGCCGCCCTGGCCACGCGCCTCACGGCCGCCGGGGCGAGCGTGGTGGCGGCCGACCGCACCGAGCTGACCGTCACCGGCACCACCGCGGACCGGGTCGGTGACCTGGCGCACGAACTGGGGGTACGACTGCACGAGCTGACCGCGCAGGCCGCGACCCTGGAGCAGGCGTTCATGGAACTGACCGCCGACAGCGTCGAGTACGCCGGCGGCCCGACCGAGGGTGGGCAACGATGAGCGCACGGACCGACACGGGCACCCGCCCCGCCAGCACGCCGACCACCGGTGCGCCGGCCACCCTCCGGGGGGCGGTGGCCGCCGAGTGGACCAAGCTCTCCTCGGTCCGCAGCACCTGGTGGACGGCGCTGGCCGGGCTGCTGGTGATGGCCGCGAGCGCCGGCCAACTCGCCATCTACGCCGCGAACGCCAACACCAACGACGACCCGACCGACGACCGGGGGATCGTCACCGTCGGCAGCGTGCTGATCGACTCGGTCGAGCTGACCCAGTACGTGGTACTGGCGCTGGGCCTGCTCGCGATCACCGCCGAGTTCACCAGCGGCACCATCCGGACCACGCTCCAGTGCACCCCGTCGCGCGGCCGGGTGCTGCTGGCCAAGGCCGTGGTCACCGGGGCGGTCACCTTCGCGCTCGGGTTGCTGCTCGGCGGCGTCGGCACCCTGGTGGCCCGGCCGGTGCTCGGCGAGTGGGGCAGCGCCCCGGCCGCCGAGACGATCGGCGACATCGTGGCGGTGGCGGTCTACCTGGCGCTGATCAGCGTGCTCGCGCTGGGCCTCGGCGCCGCACTGCGCAGCGCGGTGCTCACGATCGTCGTGCTCCTCGCCACCCTGATGATCGTGCCGCTGTCGCTTCAGGAGCCGGACATCGAGGTGTTGAACCGGATCGCCGACGTGTTCCCCGGCGTGGCCGGCGGGCACTTCCTGGCCGGCGACACCGAGCCGTACCCGAGCCTGGTCGGGCTGCTCCTGCTCGCCGGCTGGGCCGGTGCCGCACTGCTGCTGGGCCGGGTCGCGCTGCGCCGCCGCGACGCCTGACGACCTGAGCGGGGGCTTCCCGGCCCCCGCTCAGCCGTCGACCAGCCCCGCCTCGTACGCGAGGATCGCCGCCTGCACCCGGTTACGCACGTCCAGCCGGGTGAAGATGCTGGTCAGATAACTCTTCACGGTGCCCTCCACCAGGTGCAGCCGGCGGGCGATCTCGGCGTTGGACAGCCCCGCCCCGACCAGGGCCAGCACCTCCCGTTCCCGCTCGGTCAACCCGGCCGTACGGTCCCGCGCGGCGGGCCGGCGGGCCAACCGGCCGGCACCCAGCTCGATCACCCGGCGGGCCACCCGCGGCGACAGGTACGCGCCGCCCTCGGCGACGGCGTGCACACCCGCGATCAGCTCCCGCGGGTCACCGGCCTTGAGCAGGAAACCGTTGGCGCCGTGCCCGAGCGCGCGGGCCACGTGGTCGTCCTCACCGAATGTGGTCAACATGATCGTCGCGGTCTCCGGCACGAGCCGGCGGATCTCGGCGGCGGCGGCCAACCCGTCCAGCCGCGGCATCCGGATGTCCAGCAGCGCGACCCGAGGTCGGTGCGCGCGGACCAGCTCCACCGCGGCGCGCCCGTCACCGGCCTCGGCGACCACCTCGATAGCGGGGTCGGTGGCGAGGATGGCCCGGACACCGGCCCGGATCATCGCCTCGTCGTCGGCCAGCACCACCCGCACCGGCGCTGCCCCGGCCCTGTCGGCGTCCACTACGCGATCCACTCCTTGCTGGCCAACCGGCCGTCGGTGAAGCAGAGCCGCCACGTCGGCTCGGCGAGGGGAAAGTTGCCGTCGGTGTAGTACTCGCAGCCGGCCCGGTCGACGCCGACGGGGTTCTCCACCTGCCGTCGGGGCAGACCCTCCAGCTCCGAGCGGGCCGTGCCGACGCGCATCTGGTCGAAGGTGGCCCGGTCCAGCACCGTCCCGGCGGTCGCCACCGGGTAGTAGACGAGCGAGAGCACCAGGGCGAAACCGGCAGGTGCCAGGAGCGCCACCAGCAGACTGCGCCGGACGCGCCGGCGGGCGTCGTGCAGCCGCCGCTCCGCGTCCACCGGCCGCTCCACCGGGCCGGGCCAGCCGCCGGACGGTCCAGCAAGATCGCTCTCGATCGCCTCCACCGGTGGCGCGGTCGCCGGCAACGCCGCCACCACGGCGAACCCTCCGTCGGCGCGGGGACCGGCGTCGAGCGTCCCGCCGGCGAGGCGGACCCGCTCGGCGAGGGCGAGCAACCCGGAGCCCTGCGACGGCGGGGCGGGCAGCGGCTCACCCGACGGAGCACCGTTGACCACGCTCACCTCGACCCGTTCACCGTCGCGGATGAGACGAACGTCGACCGGGGCGCCCGGCGCGTACCGGGCGGCGTTGGTCAGCGCCTCACGGACCACCCGGTGGGCCGCGTGGCCGGTCATCGCCGGCAGCTCCGCGACCGCCGAGGCGGCCTCCAGCCGTACCGCCAGGCCGGCCTCCCGGGCATTGTCCACCAGGTCGGCGACGGTCTCCCCACTCGGACGCACCGACGCGCCACCCTCCTCGCGGAGCACCCCGATGATCTCGTGCAGTCGCTCGGTGGCGGCGGAGACGCTGGCCCGCAACTCCCCCGCCGCGGCCCGATGCCGCCCGTCGAGGTCGGCGGCGACCTCCAGGGCGGCGGCACGCAACGCGATCAGGCTGAGGTCGTGCCCCAACGAGTCGTGCATCTCCCCGGCGATCCGGGCCCGTTCCCGAAGCCGGATGCGCTCGGCGGCACCGCGCTCCTCGCGGATCAGCGCCTCCACGTGACGATGACCGGCGGCGGCCAACTCCTGCTGCTGACGCCGGTACCGGCCCACCAACCAGGGGAACACCGCGGCGAAGAGCAACACCGAGGCCAGCAGGAACCAGGTGGCCTCGCCGGTGCCGAGCAGACCCAGGTTGAGCGCCGTACCGCCGGCCGCGATCAACACGAAGACCCCGGCCACCGGGCGCGCGGAGACGCTGCGCCGCCCGGTGAGATAGCTGAAGACCGGAACGGCGAAGACGAAATTGCCATCGACGACCGACCCGAGCACCACCAGCACCAGGGCGACCAACGGTCGGCGTCGACTCTCCACCACCGCCGCGCCGAGCAGCAGCAACTTGCCGACCAGCAGCGGCAGCGCGTACCGCGGGTAGGGCGGGCTCACCCCGGCGTAGCCGACCGGGGCCGCGACCACCGCCCAGAGCAACGCGTCCACCAGCAGGCGACGCCGCCGATCCAGCGGACCTGGCAGCGAGAAGTCGAGGATCCGCACGGCGGCCAGGCTACCCACGCCCGACCTGCGCGGACACCGACGAAAGTCAGGTCCTCAGCCGCTCTCCTCGGCCCAGACCCGCCAGTCGTCGAGCACACCGTGCAGGGCCGGCGTGAGCCAACCCGGCGCGGAACGCCGGAACACCCCCGGGTCCATCGCCCCGGCGCCGTCGGGCAACGCGCCGAGCAGATTCGGCACCAGGTCGGTGAGGTTCGTCCAGTGCACCAACTCCGGCCGGCTCGGCCAGGCCCCGATCACCACACCGGCCGGCACCGCCCGCCGATCGAGCGCCTCCAGGGTCAACGCGGTGTGGTTGAGCGTGCCCAACCCGGCGCGCGCCACCACCACGGCCGGCGCGCCGAGCGACACCGCCAGATCGGCCATCGTCCACAGCTCCCCCGACGGACGCAACCCCATCGGCACCAGCAACCCACCCGCACCCTCGATCAACACCAGGTCGTGTTTGTCCGCCTCCGCACGGACGGCGTCCACCGCCTCGTACAACTCCAACGGCGGCAGGTCCGCCACCCGGGCGGCCGCCAACGGGGCGAGCGGATCCGGATAACTGGCCAGGGTGCGGCCGGTCAGCGGGGCGGCCAGCCGGTTCACCACGTCCACGTCGCCTGGTTCACCGCCCGCCGTACCCGTCTGGCCCGGTTTGACCACCGCCACCCGCAGCCCGGCGGCCTGCGCCGCGGCCGCGATCGCCGCGGTCGCCACCGTCTTGCCGACCTCGGTGTCGGTCCCGGTCACCAGAACCGGCCCCTCCCACCCACTCACGGGGCTACCTCTGCTCGCGACTGCGGGGCTCGCAACCCCGGCTCACTCCTCGCGCTCACGGGGCTACCTCTGCTCGCGACTGCGGGGCTCGCAACCCCGGCTCACTCCTCGCGCTCACGGGGCCACCTCTGCTCGCGACTGCGGGGCTCGCAACCCCGGCTCACTCCTCGCGCTCACGGGGCACAGTCCACGATGACCTCCAGGGCACGCTCGAAATCCACCCGGGGCACCCCGGCGCTGACCGTGAGGCGCAGGCGGGAACGGCTGTCCGGGGTGGACGGGGGCCGGAAACAGCCCACCGCGACACCCCGAGCCCGGCAGTCGGCGGCCCAGGCGGTCGCCGCCTCCGGCCCGGGGGCGGTCACCGAGATCACCGCCGCGTCCGGCGCGGAGACGGACAGCCCGGCGGCACCCAGTCGACCGACCGCCAGCCGCACCCGGTCGGACAGCTCCGCGCGCAGCTCGTCGCCGACCCGGGCCAGTCGCAGCGCGGCATGCACCCCGGCGGCGACCGCCGGTGGCAGTGCCGTGTCGAAGATGAACGTGCGCCCGGTCTCGACCAGATGCCGGACGAACTCGGCCGGGCCGGCGACCACACCGCCGGCGCCACCGAGCGCCTTGGACAGGGTGGCGGTCACCAGCACGTCCGGTTCGCCGGCCAGCCCCGCGGCGGCCACCGCGCCGGCGCCGGCCGGACCGGTCACGCCGAGCGCGTGCGCGTCGTCGACAAGCAGAAGCGCACCGTGGCGGCGGGCCACCGCGTGCAGCCGGGCCAGCGGCGCGAGGTCACCGTCGACCGAGAAGACCGACTCGGTCACCACCACCGCCGGGCGGCCCGGAACGGCCGCGAGCGCGGCAGCCACGGCGTCCACGTCGGCGTGCGGGGTGACCACCGTCTCCGCGCCGGAGATCCGGCAGCCGTCGATCAGGGACGCGTGGTTGTGGGCGTCGGAGACGAGCAGCGTCCGAGGTTGGACGAGCGCCCGTAGCGCACCGAGGTTGGCCAGGTAGCCGGAGGAGAAGACCAGGGCGCGACCGGTGCCCAACCACTGCGCCAGGTCGTCCTCCAGCGCCTGGTGGGCGTCGGTGGACCCACGGACCAGGCGGGACCCGGTGGCCCCCAGCCCGTACGCCGACAGCGCCGCCATGGCCGCCGCGGTGACCTCCGGGTGCGTGGCCAGGCCGAGGTAGTCGTTGCCGGCCAGATCGGTCACGCCGTCGCCAGCGGGTCGCGGGTGCAGCCGCCGGGTCAGCCCCGCCTTCGCCCGCAACTGCGCACGGCGGTCGAGCGCCGCCAGCCAGTCCGCCACCGTCACCCCTTCGCCGCCGTCCGCGCCGGTCAGCCCGACACCCGCCGGGCGAAATTACCACCCGCCCCCGTCAGCCCGACGGATCCACTCGGTGCGGGCGGCCGGCGGGCGGCCCGGCCATTCCGGCTGATCGGGGGGCGTGGACCAGGCCTAGTAGGCTACGAGCCATGCCAGAGATCCTCGACCAGGCCCGGACCCAGGTGCTGGGTGACGGCGTCGGCCTCGACCAGGCCGGCATCCTCGCCGTGCTGAACCTGCCCGACGAGCACCTGCCCGCCGCCCTGCAACTCGCCCACGAGGTGCGGATGCGGTGGTGCGGCCCGGAGGTCGAGGTCGAGGGCATCGTCTCGCTGAAGACCGGCGGCTGCCCGGAGGACTGCCACTTCTGCTCCCAGTCCGGCCTGTTCACCTCTCCGGTGCGCTCGGTCTACCTGGACATCCCGTCCCTTGTCGAGGCGGCGAAGCAGACGGCGAAGACCGGGGCGACCGAGTTCTGCATCGTGGCCGCGGTGCGTGGCCCGGACGCCCGGCTCATGAAGCAGATGCGCGAGGGCGTCGCCGCCATCCGGGAGGCTGTCGACATCCAGGTCGCCGCTTCGCTGGGCATGCTCACCCAGGAGCAGGTCGACGAGCTGGTCGACATGGGCGTACACCGCTACAACCACAACCTGGAGACCAGCCGGTCGTACTTCCCCAACGTGGTCACCACGCACTCCTGGGAGGAGCGCTGGGAGACGCTGCGGATGGTGCGCGACTCCGGCATGGAGGTGTGCTGTGGTGGCATCCTCGGCCTCGGCGAGACCGTCGAGCAGCGGGCCGAGTTCGCCGCGCAACTCGCCGAGCTGGCCCCGCACGAGGTGCCCCTCAACTTCCTCAACCCCCGGCCGGGCACGCCGCTCGGCGACCGTCCGGTGGTGGAGGGCAAGGACGCGCTGCGGGCCATCGCCGCGTTCCGGCTGGCCATGCCCCGCACCATCCTCCGGTACGCGGGTGGTCGCGAGATCACCCTCGGTGACCTGGGCACGCGGGACGGCCTGCTCGGCGGCATCAACGCCGTGATCGTCGGCAACTACCTGACCACGCTGGGTCGCCCGGCGACCGCCGACCTGGACCTGCTGGACGAGCTGAAGATGCCGGTCAAGGCACTCTCCGCCACGCTGTGACGACGATGACGACGACCGAGGTGTGGTGCGACAGGTGCGGTGAGTCGGCGACGACCGCCGCCCATCCGGGTTGCGCCTCGGCCCGCCAGTTGGAGCCGCCCCGGTTCTGCCACCGGTGCCGCCGCCGGATGAAGGTGCAGGTGCTGCCGGTCGGCTGGTCGGCGGTCTGCGTCGAGCACGGCGAGACCCTAGGCTGAGCCGGTGCTGCGTGGACGGGCGGTGACCCTGCGACCGGCGACGGTCGAGGACGTGCCGGCCCTCGCGGCGATCCGGGCCACGCCGGAGGTGCGCCGCTGGTGGCGTGGCGACGACGACCTCGCCGCGGCGGTCCGCGACGACCTCGCCGACGACGACCTGGCCCTGTACGCCATCGAGCACGACGGCCGGGTGATCGGCGCGATCCAGTGGCACGCCGAACCGGACCCGGACTACCGGCACGCCAGCATGGACATCTTCCTCGACCCGACGGTGCGCGGCGCAGGGCTCGGCGTCGACGCGATCCGCACCCTGGCCCGGCACCTGATCGACGAGTACGGCCACCACCGCTTCACCATCGACCCGGCCGCGGCGAACAGCGCCGCGATCCGCGCGTACGCGAAGGTCGGTTTCCGCCCGGTCGGCGTGCTGCGCCGCTACGAGCGCGGCGACGACGGGCGCTGGCACGACGGCCTGCTGATGGACCTGCTCGCCGACGATCTCGTGGAGTGACTCAGCCGTCCCAGCACAGGTGCCCGTTCGGGAGGCGCCGGGCACCCTCGGCGGGTTGGTGGGTGCTGAGCCGCCCGTCCGGCGTGAGGTGCGCCACCGGTGTTGCCCGACCGAGGGTCGCGACGTCGGCGATCAGTCGGCGGTGACAGCGCCACCAGAGGCTCTCGCTGCACATCACGGCAGTGCTCCGTTGGGCAGCGTCGGCCAGGACGCCGGTCAGCGCCGCGTCGAACGCCGGCGTGCGGGTGTACGCGGCGTACGCCCGGAACGCGGCGACCTTCCACCAGGTGTCCGGCTCCGGCTCGCCGGCCGGGACGTGCCGGCGTCCACCCAGGTTCGGCTCCCAGCGGTAGTCGATCCCGTACTCGGGCAGCCACCGTTCGAGTTCCTCGCGGTGGACGTCCGGGTTGGTGCGGCTGGCCGGGTATCGCCGCACGTCCACCAGCAGGGCCACCCCGGCGCCGGTCAGCAGCTCGCCCAGCCGCACCCGGTCGGCTGTGCCGTGCCCGACGGTCAGCAACTCCCCCACGCGGCTGACTTGCCCGGAATCCCGGCCGGTTATCCCCGGCCCGAGCGAGATCTTGGACAGTTACCGTCTCGGCGTGACGACAACTGTCCAAGATCTCGTCGGAACTCAGCTCAGGCGATGGCGCAGGTGACGTTGTTGACGGTGAAGGCCGTCGGCTTCGGGTTGGTGCCGCTGTGGGCGCCGTTGAAGCCGAAGTTGACCGACGCGCCCGGCGCGATCGTCCCGTTGTAGGACAGGCCCGTGGCGGTGACGGCGGCCCCGGTCTGGCTGACCGTCGCCGACCAGCCCTGGCTGACGGTCTGCCCGCCGGGGAAGCTGAACCGCAACGTCCAGCCGTTGATCGCGCTGGTGCCGGTGTTGGTGATCGTCACGCTGGCGGTGAAGCCGGGGCTCCAGTCGGTGACGGCGTACCCCACCGTGCAGGCCCCGCCGACCGGCGGGGCCGCGGTGGTCACCGCGACCGGCGCGGACGCCGCGGAGGTGTTGCCCGCCGCGTCCACGGCCACCACGTAGAACTGGTACGCCGTCGACGCGGTCAGCCCGGACACCGCCACGGTGGTGCCGGTCGGCGAGCCGACAAGCGCGTCGGTGGCGCCGGCCTCGCGGTAGACCCGGTAACCGGTGACGCCGACGTTGTCGGTCGACGGGGTCCAGGCCAGGGTGAGCCCGGTGGCGGTGACCGCCGACGCGACCGGGGTGCCGGGCGTGCTCGGCACCGTCGTGTCGGCCGAGCCGGTCGGCGGTGTGGTCACGGTGAGCACCGGTGAGGCCGCCGACCTGTTGCCCGCGCCGTCGCGGGCGATGACCGCGAACTCGTACGTGTGCTCCGGCAGCAGCGTCGAGATGGTGAGCGTGGTGCCGGTGACGGGCCGGTTCAGCACCGTGTCGCCACCAACCTGGATCTCGCGGACGTCGTAGCCGGCCAGGCCGCTGCCGCCACTGTCGGTGGAGGCTGGCCAGGTCAGGGTGACCGAGCGGGGCGCGAGGCCGGACGCGACGGGCTTACCCGGCGTGGTCGGGGCGGTGGTGTCCGGCACGACCGGCCCCGGCTCCTCGCCCCAGACGCGGGTCGTGCCGGAGTAGAGCGGCACCTTCCGGTTGGGGCCGGCGGTGGCCTGGTACGACGGGTCGTTTGTCGGGTCCCAGGTGCCGCCCTCCGGCACCCCGATCTTGAACTGGACCTCCATCCGGTGCGCCGACTGGCCGGCCGGGGCGATGGTGTAGCCGGTGCAGTCGACCTCCACGTACCAGATGTCGCCGCTGAACTGCTTGGCCGTGGTCGGGGACGGGCAGCCCTGGGTGTAGCCGGCGGTGACCTGCACCGGGCCGGTGCCGTCGGGCCGGAAGTAGTACCGGAACTTCCCGTCGCTCAGCGCACGCGCCGGGAACGCCGACTTGTTGTAGACCATCACCTTGAGCCCGGTGGCCCGCGGCTCGGCCTGCGCCACGGTGGTCTCCACCGTCAACTCGTCGATGTCCGGCGTCTCGGCGACCGGGAAGTTGGCCAGCGGAGTGCCGCCGTACTCGGAGGTCAGCCGGACCAGCGCGGACGTGAAGCCGGCGTTGTAGTCGGTGGCCACCTCGTTCATCACGTAGTCCGACCGGCTGTCGCTGTACGCGTCGTTGGCTGAGGACGGGCCACCGACGAGCGCGCCGTAGAGGGTGTGCCGGGTCTCCACGGGCACGGTCTGGCTGTCCCACCAGGAGCCGTGCGCGGTGCGGTGGTGCGGGTTCTTCGGCGAGTTGGCGCCGAACCCGATGACGTAGCTGGAGTTGCGCGGGTTGTCGCCGAGCGCGTAGTTGATCTGCCGGACGGCGAAGTCGTGGTAGCGCGCCTTGCGCGTGGTGTCGGTGGTCTTGTCGCTGTAGACGAGCGCGGCGAAGGAGGTGTTCGCGGCGTAGCGCAGCGCCCCCCAGGAGTCGAGCACCGCCATCCCGCCGGGGGAATACGGAACCCGTTGCCCGTTCACCCCGACGGTCCAGTAGTCGAGCCACCGGTTGGCGTCGTCGACGTACTTCTGCTTGCCGGTCAGGTTGGCCAACAGAACGTACGCGCCGAACTGCTTGTTGTCCCAGGCGATCGTCCACTTGTAGGAGCGGGTGGTGGACTGGTTTTCGGTGTTGAGCTTGTCGTACTCGCTCTCGGCCCTGGCCAGGTAACTCGCCTCGCCGGTGGCACGGTGCAGCCAGATGGCGGCCCAGACCAGCTCGTCCTGCCAGCCGCTCCACGAGCGGTAGAAGCTGGTCGCGTCGGTGATGCACTCGTGGTAGGACTTCCGCACCGTGTCGGCGAAGGTGTAGAGCTGCCGGGCGTGGCCCAGCAGCTTGTCCGCGTAGGCCGCGTCGGTGGGCCGGAACACCATCGAGGACGCGGCCATCGCGGCCGCCGTCTCCCCCGCCAGGTCCGCGCCGCCACAACTCGCATCGATCTTGTACGCGGGACGCGCCATCTGCATCACCTCGGCCGGACCCCACCACTTGTGGTCGTCGTCGCCCTTGCCGACCTGGCCGTAGAGGACGTTCGCCGACGGGTGCGCCTTGATGAAGTAGTCGTTGACGAAGCGCAGGTTGTTGAGCAGGTGCGGCAGTTGGCCGGAGGAGGTGTAGCCGCTGCGGTACTCGACCGCGCCCCAGGCGAGCATGGTGGCGCTGAACGCCATCGGGAACCCGAACTTCACGTGGTCGCCGGCGTCGTACCAGCCACCGGTGAGGTCCAGCCCCGCGCCGGCGCCGTCGGTGAGGGCGCTGTCGCCCCGCCAGGAGACCCGGTTCCAGTCGGGCAGCTTGCCGGACTGCTGCGCCTCGTAGAAGAGCAACGACTTCTGCAGCGCCTCGGCGTAGTTGTAGGTCGCGGCCGGCGCGGCGGCGGCGGGACCGGACGGCGGTGCGGTCACCGCGAGGGACGCGCCGGTGAGCAGCGCGACGCCGACGGCCAGCAAGCGCCGGGGCCAAGGCTGGTCGGCGACCGGTGACCGACCGGGGTGGCCGCTGGACGGCCGGGTCAGGTGGCGCATGCGGGCTCCTGTCGGAGGTGCCGCCGGCGGTCGCACCGACGCGGGACGGCGTACGGGCGGCACGGCCACCGGCGACAGCGAGGTGGCGGTGTGACCACGGAAGCCGTGGAAGCGCTCCCATGGATAACCGACAATGTAATGCGCCCGTCACCGATTGGGAAGCCCGCACTGCACCGCCAGCGCCACCGCGCGCGCGGGTGTTACGACGACACGCGCACGGCAGCAGGAAACACCGACCCGGCAGGCACTTCCCGACCGAGACGTCGCCCAGCTCAGACCGGTCGAGTGATGCCGTCGGCAGGCCCCCGAGATGGGATCATGAGCGGCCCCCTCGACCAATACCGGAGGAATACTCATGCCACTGCGTCGGCGCCTGACGCGCGCGGCTGTCTCCACCGCCGCCGCCACGGCCGTTCTCGCCATCGCCTCCCCGGTCTGGGCGTCGAGCGTCGTTCCCCTCAACCCCGCGCACGCCGGCGCGACGGCGGGGACGTTCCAGCAGGAGTGCCAGGACCCCAAGTTCGGCACGCGACCCACCAATCAGGACGGCTGGCACTTCGTGCTGCCCACCAAGCGGGCCGGTGACTTCCAGAGCCTGACTCTGACCTTCAAGGACCCAGCCGGCGTCTCGGTGACGGTGACCGTGCCGAACCCCGCGGATCCCTACACCGATTTCCTGTCCGCCAACGGCGGCGGCGACAAGCAGGTGAAGCACGCCTATCTCTTCACCCCGGCGGGATGGACGTTGACCAGCGGCAGCGCGCTCGTCAGCGGCGAGGGCGAGAGGTTCAACCTCAGCCACACGTGCGCCGGCGCCGGCACCACCGCGTCGCCGACCCCGACGCCGACCACCCAGTCCCCGACGCCGACGCCCACCACCGGCTCGCCCACGCCGACCGCCCCCGCCACGTCGACGCCGACGGGCTCGGTCCCGCCGTCGACTTCGGTCCCGCCGTCGGAGTCGGTCCCGCCGTCAGAGTCGGCGGCCGTCGGCGGTCCAGCGTCGACCCCGGGAGGCGCGGGCGGCGGCGACAACGGGGGCAGTCTCCCGCTCACCGGCGTGGCCGTCACCAGCCTCGCACTCGGTGGGATCGCCCTGATCGGCGGTGGCGCCCTGCTGATGATGCGTCGCCGTCGCGACCGAATCACCTTCACCAGCTGACCGACGAACGCCCGCGACCGGCCCCGGACCTCGCTCCGGCGGCCGGTCGCGCAAGGGCCCTCGTCGGCGCGTACCGTCGCGAGATGGCATTGATCGCGCAGCTGTCTGTGGGCGTGTCCGACGCCGAGCGGGCAGGAACGTTCTGGGCCGCGGCCCTCGGCTACCGTCGCCGCGAGCCCCGCTTCACCGGCGACGAGTGGATCGTGCTGGATCCGCCGCCAGGGGTGTCGGGCCTGGCCCTCGCGATGGACCTCAGCGAAAGTCCCGTGCCGGAGTTCCCCCGACTCCACCTCGATCTGGACGCCGGCGACCGACCCCTCGACGAGGAACTCGACCGGCTGCTCGCCCTCGGTGCCCGGATCGTCGACTGGCGGCATTATCCCGCCGAGCCGCACCCGACCGAACCGCCGTACGTGGTGCTGGCCGACCCGGAGGGCAACCGGTTCTGCGTCTCGGGCCGCCGCGAACCGCCCCGGCGGTGACCGGGACCCTCGCTACGCCCCAGGCGTCAGCACCGTGCCCGTCCTCTCCGCCGCAGCGCGGACGGCGAGCGGAACGGTGAGGGTGAGCAGCGCGCCGTCGCGCTCCACCGAGCTGGGCCGGTCCAGCCGGCGCAGCGTCCGCAGCATCGGGGTGTTCTCCGCCTGGACGTGCAGCACCAACGCCGCGTACCCGGCCGCGTCGGCGTGCCGGACCACGCGGCGCAGCAACGCCGAGCCGAGCCCCCGCCGCTGCCAGTCGTCGCGCACCAGCAGCGCCACCTCGGCCTCGTCGCCCTCGCCGAGCAGGTTGGCCATGGCGACCACCGACCCCGCCGCACCGTCGGGACCGGTGGTCGTGGCGACAAGCGTCAACCCGCGCCCCGGCTCCAGCAGCCGGCGCAGTCGGGCCGGCTGCGGCAGCAGCCCCCCGCCCAGGTAACGCCGCTGCCGACTACGTGGTGAGCACGTCTCGTGCAGCTCGACGAGGCCGGACAGGTCGTGCGCGCAGCCCGGCCGGACGGCCACCTCGGCCCCGTCGGGCAGCACCAGGGTGACCTGTTCCGCGGCCCGACGCGCCACGGTGGCGGCCAACTCGACCAGGGCCTGCGCCCGGGCGTACTCCGCCGGGGTGAAGGCGGGCGCGGCCCGGCGCAGCGCGAACGAGCCGCCCGCCGGGTCGGCCAGCGTCATGGTGGCGCCGGCGATCCCCCGGTCGATGCCTGTCGACGCGGGTCGCCAGGTGACCGAGTCGGCGCCGAGCAGGGTCTGCAACGCCTCGCCCGTGGCGTCCGGGTCGCGCACCAGCCGGTTGGCCAGCCCGAGCACCCGGGTGGGCTGGTCGGCCAGGCCGCGCGCCTCGCTGCGCGCCACCCAGCAGTCCCGGCCCCGACCGCGCTCGACGGCGGCGATCAGCTGGGCCTCGTCGAGCGCGTCCGGCGCGTCGACCAGGAAGTCGTCCACCGCGCCCTGCTCGGTGGGTTGCACCTGCACGGTGAGGATGTTGACCCCACGCAGCGCGAGGCTGGCCGTGAGCACCGACAGGTAGCCCGGTCGGTCGTCCACCGTCGCTCGGATCCGCCACAACGTCATGGTTGGCTCCCTTCCTCACCGCTGAGCCTCGTCGCCGGCTGTTGCCGCCCGATTGCCCGGTGGTGTCGTGCCCGGGAACTCCCCGGCCGGTCAGGGGCCGGCGACCACCGGCGGCGCGCCGACCAGGTCCAGCCGGTCGCCGAGGATCACCGCGCTGGCCCGGACCAGTTGGGTGAGCCGGTCGACCTCGGTGCTGTGGAAGTTGGCGGCGCAGAGGGTGTCGCTGTACTCCCGGGCCACCACCAGCACCAGGCCCGCCCGGCCGAACGGCGCGATCGCGTGGTGGGTGCCGTCGGGCGTGGTCATCGACCGACCGCGCAGCGGCGTCACCTCCGGCAACCGCAGAGGCACCGGGGTACGCCAGCTCGCGTGCCCCACCGTCGCCCCGCCGCCCCCGGTCCGGGAGGCCCAGTCGACAGGCACCACGGCGGCGACGGCCCAGTCCGCCGCCAGCAGCCCGGGAACCGCGTCGACGAGGGTGGCCAGCCCGTCGGCCGGGTTAGCCGCGACCTGGGCCAACAACTCCGCGTCCTGGCCGGTGGTGGTGGGCGCGCCGATCGCCCGCCACACACCGTCCACCCGCACACCAGGAATCGCCGCGAGACCAGCCAGCAGCCGCTCCACCCGGGCGGCACCCGGCCAGACGACGGTGAAGTCGTCCACCGCGCGTCCGCCGAGTCGTTCGAGGACCACCACCTGGACGATGTCCGCGCCGGAGACGCCCAGCGTGCGGGCGACCTGGCCGAGCGTGCCCGGACGGTCCGGCAGGGTGACCCGAACTCGCAGCAACATGTCTGTCCCTCCGCTCGGCGGGCCGGCGACAAGCGTCCGGCAGGCTGCGTCACAGCCTGCCGGTTGACCATTTCGTCCCTGTTGCAGAGGCATGTCCCGAGGGGAAATTCTGACCTTGACAACGTGAGCGAGCTGCCATCAACTAGTCGGATGAGTGATCCGGCCGTCAGTGCGCCGCGACCGGGCACCGTTCCCGCCTCCCCCGCCGGGCTGTCCCTGGACCGGCTCGCCGGCTACCTCGCCGCACACCGACCCGAGCTGGCGGTCGGGCCGCTGCGGGCCGACCTGATCGCGGGGGGCAAGTCCAACCTCACCTACCTGCTGCGCGTCGGCGACCGGGAGGTCGTGCTGCGCCGCCCTCCGCTGGGGCACGTGCTGGCGACCGCGCACGACATGGCCCGCGAGTTCCGGGTCATCTCGGCGCTGGCGCCGACCGAGGTGCCGGTCCCGGGCGCGCTGCTGCTCTGCACCGACCCCGAGGTGATCGGCGCGCCCTTCTACCTGATGGAGCGGATGCCCGGCGAGGTGTTCCGCACCCGCGCGCAGACCGACCCGCTCGGCGACGACCGACGCCGGGATCTCGCCATGGCGATGATGGACACGCTCGCCGCGCTGCACAGCGTCGAGCCGGCCACGGTCGGGCTGGGCGACTTCGGCCGCCCGGAGGGCTACCTGGCCCGGCAGGTCCGCCGCTGGGGCGGGCAACTCGACCGCTCGCGCAGCCGGGAACTGCCCGGCATCGACGAGCTGCGTGACCTGCTCGCGGCGACCGCCCCGGAGGGCGCGAACGCCGGCCGGATCGTGCACGGCGACTACCGGCTGGACAACCTCCTCGCCTCGGCCGACCCGGTGGCCGTGCACGCCGTCCTCGACTGGGAGATGGCCACCCTCGGTGACCCGCTCGCCGACCTGGGGCTGCTCCTGACGTACTGGGACGTGCTCGGTGGCAGCGACACGGCCGAGGGCAACCCGGTCGCCGACGGGCTCGGCCCGCGCGCCGGCTTCCCGACCGGCGGCGAGCTGATCGACAGGTACGCCGGGCGCAGCGACGTGGACGTCGGGCCGCTGCACTGGCACGTGGCGCTCGGCTGTTTCAAGCTTGCGGTGATCTGCGAGGGCATCCACTACCGCCACACGCTCGGGCAGACGCTCGGCGAGGGCTTCGACCGGATCGGCGAGATGGTGGCACCGCTGGTCGCGCACGGACTGACCGCTGCCAGGGAGCGGTGATGGACTTCTCATACGACAGCCGGACCGAGGAGCTGCGCGACGAGCTGACCCGGTTCCTGACCGAGCACGTCTACCCGGCCGAGGCGGTGCACGCCGAGCAGGTGGCCGCCGGTGACCCGTGGTCGCGTACCCCGGTCCTGGCCGAGCTGAAGGCGGAGGCCCGTAAGCGCGGCCTGTGGAACCTGTTCCTGCCCGACCCGCGCTACGGCGCCGGCCTGACCAACCTCCAGTACGCGCCGCTCGCCGAGTTGACCGGCCGCAGCCCGCACCTGGCGCCGGAGGCGGTGAACTGCGCGGCACCGGACACCGGCAACATGGAGCTGCTGGCCGAGTTCGGCTCGGAGGCGCAGCAGAAACGGTGGCTGATGCCGCTGCTGGAGGGCGAGATCCGCTCCGCGTTCTGCATGACCGAACCGGACGTCGCCTCCTCCGACGCCACAAACATCGCCACCTCGATCACCCGGGACGGCGACGAGTACGTCATCAACGGCCGCAAGTGGTGGTCGTCCGGCGCGATGGACCCGCGCTGCGAGATCTTCATCGTGATGGGCAAGACCGATCCCGACGCCGATCGGCACCGCCAGCAGAGCATGGTGCTGGTCCCCCGGGACACCCCCGGGGTGCACGTGCGCCGGGGCATGACCGTCTTCGGCTACACCGACGGATCCCACGGCGGGCACGCCGAGATCGACTTCACCGACGTCCGGGTGCCGGCGGACAATCTGATCGGCGCCGAGGGCACCGGCTTCGCCATCGCCCAGGCCCGGCTCGGCCCGGGCCGGATCCACCACTGCATGCGATTGATCGGAATGGCTGAGCGGGCGTTGGAGCTGCTCTGCAAGCGGGCGCTCGAGCGGGTCGCGTTCGGCCGGCCCCTCGCCGAGCAGGGCGTCGTCCGGGAGTGGATCGCCGAGTCGCGGGTGCGTATCGAGCAGGCCCGGCTGCTGGTGTTGAAGACGGCCTGGCTGATGGACACCGTCGGCAACAAGGGCGCGCACTCCGAGATCCAGGCCATCAAGATCGGCACCCCGGCGATGGCGGAGTGGGTGATCGACAAGGCCATCCAGGGGTACGGCGGCGCCGGCGTCAGCCAGGACACTCCGCTGGCCGCCCTCTGGGCGCAGACCCGCACCCTACGCCTGGCCGACGGCCCCGACGAGGTCCACCGCAACTCCCTGGCCAAGCGCGAAATCCGCCGCTGGACCTCGTAGCCCCCACCTGACCACGCACACCACGCCACATCGCACCGCGCCGCGCTGCCGGGGTCGCCCCACAGGCAAAACCGCGCACGGGCAAGACCGCGCACGGGCAAGACCGCGCCCCACGGGCACGACCACGCCCGCGACCGCGCCCCACGGGCAAGATCGCGCCCACACGGGCAAGATCACGCCCCACGGGCAAGATCGCGCTACATCCGGGATGTAGTGGCCTCCGCCTCCAGGATCACCACTACAACCAGGATCGAGCACGATCTTGGGCATTGCGGCGGGTGATCATGAGGTTGACCGGGCGGTTCGGGTGATTTGTGCCCGCCAACCTCATGATCAACGCGCAGGGCAGCGCGGAGGGCGCACGCAGGGCAGCGCGGAGGGCGCACGCAGGGCAGCGCGGAGGGCGCGCGGAGGGCAGCGCCGAGGGCGCGCGGAGCGCAGGGCCGAGGGCAGCGCGGAGCGCAGGGCGGAGGGCGCGCGGAGGTGGGTGGGTCAGGCGCTGGCGCGGTGGATCAGGTGGGTGTCCAGGAGGAGGTGCGTGGCCGGGAGGTCCTCGCCGCGGATCCGGGCCACCAGCAGGCGGGCCATCTGTCGGCCCATCTCCTCCACCGGTTGGAAGACCGTGGTCAGCGGCGGGTCCGCCCGGAGGGCGATCGTCGCGTCGTCGAAGCCGATCACCGCGACGTCCTCCGGCACCCGCCGGCCGGCCTCCCGCAGCGTACGCAGCGCGCCGAACGCCATCAGGTCGGACGCGACGAAGACCGCGTCCAGGTCCGGGCAGACGTCCAACAGCCGGCGCATGGCGGACGCGCCGCTGCCCTCGCTGAAGTCGCCGTACGCGATCAGGTCGGGGTTGACGCCGGCCCCGGTGGCCTTCACGGCCTCGGTGTAGCCGGCCAGGCGGGCCAGGCCCACGCCCATGTCCTGGGTGCCGGCGATGGTGGCGATGCGACGACGCCCCTGCCTCGCCAGGTACTCGACCGCCTGCCGGGCCCCGCCAACGTTGTCCACGTCGACGAACCAGGCCGGCTGGGCGCCCGGTTGCAGCATCCGGGCGGGCCGGCCACCGAGCACCGCGGGCAGGCCGCGCTCCTCCAGCAGCGTCGGCAGGGGGTCGGAGTCGTGCAACGACAGCAGCAGTACGCCGTCGACGTGCTGGTTGGTCAGGTGGTGCTCGACCCGCTCCCGCTCCACCGGCGACTGCGCCATGGCCAGCCAGAGCTGCATCGGCGTCTCCAGCAGGCCGGAGCTGATCCCCCGGACGATCGCGGCGAAGAACGGCTCGGTGAAGACCCGCTCACCGGACTCGGACACCACGAGCGCGACGGAGTCGGTCCGCTGGGTGACGAGCGCGCGGGCGGCTCGGTTCGGCACGTACCCCAGCTCGGCGATGGCCTGTTGGACCGCGGCCCGGGCCTCCGGACTGACCTGCGGCGAGCCGTTGACGACGCGGGAGACCGTGCCGCGACCGACACCGGCGCGTGCCGCGACCGCATCGAGGGTCGGACGCCCGAGTGACCGGGTGCGCTGCGTTGTCATCGTCTGCTCCTCCGACGGCGGGCGGACCCGGCGCCACCTGCGAGAGGTGGACGCCAGGGCCGTCCTGATGGCTGGCCCGAGCCTATTGTGCGGCCAGACCGTTGCGCCGGATCACCGAGGCGTACCACTTGGCGCTGGACTTGGGGGTGCGGACCTGGCTGTCGTAGTCGACGTGGATCATGCCGAACCGCTTCGTGTAACCCCAGGCCCATTCGAAATTATCCATCAACGACCAGGCGAAGTATCCCCGCAGGGGAACTCCGTCGTCGATCGCCTCGTGCGCGGCGCGCAGGTGGGCGTCGAAGAAGGCCAACCTGTCGACGTCGTCGACCTGCCCGTCGACCACCGAGTCGACGAACGCGGAACCGTTCTCGGTGACGTACAGCGGCAGGTCGGTGTAGCCGTGCACCCGACGCAGCGTCTCGGCCAGGCCCGGGGCGTCGATCTCCCAGCCCATGTCGGTGACCGGTACGCCACGGGTGACGAACCGGACGTCCTCGCTGCCCGGCCAGCACGACGGGGCCGGGTCGATCGCGGCGCCCTCGGCCGCCGCGGCGACCACGTGCCGGCTGTAGTAGTTGACCCCGACCAGGTCCAGCGGCGTGGCGATGGTCGCCAGGTCGCCGTCGTGCACGTGGCCGAAGTCGGTCACCGTGCGCAGGTCGGCCACCAGGTCCTCCGGGTACGACCCCCGCAGCAGCGGGTCGAGGAAGAACCGGTTGGCCAACCCGTCGATCCGGCGGGCGGCGTCCACGTCCGCCGGGGCGTCGGTGGCCGGGTCGACCGGGTAGAGGTTGACCGTCACGCCCACCTCGGCGGTCGGCCGGGCGGCCCGCAGCGCCTGCACGGACAGGCCGTGTCCGAGCATCAGGTGGTGCCCGGCGCGCACCGCGGCCGCACCGTCGGTGCGGCCGGGGGCGTGCACACCGGCGCCGTAGCCGAGGAACGCCGAGCACCACGGCTCGTTCAGCGTGGTCCAGTAGCGCACCCGGTCGCCGAGCGCGTCGGCCACCAGTGTCGTGTAGTCGGCGAAGCGGGCCGCGGTGTCCCGGGCCGGCCAGCCGCCGGCGTCCTCCAGCGGCTGCGGCAGGTCCCAGTGGTAGAGGGTCAGCCACGGCTCGATGCCGTTGGCCAGCAGCTCGTCGACCAGCCGGCGGTAGAAGTCCAACCCCTGCGGGTTGGCCGCGCCGACGCCGCCGGGCTGCACCCGGGACCAGGAGACCGAGAAACGGTACGACTTGAGGCCCAGCTCGGCCATCAGGGCGACGTCGTCGCCGAGCCGGTGGTAGTGGTCGCACGCGACGTCGCCGGTGTGCCCGAGGAGGACCCGACCGTCGGTGTGGCTGAAGGTGTCCCAGATCGACGGGGTACGGCCGTCCTCGGCCGCCGCCCCCTCGATCTGGTATGCCGCGGTCGCGGCCCCCCACAGGAAACCGGGTGGGAAGGTCAGCCCGGGGCGCTCGTCGAGGACGTCGACGGCGTTGGGGCTGGCGGGGTTGCTCACGACTTGACGGCACCTTCCATGATCCCGCCGATGATCTGGCGGCCGAACACGAGAAAGACGATTACCAGGGGGATGGTGCCGATCGCCGTGGCGGCGAACACCTGGGAGTAGTCGGTGTAGTAGGCGTACGACAGGAAGGAGAGCGAGACCTGGAGGGTCGGGTTCTCCGGGGTGAGGATGGCGTACGGCCAGATGAACGAGTTCCAGGTCTCCATGAAGGTCAGCAGACCGAGGACGCCGGCGGCGGGGCGCAGTGCGGGCAGCACGATGCTCCAGTAGATCCGGAACGTGCTCGCCCCGTCGACCCGACCGGCCTCGATCAGCTCGTCGGAGATCGCCTGGCTGGCGTACTGCCGCATCATGAACACGCCGAAGCCGGTGACCAGGAACGGCACGGTGACCGCGTAGAGGGTGTCGTACCACCCCAGGTCCTGCATCATGCTCCAGAGCGGGATGAGCCCCATCTGGGTCGGGATCATCATGGTGACGATGATCGTCAGCAGGAGGGCGTTGCTGCCCCGGAAGCGCAGCTTGGCGAAGGCGAACCCGGCCAGCGAACCGGTGAGCACCACCGACACGGTGACCACCGAGGAGACGATGACCGAGTTCATCATGCCGGTGAAGAAGTTGGCGGCGTCGTTGTCGAGCACCCGCTGGAAGTTGTCACCGAACGCTCCGGCGGGGGTGATCGGTGGTGGCACGTCGTTGATCTGGTCGAGGCTGCGAGTGGCGATCACCAGCATGTAGTAGAACGGGTAGATCGACAGCAGCGCCGCCAGGACGAGCGCCACGTAGGTCAGCGGACTTGTGCGCCACAGGCGCTGGGAGGCCGAGGTCATCGATCTCTCCTCACTTCGCCGAGCGGCGGACGAGTAGGAAGTTGAACAGCGACACCACTACGATGATCATGAAGATCGCCCAGGCGACCGCGGCTCCGTAACCGGCGGTGCTCAGGTTCTCGATGCCCATCTCGTACATGTACATGGCCAGCGTCTGGAACTCCCGCTGGTCGCCGCCGAGGATGTTGCCGTTGGCGAAGAGCAGCGGCTCGGTGAAGAGCTGCATGCCGCCGATCGTGGAGAGGATGACCACGAAGATGAAGGTGGGCTTGAGCATCGGCAGGGTGATCTGCCAGAACTGCCGCCACGGGCTCGCGCCGTCGATCGCCGCGGCCTCGTAGAGGTCCTTCGGGATCGCCTGCATGCCGGCGAGCAGGATCAGGGTGTTGTAACCGGTCCACCGCCAGTTGACCATCGTGGAGATGGCGAACCAGGAACTCCACCGCTGCCCGTCCCAGTCGACCGCGTCGACACCGACGAGGCTGAGCAGCCAGTTGAACAGACCGAACTCCTTCTGGAACAGCATCCCGAAGACGATCGCGACCGCGGCCACCGACACCACGTTCGGCACGAAGATGGCCATCCGGAAGAAGGTCTTGGCGCGCAGGAAGGTCCGGTTGAGCAGGTTCGCCAGGAAGAGGGCGAGCAACAACTGCGGGATGGTCGACAGGGCGAAGATGCCCAACGTGTTGACCAGCGCGTTCCAGAAGTACTCGTCGGACACGAGCCGGGTGTAGTTGTCGAAGCCGATGAACGAGTGGTCGCCGATCATGTCCCAGTCGTGCAGGGACATCCAGACGGTACGCAGCATCGGGTACAACCCGAACACGCCGAAGATCAGGAAGAACGGGGCGATGTAGAGGTAGGGCGAGTACTTGACATCGAGACGGTTGAGTAACCTTGCCCGGCTACGTCGGGAAGAGACGTCGCGAGAAGGCGGTGCTGCTGGCGACGGCGGTGCCGTCGTGGCCGACAGGCTCATGCGAATTTCCTTTTCCGGCGAGGCCCGGGGGCCCTCGCGCAGGGCGCTACGCGGAGGGGACCGGCCGGTGGCGTCCGGGAAGCCCCGAACGCCACCGGCAGGGGATCACTCAGAAAGCGCCCTGAGTCTTGGCGTCCTTCGTGAACTGCTCCCAGGCCTTCGCCTTGTCGGCCCGCCCGTTCTCGAACGCCCGCAGGGCCGGCTCGAACGCGTTCTCCTTCACCGCCTGGTGCTTCGGACCCAGGTAGGTCGGCTGGATCTTGGCGACGCTCTCCCCGAAGATCTTGCCGGTCGGCGCGTTGCTGAAGTACTCGTTGGTGTAGCTGAGGAACGCCTCGTTCTTCAGCGCCTCCAGGTTGGTCGGCAGCGGGCCCTTGAGCTTGAAGGCGTCCACCTGGCTCTTCGCGTTGGTCAGGTACTCGGCGAGCTTCGCCGCCTCCTTCGGGTACTTGCTCTGCTCCGGAACCGCGAGCCACGAGCCGCCCCAGTTGCCGCCGCCGCCCGGAACGGCCGCGACATCCCACTTGCCCTTGTTGGCCGCACCGGAGTTGTCCGACACGATGCCGAGCATCCAGGACGGGCAGAAGGTGACCGCGAAGGTGCCCTGCTTGAAGCCACCCGACCACTCCGGCGACCAGGTCTGCGCCTTGGCGGAGATGTCCGCCATCGAGGTGGCGGTGTCCCAGGCGTTCTTCACCGCGGGGCTGGTGTCCGCGATGATGTTGTTTTCCTTGTCGTAGAACAGGTCACCGTTGCCCTGGAACATCACACCGTTGGAGACGGCGGTGATCGAGTCGACGAACGCCTTGCCCCCGCTGCCCTGCTTGTACTTCAGGCCGGCGTCGTGGAAGCCCTTCCAGTCCGGCCAGAGCGCCGACACCTGGTCGCGCTCGGAGGGCAGACCGGCGGCCTGGAACAGGTCCTTGCGGTAGCAGACGGCGAGGCTGCCGACGTCGGTCGGGAGGCCGATCAGCCGACCGTCCTGCGCCTTGCCCAGCTCCCACTTCCAGGGCAGGAACTCCTTGGAGTGGTCGGCGATCAAGGGGTTGAGGTCGGCCCAGTTCTTCGGGTTGGTCTTGAACTCGTTGAGGATGCCCTCTTCCAGGGCGGTGACGTCCGCCGCGCCCTTGCCGGTGGCCAGGTAGCGGACCAGCTTCGGCCGGTACTCGCTGAGCTGCGCGGTCTTGCGCAGCTCGACCTTGATGCCGGTGTCCTTCTCGTACTGCTTGACGAGCTCGTCGTAGCCGAACTCGCTGAAGGTGTCGACGACCAGCTTGGCCGGCTTCTCGCCGGCCGCCGGCTTGTCGTCGTCGTTGCCGCAGGCTGCGAGACCGCTGACCGCGGTGATCGCGGCCAGGGCAGCGGCCGCCAGGCGGGTACGCCGCGTGGTGACACTCATTCGCTGACCCCTCTTTCCGGTGGTGAGGCTGATGTGTGTGGTGGGGGGTGCTCATCGCGCCACGCCAGGGTGTGTGAGTGACCCGTGCCACCTCCGGGAGCGCTCCCATGAGATTGCCGACAGGTAACGGGGGTGTCAATAGGACGTTGGGAGCGTTCCCAGATCGTTACCGCTCCCGGGCTCGGAACTCCGCCCAGCCTGCGGGGATTTTCAGCAGAAGCGGCGCAGCAGGGTGGTGGCCCGGTCCGGGTCGAACCGGGCCGGGTCGAAGGTGGACCCCGCCCAGTCGCGCAGCGTCGCGTGCCGCGGATCGATCGGCCCGATCGGGTCGTCCTCGTCGGCCAACGCGACCAGAAGGGCCTGGTAGCCCGACGGCCCGCCGACACCCTCCGGCGGACAGGCCCGCTCGCCGTCCAGGCAGACCGGGTACCGCTCGTCCGGGTCCGCGGTCAGCGCGTCCTCCACGACCAGGTCGTGCTCCCACCAGTCGCCGAAGTCGTAGGTGTAGGAGAACCGGCTGCCCTTGCCGAGCACCGAGTCCAACCGCGCGTCCAGCTCGTCGTGCAGCGCCAACTCCCCGTCCGGGTCGGGTTCGCCGTACTGCATCGCGTCGATCTCGAACGAGTGCAGGCGGCAGTCACGCCAACCCATCGCGTGCTGCACCACCCGGTGCAACCGGTCCAGCGTGTAGCCGGCCGGCACGAGCACCCGTCGCCACACCGGCGGGCGGACACCGGCGAGGGACATCTTCAGCTGGAAGATCTGACGCGGCATGCTGTCCTGTCCTCCCGCGGCTTAGGCTGCGAGCATGATCTGCCGAGCGTGCCGGGCCCGGCGACACGACGACTGCCCGGGCCGGAACTGGTGCGACTGCCAGCACCGTACCGCCGAACCGACCCCTCCCGTCACCGGTCCGGCCGGCGAATGAGCGTCGGAATTCCGATCCGACGGCTCTGGCCCGAGCCGTCGACGCAGCCCCTCGACGACGCCGCGCTGACCACGCTCTACGGCCGCGCGGACGAGCCGAGACTGCGGGTCAACTTCGTCACCAGCCTGGACGGCGCGGTCACCGTGGACGACTACTCCGCCGGGCTCTCCGGGCAGCCGGACAAACGGGTGTTCGGGCTGCTGCGGATGCTCTGCGACGCGCTGGTGGTGGCCGCCGGCACGCTGCGCCACGAGGGGTACCGCGCGGTCCGCCTCGACGAGCGCCGCCGCGCCTGGCGACGCGAGCACGGGCTGGCCGAGTACCCCACGCTCGTGGTCGTCTCCGGCTCGCTGGACCTGGATCCGACGCAGGCCGCCTTCGCCGACGCCCCGACCCGGCCGATCGTGCTCACCCACGCCGACGTCGAGCCGCCGCCCGGCCTGACCGACGTCGCCGACCTGCTGCGCAGCGGCACCGAGCGGGTCGACCTGGCCGCCGGTCTCGCCGAACTGCACCGACGCGGGCTGACCCAACTGCTCTGCGAGGGCGGCCCGCACCTGTTCGGCGCGCTCACCGATGCCGATCTGGTGGACGAGCTGTGCCTCACCGTCGCGCCGCTGCTGGCGGGTCCCGGACCGGGCCGGATCAGCGCGGGAGAACCCGCGCCGCCGCGCCAGCTCACCCTGCGGCACGTGCTCGCCGCCGAGGACGGCGTCCTCCTGCTGCGCCACGCCCGTCGGTAACCCGCCGTCGCCCGGTCGCACACCCACCGTCGTGAGTGTGACGGCGCAGGGTGTCGTCCGACGCGTCGCGTGGCGACCTGTCGTACTCCTCGGGCAGGATGCACGTCATGGTTCCCGACCGTGCTGACCGACCGACCCGAGTCGCCCGATGACCGACGCCGAGCTCGACAGCCCTGGCGAGGCGGTCGGGCGGGTGCTGGGCACCGCCGACGCCACCCCGTTGCAGTTCTGGACGGCCGTGGCGCCCGGCAGTTATCTCCAGCTCGACGACGTGGTGGTCACCCGGCGGGAGCTGCCGGACCGGGAGCCGGTGACGATCGCCGGGGTGGTCACCCAGGTCCGCGCGCGCCACGAGGGCGCCCAGTTCGACTCCGACGTGTTCGCCATCGCGGACGGCACGCTCCCCGCTCAGGTGCAGGAGGCGGCCGAGGTCACGACGACACGTGTCGATCCGGAGCTGTACGTGCCGCCGACCCCGGGCGCGGTGGTGTTCCGGGCCGAGGGCGACGCCCGGGCGCGCGCGCTGCACTTCGACCGGATGGAGCGGCGCATCCCGATGGGGATGGGTCGGGACGGCGTCCCGGTCTATCTCAACGCCGACTTCCTCGACGGCAGCCGCGGCGCGCACGTCTCGATCTCCGGCATCTCCGGGGTGGCCACCAAGACCAGCTTCGCGACGTTCCTGCTCTATTCGGTCTTCCGCTCCGGCGTGCTGGGCGGCGACGCGGTCAACGCCAAGGCGCTGATCTTCAACGTCAAGGGTGAGGACCTGCTCTTCCTGGACCACCCCAACTCCCGCCTCGACGATCCCACCCGCGCGGCGTACGCGAAGCTCGGGCTGAGCGCCGGCGCCTTCCCCGACGTGCGGGTGTACGCCCCGCCCCGGGTCGGTGACGCGGCGGGCACACCGGATGTGAGCAGCCGGCTCACCGGGGTGGACTCGTTCTACTGGACGTTGAGCGAGTTCTGCGCCGACCGCCTGCTGCCGTACGTCTTCGCGGACGCCGACGACGAGCGCCAGCAGTACACGATGGTGGTCCACTCGGTGACCGCGCACCTGGCCCGTTACGCCCAGCCGGCCGACGGCGGGGTGAGCATCGACGGGGTGCGGCTCGGCTCCTACGGTGACCTCGTCGACCACATCGTCGACCAGCTCAACGACGACGAGACCCGCTCCGACTGGGCGGGCAGCGCGGTCGGCCTGGGCACCGTCAACGCGTTCGCCCGGCGGTTGATCGGCAGCAAGAAGGACCTCGCCCGGCTGATCCGCGGCGATCTGGCCACCCGTCGCCCGCACTCGATCAACACGAGCGAGTCGGCGCAGGTGACGGTGGTCGACCTGCACAACCTTCCGGACCGGGCGCAGCGGTTCGTGGTGGGTGTGACGCTGAAGAGCGAGTTCGAGCGCAAGGAGAAGTCCGGCACCGCCAAGCCGCTGCTCTTCGTCGTCCTCGACGAGCTCAACAAGTACGCCCCCCGGGAGGGCTCCTCGCCGATCAAGGAGGTCCTGCTCGACATCGCCGAGCGGGGCCGCTCGCTCGGGGTGATCCTGATCGGTGCGCAGCAGACGGCGAGTGAGGTGGAGCGGCGCATCGTCACCAACTCGGCGATCCGGGTGGTCGGCCGACTCGACCCGGCCGAGGCCTCCCGCCCGGAGTACGGTTTCCTCCCGCCCGCGCAACGGCAGCGGGCGTTGCTGGCCAAGCCGGGCACGATGTTCGTCAACCAGCCGGACATTCCGGTGCCGCTCTGCCTGGAGTTCCCGTTCCCGGCCTGGGCGACCCGGGTCTCCGAGGCGGGCCGGGCACCATCGGAGACGCTGCGCTCGATCACCCAGTCCGCCGACCCGTTCGCCGTGGTGGGCTCGGGCGGCGGCAGCTCCGACGACGACATCCCGTTCTAGGCAGGGGCCTGCACAGCCATGAAGATCCTGCACACCTCCGACTGGCACGTGGGAAAGGTGCTCAAGGGGCAGTCCCGGGCCGACGAGCACAAGGCCGTGCTGGCCGGCGTGATCGACATCGCCCGTGCCGAGCAGCCGGATCTGGTGATCGTCGCGGGTGACCTCTACGACACCGCCGCGCCCAGCTCCGAGGCGACCCGGCTGGTCACCCGGGCGCTGACCGCGCTGCGGCGTACCGGCGCGGACGTGGTCGCGATCGGTGGCAACCACGACAACGGCCCCGCGCTGGACGCGCTGCGCCCATGGGCCGATGCCGCCGGCATCACGCTCCGCGGTGGGGTGCGGGAAGATCCCGACGAGCACGTGATCGACGGCACCACCGCCGGCGGTGAGCGGTGGCGGCTGGCCGCGCTGCCGTTCCTGTCCCAGCGGTACGCGGTCCGCGCCCTGGAGATGTACGACCTGACCGCCGCGGAGACCAACCAGACGTACGCCGACCACCTGGGCCGGGTGCTGGGGCGCCTGACCGAGAGTTTCACCGAACCGGACCGGGTCCACCTGGTCACCGCGCACCTCACGGTGACCGGCGCGGCCACCGGTGGCGGCGAACGCGACGCGCACACCGTGCTGGGCTACGCCGTTCCGGCCACGGTCTTCCCGGCCACCGCGCACTACGTGGCGCTGGGCCACCTGCACCGGGCGCAGCGGGTCGCGGGCCCCTGCCCGGTGCGGTACAGCGGCAGTCCGCTCGCTGTCGACTTCGGTGAGCAGGAAAACGTCCCCTCGGTGACGATCGTCGAGGTGACGGCCAGCACCGCCGCCCGGGTGCGGGAGGTGCCGGTGACGGCGGCGAGCGCGCTGCGCACGGTGCGAGGCACCCTGGCCCAGCTCGCCGAGATCGAGGCACCGGACGCCTGGCTACGGGTGTACGTGCGCGAGCAGCCCCGGGCCGGCCTGCGCGAGGAGGTGCAGGAGCTGCTCCCCCGGGCCCTGGAGATCCGGATCGACCCGGAGCTGTTGACCGCCCCGGGCAGCGGCGCGCGCATCGCCCAGCGTTCGGGGCGTTCGCCGCGGGAGTTGTTCGCCGACTACCTGGACAGCCGGGGCCACGCCGACGAGGGTGTCCGGGAGCTCTTCGACGAGCTTTTCGAGGAGGTCGAGCACTGATGCGTCCGATGCGGTTGGACATGGCCGGGTTCACGGTCTTCCGGGACGAGACGACAGTCGACTTCACCGACGCCGACTTCTTCGCCCTGATCGGCCCGACCGGTTCGGGCAAGTCGACGGTGCTGGACGCGATCTGCTTCGCCCTCTACGGCATGGTGCCCCGCTGGGGTGGCGCCCGGGGGTTGGCGAATGCGCTCGCGCCGTCGGCGACCGAGGCGCGGGTGCGGTTGGTCTTCGAGTCCGGCGGCGCCCGGTACGTGGCGACCCGGGTGGTTCGCCGGGACGGCCGGGGCAACGTGAAGACCGCGAACGCCGGGTTGCAGCTGATGCCGGCCGGCTTCGACGTGACCAAACTGGACACCGGGTTGAGCCCGGACGACCTCGGTGAGGTGGTGGCCGGCACCCCCGCCGAGATGGAGCAGGCGGTGCTGGAGGCGGTGGGGCTGCCGTACGAGCAGTTCACCAGCTGTGTGGTGCTGCCGCAGGGGCAGTTCGCGGACTTCCTGCACGCCAAGCCGGCGACCCGGCAGCAGATCCTGGTCAACCTGCTGGGCCTCGGGGTCTACGAGGACGTGCAGAAGAAGGCGACGGCCCGCGCCGGGCAGGCGGAGGCCCGACTGGAGGCGGTCGACCAGGTGCTCGCCGGGCTGACCGGCGTGGACGACGAGGCGTTGGCCGAGGCCGACGCGCGGGTCGACCGGATGGCCGAGCTGGCCGGCAAGGTGGCCGAGGCGGTGCCGGAGCTGGCGACGGCCCGGCTCACCGCCCGGGAGGCGGCGGCGGCGCTGACCGCGCTCGACGACGAGCTGACCGTCCTGACCGGGGTGCGCGCGCCGCGCGGGGTGGCCGAGGTGGCCCGCGCGGTCACCGCGGCGCGGGCCGACGCGGAGGCGGCGGCGACCGCTGTGTCGTTGGCCGAGGAGCGGGAGGAGAAGCTGCGCGGCGAGCTGGCCGGTGCCGGCGACGAGAGCGCGGTGCGGCTGCTGCTGCGGGCGTACGACGATCGGGACCGGCTGTCCGGCGAGGCCGACACGGTCCGCGCGGCGGTACGCGCGGCGAACGACGAGCACGTCACGGCGGTGGCGGCCCTGGCCGCCGCCCGCGTGGTCGCCGAGCGGGCCGACGCCGAGTTGGAGGCGGCCTTCCGGGCGCACGAGGAGGCGAAGGCCACCGACCTGGCGGTCAGCCTGCGGGTGCACCTGCACGCCGGCGCGGCCTGCCCGGTCTGCGAGCAGCAGGTGGAGCGGGTGCCGGCGGTGCCTGCCGACTCGGCGGTGGCGGCGGCGACGGCGGCGGGCAAGGCGGCGCGGGCCGCGACCAAGGCCGCGCAGGCGACCGTGCAGGAGCGGGACGCGGCGGCGCGGGACCTGGAGCGGCTGCTGGTGCAGGCGCGGGCCCGGCAGGAGCAGGTGGATGCCCGACTGGCCGAGTTGGACGGGCAGCTCGCCGGGGCGGCGGAGCCGGCGGTGTTGCGCCGGGAGTTGGCCGAGCACGCCCGGTTGCGGCGTGCGCTGGAGGACGCGGCGACCGCGGTGCGGGCCGGCCGCGAGACCGCGCGCCAGGCCCGGGCCGGGGTGGACGCCGCCGAGGAGCGGCTGCGGGCGGCGTGGCGGGCGTTCGACACGTCCCGCGACGGGTTGGCGCGGTTCGGCCCGCCGGTGACCGATCGGGACGACGTGGCCGTCGCGTGGGCGGCGCTGACCGGTTGGGCGGCGACCGAGGCGGACCGCCGCCGCGCCGATCGGGCGAGCCGGGCCGTCGCGGTCGCCGAGGCGGAGTCGGTGGCCGACGCGGTGCAGCGGCGCATCACCGGAATCTTCGCCGACGCCGACGTGCCGGTCGGTGACGACCCGGTGCACGCGGCGACAGTGGCGGTCGAGCGGGCCGACGCCGAACGGCGGCGGCTGCACGAGCGTCGCGAGCAGGCCGGCACGTTGCGCGAGCAGCGGGCGGGGCACGAGCGGGAGGCGCAGGTGGCGCGCGCTCTCGCCGGGCACCTGCGGGCCAACAACTTCGAGCGGTGGTTGCTCGCCGAGGCGTTGGACCTGCTTGTCGACGGCGCGTCGGGGATCCTGCGGGAGCTGTCCTCCGGCCAGTACGAGCTGGTGCACGACAAGGGCGAGTTCGTGGTGGTCGACCACCACGACGCGGGTCTGCGCCGGGGGGTGCGAACCCTCTCCGGCGGCGAGACGTTCCAGGCGTCGCTGGCGTTGGCGTTGGCGCTCTCCGAGCAGCTGGCCGGGATGTCGACGACGGCGGCGAGCCTGGAGTCGATAGTCCTGGACGAGGGCTTCGGCACGCTCGACGCCGCGACCCTGGACACGGTCGCCGCCACGTTGGAGAACCTGGCCGCCCGGGGCGACCGGATGGTCGGCGTGGTCACCCACGTGCCGGCGCTGGCCGAACGCATCCCGGTCCGCTTCGAGGTGCGCAAGGATGCGCGTTCCGCGCGCGTGGAGCGGACGGGCCGGTGAGCGCGAGGAGCGACCCCGCGTTCTTCGTGGATTCGTGGGATCCGGCGTATGGCGCGTCGTTCGAGGCGTCGACCGCCGGACCGGCCGCGCCGAGCAGCGCGCAGGTCGACGCGGACGTGGAGCTGCCCGCGGTGGACTGGCGGGCGATCGGGGTACGCCCCCAGGTGCGGGCGCCCGACGTGGTGTTGCTCGTCGACGGGGTCCGCCGGATCGACGCGAGCATCTGGACGGCGGAGGCCGACGGCCTGTCGTTCCCCGGTCTGGCCGCCTCGTACGCGGCCGGGGTGGTCCGGTGTGACCTGGGTCGGGGTGCCGCGCAGTTGGCCGGTACCCGGGTGGGTCGGGGCCTGTTCACCGCGAGCCCGTCGGCGCAGGATGTGGTGGCGGGCTCGATCCGTTACCCGGTGCACCGGGTCGGTGGCACGGGTGAGCTGGCGAAGTTGCCGGCCGCCGTGCAGGGTCCGCTGACCGCGCTGGAGGTGGCGGTGTCCGACGCCGCCCGGGTCGACGGCGATCTGCTGGTGGTGGACGGCCCGTTGCGGAGTCGCCGGCAGCTGCCGCGCACGCTGGGCTACATCAAGACCCAGCACAGCCAGTATCTGGATGCCCGACTGACCGCGGTGGTGACCGGTCTGGCGTCGCGTGAGCGGTCCCCGGTGTTCCGGCTGGGCACCGCCTGGGGTGGCTGGTCGTGGTATTTGCGGTTGCCGGTGGCGATCGGCGCACCGTGGGCGGGCATCGTCCGGGTGGAGTGTTCGGCCGACCTGCCCGTCGAGGCGGCGATCGAGTTGGCCGACCTGTCGCTCGTCACCCTGCCCCGCTTCGCCTCCACCCCGTACAAGGACCCCCGGGCCCCACAGAACCTGATTCCGATCGCCGGGCTGGAGCGCCGGCTGCGTGCCCTGCTCGGCGATTCCCGGTTGCTGCACCGCGCGTTGACCGCCGCGGCCCGCGCGGCCCGTTGACCGCGGATACTGGTCAGGATGGGACGTAAACGGGCGGCTGACCGGGTGGTCGAGCCTGTCGACACGGGGCAGGCCGAACTCGTGCCGGACCTGGACCGGCCCGGCTCGTGGACGCTGCTGCTGGACGGCGCGCCGCAGTCGCACGTCGACCTGACCGACCCGACGCACCTGGAATTCGAGTACGTGCGGCGGCTCGCGGCCGCGGTGGATCTGATCGCACCGGCGGGTGCGCCGCTGCGGCTGCTGCATCTGGGTGGCGGTGCCCTGACCCTGCCCCGCTACGTGTCGGTCACCCGGCCCGGCTCCACCCAGCGGGTGGCCGAGGTGGACGGCGCGCTTGTGGAACTGGTCCGCAGGGTGCTGCCGTGGCCGTCCGACGCCCGGCTGCGGGTCCGCGTGGAGGATGCGCGGGCCGTGTTGACCGCCACCCGGGACGCCAGTTACGACGTGGTGGTCGCCGACGTGTTCGCTGGTGCCCGCACCCCGGCTCATCTCACCTCGGTGGAGTATTCGGCCGAGGTGGCCCGGGTGCTCCGTCCGGCGGGCTGGTATCTGGCGAACCTGGCCGACGGCCCGCCGTTGCGGCACGCGCGTGGGCAGGTCGCCACGGTCCGCTCGGTGTTGCCGCAGGCCTGCCTGGTCGGGGACGCGGCGGTGTTGCGGGGCCGCCGGTACGGCAATCTGGTGCTGGTCGCCGGGCGGTCCACGCCCCCGGTGCCGGAGCTGACCCGGCGCGCCGCCGGCGACTGGTTTCCGGGCCGGGTGGTGGCCGGCGACGAGTTGGACCGCTTCGCCAGCGGGGCGCCTGTGGTCCACGACGCCGACGCGACCGGCTCGGATCCGCCGCCACCGGGCCTGTTCTCCGTCCGCCGCTGACCGTCCACTCAACGACGGCGGGGAAAATCTTCGCCGTTCGTTGATCCGCTCGGGGTGCTGCTGCGTACCACCGGGCGGCCCGCTTCGTGGGCCGGCGATGGTTACGGACACCCCGGAGGTCTGCATGCACGCGGTGGCGGCCGGTTGGCATGGCGACGTGGTTGGCGCGGACTGGATGTCGGCGCGGTCCTCGTCACGGCCGACGTCGTCAGCCCGGGGGGTCGACGCGCACGCGCCGTCTCGCCAGAATGGTCCGGTGACGCCGCGACCGGCGCCCGGACGCCATCAGGCGACGACAACCGAGGCCAGCCATTCCGACCAGTTGATCCGGTTGCTCTACGCCGAGCACGCCGGTCCGTTGCTGATGTTCGTGATGCGTCTTACCGGGGGGGACCGGCAGCGTGCGGAGGACATCGTCCAGGAGACGCTGCTGCGGGCCTGGCGCAACGCGCACCGCCTGGGCACGCAGGGGCAGGGGTCGCTGCGGCCGTGGCTGGTCACGGTGGCCCGTCGGATCGCCATCGACGAGCACCGCAGCCAGGAGGCTCGGCCGCCGGAGACGTACGACCGGGATCTCACCGCGTTCGCCGAGGCGGACAGCACCGACCGGGTGCTGCGGACCATGACGGTCGCGGACGCGCTGCGTACGCTCAGTCAGTCGCACCGGGAGATCCTGATCTCGACGTACTTCCGGGGGCGGACGGTGCCGGAGGCCGCCGAGGAGTTGGGGCTACCGCTCGGCACCGCCAAGTCGAGGGTCTACTACGCGCTGCGCGCGCTGCGCACGGCTCTGCAGGAGCGGGGGGTGACAGAATGAGCCGGCCGGACCACATGGACGTCGCGGCGTACGCGCTCGGTGTGCTCGACGAGCAGGACACGGAGCGGTTCGAGGAGCATCTCGCGACCTGCTGGGCGTGCGCGGCCGAGTTGGAGACGATGGTGCCGGTGGTCGGACTGCTCTCCGACATCGACGGCGAGACGATGATGGCGCTGGAGCAGACGGCTACCGACCCGGCGTTGCTGAACCGGACGCTGGGCGCGGTCCGGGCCGACCGTCGGCGTACCCGGTTTCGGCAGATGCTCGCGACGGCCGCCGCGGTGGTGGTCTTCGGCGGTCTGAGCGGGTACGGCTTCGTCAACGTGACCGACAGCGGATCGACTCCGGTCGCCGGTCCGACGCCGAGCGCACCGATCGACCCGCAGACCAGCGGGCCGACGGCCCCGCCGAGCGGCCCGGGTGTCGGCGGCACCGAGGAGGAGGGCGACCAGGTCGAGGCCACCGACCCGACGACAGGTGTGCAGACCACCATGTTCCTGGTGAAGCGGGAGTACGGGACGCGGATCAACTTCGTTCTGCGGAAGCTGCCCGGCCCCCGCACCTGCCGGTTGGTGGTGGTGCGGAAGAACGCCAGCACCGAGGTCGTTTCAAGCTGGTCCGTGCCGGATGGCGGTTACGGCACCAACACCCGACCGCAGGGTCTGGAGTTGAGTGCGTCGACGTCGGCTCCGGTGGATGACATCAAGCAACTTCAGGTGCAGTCGGTGGACGCCAATGGTGTGGCGAGTCCGCTGGTCACGCTACCGATGTAGTCTCGCGTACGGATCGGCGCCGGCCATGGCGACAATGGCCGGCGCCGATCTGTCGTTGCCGGAGAAGTCTCGCATCAGGGGCGTACGCATTCGCGCTGGAATTGGTTCAATCAGTCCACGTGAAATTGACCACTGTTGTTACTTCAACCTTGACAGCCTGACTCCCGTACCTATGGGTGAACTGCCAAGAATGAGGAGGGCACGTGGCAAAGATGAAGCGGACCGTCATCGTCGCGAGCGCGATGGTCGCACTAACGGCCTGCGCTCCCGCAGGTTACGACGGGGCGAACTCGAGCGCGGCCGAGCCGGTCGCCGTCGCCGCGGCCGAGCCCAGCGCGTCGGTTGAAGCCGAGGCGTCAGCGTCCGCGGAGGCGCCGCCAGCCGACGCGCCGCCCGCGAACGTCAACCTGACCGAGAAACTGGTCGGCAAGAGCGTCGCCCGGATGGGCAAGGTGGTCACCGACCAGGACGGCTGGATCCTGTACCGCTTCGACAAGGACACCGCCGACCCGCCCTCGTCGAACTGCGTCGACAAGTGCGCCGAGGTGTGGCCGCCGGCGCTGACCGACGGCAACCCGCAGCTCAGCGGCGTGTCCGACGACAAGGTCAGCAGCGTGACCCGCCAGGACGGCACCCGCCAGCTCACCATCGCCGGCTGGCCGGTCTACCGCTACATCGGCGACAAGAAGCCCGGCCAGTGGAAGGGCCAGGCGGTTGGTGGCACCTGGTTCGTGGTCCAGCCGGACGGCAAGAAGAACCTCAGCTGCCTGCCCACCTCCACGCCGAAGCCGGTCGCGCCGCCCGCGGACAGCGGCACCAACGACGCCGGGGGCTCGGGCTACTCGTACTGATCAGGGACACCACGGGCACGACGGTGGCCGGTCGCAGCCGGGGAGGGCGCGACCGGCCACCGTCGTACCCGTGGGGGCCGGCGGTGGCCGTGACCACGCCGCGACCTGGCAAAGTAGTGGGGTGACCGACACCGAACCCGCCGCGACCCGGGTGCTGCGCCCGCCGGTCGGCTACCGGCTGGCGGCGTCGGTCCACGCGCTGACCTTCACGCCGTACGACCCGTGCGCGCGGTTTGTCGGCGGCACCTTCTGGTGGGCCACCCGCACCCCGGACGGGCCGGCCACCCTGGCGCTGCGGTCGTCCGCCGGTGACCTGCTCGCCGAGGGTTACGGGCCGGGCGCCGCGCACGTGGTGGCGCGGGCCGACGCGATCGCCGGGCTGCACGACGACCTGACCGGCTTCGCCGAGCTGGCCGGGGCGCACCCCCTGGTGGCCCGGCTGGCTCGGGAGCACCGGGGGCTGCGGATGCCCCGCACCGGGCAGGTCTTCCCCCGGCTGCTGCGCGTCGTCTTCGAGCAGAAGGTCACCGTCAAGGAGGCGTACCGGGCGTACGCGGCGACGGTGCGGCACTTCCGGGAGCCGGCGCCCGGCCCGTCGCCGTCGCTGCTGCTGCCGCCCGAGGCCGCCGCGGTGGCCGCCACCCCGTACTGGGTGTTCCACCCGTTCGGCGTGGAACAACGCCGGGCCGACACACTGCGCCGCGCCGCCGCGCTCGCCGACCGGCTGGAGCGCAGCGCCGACGCCGCCGACGCCACCCGTCGACTGACCGCCATCCCGGGCATCGGGCCGTGGACGGCCGCCGAGGTGGTGCGGGTCGCGTACGGGGACCCGGACGCGGTGAGCGTCGGCGACTACCACGTCCCGAACACGGTGGCCTGGGCGCTCGCCGGCGAGCCCAGAGGCGACGACGCCCGGATGTTGGCCCTGTTGGAGCCGTTCCGGGGGCACCGGGGCCGGGTCTGCCTGCTGCTGGGGGCCGCCGGCATCGGGGCGCCGAAGTACGGTCCGCGCGCCACGATCCGCTCGTTTGCCCGGTACTGAACGGTCACCGCCCGGCGCAGAGCCGGCGCAGGGTACGGCCGAGCCACCACGCGTACGCGTGCTGCACCGCACGGACCGCCGGGCCACCGGCACGGGTGAACCAGCGGCTCGGGCGGCTGAACGCGCGTACCTCGAACCAGACCGCGCCGTCGTGGTCGCGGCCGACCACGAACGCCTCCTCGCCCCGCTCCGGGTGCCCGGCCAGGGTGCCGTAGCCGAAGCCCGCGAGTGCCGGCGACTCCTCGCTCCAGATCACCCGACACGACCCCCAGATGCGGGCCGGGCCGACGCCCAGGCCGGAGCTGACCAGCACACCCTCGGTGGCCCGGGGGGCGTCGGTGCGGATCCGGACCCCGGCGGAGCGGTGCAACCGCCACGTCAGCACCGCCTCGGCCGCCGTCTCGAAGCAGCCGACCGGCAACGGATACCGGTGACGCAGGTGGTGGTACCCGCCGGGTAGCGGCCCGTGCCGGGTCGCCCCCACCTCCGGGTACGTCAGGTCCACTGCTCGCACCGGCGCTTGAGACCGTCGGCCTCCAGGCGCAGGTAGCGCCGGAGCAGGCCGCCGTACAGCCGGCCGATCAGGCCGGCCAGCGGCCCGGACTGGTGGATGGCCAACTCGACCCGGGTACGACCGTCGGGCAGCGGCAGCAGCCGGTGCTCCCCACGGGTCCGTACCCCGGGGGTGTCGGACACCCAGGTGAACTCCCGTCCCTCGGTCAGCTCGGTGACCCGCCACACCGCCGGCCGCAGCTTCGGCTGGGTCAACCGGGCGGTCGCGCCGACGGCGAGCGGCTCCGGTTCCCCCCGCTCGACCCGGGTCACCGAGGCCGTCCACTCCGGCCAGCGTTCCACGTCGACAAGCACCGCCCAGACCTGCTCGGCGTCGGCGACGATCTCCGCCGTGGCTTCGAACCGCATGACGTCCCCTCCCTGGGCGGTGCCGTCGCGCACCGCCCACGGGTGCGGACAAGGCCGCCGGGTGGATCGTGACACCCGCGCGCAACCCCGGCGGGATCAGGCGGCCTCGCGGAGGTCGGCCAGGCTCAGCGGAGTCCGCAGCCGCAGCAGTTCCTCCAGCTCAGGCACCGAACCGACCTCGCCGAGCACGTTCCGGCCGCCGCCGAACCGCTGCGGATAGCGGCGGGTCAGCCGGTAGCGGTAGCGGCCCCGGATCAGCTCGACGCTCACCCGCCACCGCCCGCAGCAGTCACAGACCCACTCGGACACCTCGCGAAAGTAGCTCTGACCTGCGAATATTCGATTCGCCCGGTCGGGACGAGCGGCGCGTGGGCGGACACGCCACCCCGGTGCCCACGGTGATCTGCCTCACGACTGTCGGTGCCGTCTGATTGACTGGTCGCCGTGGACCTGCCGATCAATCCTCCGGTCGAGCCGATGCTGGCCAAGAGTGTCGCCAAGCTTCCCACCGCCTCCGGGCTGACCTACGAGCCCAAGTGGGACGGGTTCCGGTGCATCGTGTTTCGCGACGGTGACGAGGTCGAGCTGGCCAGCCGGGGCGGCAAGTCGATGACCCGCTATTTCCCCGAGGTGGTCGACCAGGCCCGCCGGCAGTTGCCCGAGCGGTGCGCGGTCGACGGTGAGTTGATCGTCATCCGGCGCGACGGGCCGAGCGGCCAACCCCGGTTGGATTTCGAGCTGCTGGCCCAGCGCATCCACCCGGCCGCGTCCCGGGTAAAGCTGCTGGCCGAGACCACACCTGCCGATTTCGTCGCGTTCGACCTGCTGGCCATCGGCGACGAGGCGCTGCTCGACCAGCCGTACCCGCTCCGCCGCGAACGGTTGGTCGAGGCGCTGGCCGGAGTGCGCCCGCCGGTGCACGTCACCCAGGTCACCACCGATCCCGACACCGCCCGCCGTTGGTTCGACGTGTTCGAGGGCGCCGGGCTGGACGGGTTGATCGTCAAGCCTGCCGACCTGCCGTACGAGCCGGGCAAGCGGCTGATGTCCAAGGTCAAGCACGCCCGCACCGCGGACGCGGTGGTGGCCGGCTTCCGCTGGCACAAGTCCGGCCCGGTAGTGGGCTCGCTGCTGCTCGGTCTCTACGACGACGCCGGGGTCCTGCACCACGTGGGGGTGAGCGCGTCGTTCACCATGGCCCGTCGCGCCGAGTTGCTCGACGAGTTGGCCCCCTACCGGGACATCGGCGGCGAGCATCCGTGGGTGCACGGCGACCACGAGCGCGGCCAACGCATCCCGGGTGGGGTGAGCCGGTGGACCGGCACCAAGAACCTGGAGTGGGAGCCGGTCCGCCCGGAGCTGGTGGTCGAGGTGGGCTACGACGCCATGGAGGGCGAACGGTTCCGGCACACCGCCCGGTTCGTCCGCTGGCGCCCGGACCGCGACCCCCGGTCGTGCCGTTACGACCAGCTCGACCGGCCGATCCGCTTCGATGTGGACCAGGTGCTGCGCGGTGACCCGGCGGCCACCGTGGACCGTGCCGCCGATGGCTCGGCGTAGCCTGGCCGTCGACCCGACCCCGGAGGAGCACGTGATCCGCACCGCCCATCAGCTTCGGCTGGCGACCAGTCGCCGGGTCCGTCGCACACTGGCCGCCCTCGTCGTCACGGCGCTGCTCACCGCCGGTTGCACGCTGCCGGCGTTCGCGCCACGCACCGAGGTGGAGGGCGCGGCCGCGCCGACCGGCAGCGCGCCCACCTGGCGGCCCTGCCCGGACGTGCCCGACGACCTGGTCGGGCGCGGCGCACCCAACATGCGCTACGAGTGCGCCCGGATCGCGGTACCCCGAGACTGGGGCACCGGCGGCGGGGCGAGCACCGGCCCGGGCGCCGGGGAGACCTTCGAGATCGCCCTGCTGCGGGCCCGCTCCACGAAGCAACGCGACCGGGTCGGCTCGCTCGTGGTCAACCCGGGCGGTCCGGGCGGCTCCGGCGTCGACACCGCCGTCTACCTGTCGTTCGGTCCCCAGTTCGGTGGGCTGCCCGCCTCGATCACCGAGCGCTTCGACATCGTCGGTTTCGACCCGCGCGGGGTCTCCCGGTCCAGCCCGGTGAAGTGCATCTCCGACGCCGACCTGGACGCCAGCTTCGGCTTCGACCCGGACCCGGCGAGCCAGTCGGAGTTCGACGGCTTCGTCGGCCTGAGCCAGCGCATCGGGCGCGGCTGCGGGGACCGGTACGGCGACCAGTTGCCGTTGTACGGCACCGAGCAGGCTGCCCGTGACATGGACGCGGTGCGCGCCGCCGTGGGTGACGACAAGCTCACCTACCTGGGCTACTCCTACGGCACCCTGCTCGGTGCCACCTACGCCCAGCTCTACCCGCAGCGGGTGCGGGCGCTGGTGCTCGACGGGGCCGTCGACCCGCAGCAGCGGCTGGTGGAGGGTTCGGAGAGCCAGGCTCGCGGCTTCGAGCGGGCCTTCACCAACTTCACCCGCTGGTGCGCGGCGAACGCCGGCCGTTGCCCGATCGCCCCGGACGCCCGGGCCGCGGTCACCACGGCCATCGACAAGGCCAAGGCCTCTCCGGTACGCGGCGCCGGCGGGCGGGAAGCCACCGCCGGCTGGGTGTTCTACGCGGTCATCTCGTCGCTCTACACCGAATCCGGCTGGCAGGAGTTGGCCCAGGCGATCGACAAGCTGGCCAAGGGCGATCCGAAGGACGTGTTCCGGCTCGCCGACGCGTACGCCGGCCGGGGCGACGACGGGCGTTACTCGAACCTGTTCGACGCCAACCTGGCCATCAACTGCGCCGACGAGACGGAGAAGCCGAGCCGGGAGCAGATCCGGCAGTTGCAGTCCGAGTGGCGGGGGAAATATCCGCTGTTCGGGCCGGCGCTGGCGGTCGGCATGCTGAGCTGCGTCGAGTGGCCGGGCGGGCGTGACCCGTACCCGACCGGGAAGGCGAACGGCGCACCGCCGATCGTGGTGGTCGGCACCACCGGCGACCCGGCGACGCCCTACGAGCAGACCCCGCGGCTCGCCTCGATGCTGGGCGTCGGGCGGGTGCTGACCTGGGAGGGCGAGGGGCACACCGCGTACCCGCAGACGTCCTGCATCACCGACGCGGTCGACGCCTACCTGCTCGACCTGACGGTGCCACCGGAAGGGAAGCGCTGCCCGGCCCGGTGACCGGTTGGAATGGCGGCAGCGCGGGCACCTCGATGCCCTGCCGGCTGGCCAGTTCCTCCAGCAACGCCCGCATCCGACGTACGTCGGCCTTGAGCTGCTCCTGCTCCTCGTGCTCGAAGGCGTTGTCGTCGACGATGAGCCGGCTCGCGAAGTGCGCGGTGATCAGCGGAATGACCAGCAGCACCATTGTCGAGATGAGCAGCGCGGCCAGCGTCCGGCCCGCCCAGGTGGTCGGCGAGATGTCGCCGTACCCGACGGTGGAGGCGGTCACCACCGCCCACCAGACGGCGTCGGCCGGGCTGCGCTGCTCGACCTCGCCGTAGATGATCCCGGCCACCACGATCATCAGTAGGTACGAGGTGATCAACGTGCGGGGCGAGTTGGCGAACCACACCAAAGCCCGGTAGATCCACCGGAACGGCAGCAGCAGGAGCTCCATGGCGCCCCATGCTGCCCGTTGCCCGCAAGCAGCGCCGGCCCATTCGCCGGTTTCGTTGTGCCAGGCTCATCGGCATGACCGACGTGATCTTCCGGGAGGCGGTCCGGGCTGACCTGCCCGGCGTCATCGCCCTGCTCGCCGACGACGTTCTGGGCAAGGCCCGCGACTTCACCGAGGTCGACGAGGCCTACGAGAGGGCGTTCGCGGCAATCGACGCGGACCCGCGCAACCAGCTGATCGTGGCGGAGCAGGCCGGCGACCTGGTCGGCTGCCTGCAGATCACCTACATCCCGGGCCTGGGTCGGCACGGCAGTGAGCGATCGCTCATCGAGTCGGTCCGGGTCCGCTCGGACCGGCGCGGCCAGGGGCTGGGCCGGGGCCTGATGACCTGGGCGGTCGACCAGGCCCGGCAGCGTGGCTGCGCGCTGGTGCAGCTCACCACCGACAAGACCCGCGCGGACGCGCACCGCTTCTACCTGGGCCTCGGCTTCGTGGCCAGTCACGAGGGCATGAAGCTCGCGCTCTGACCCGCCGTCACGCCCGCCCGGCGGGGCAACAGGGCTCGCCCGACCGGATTACGTTCGCTGTCATGAGCAGGACGCCGATTGCCAAGAGCGCCGCACCGTCGCGCCCGCCCTGGCGACTGATCGGCTCAGCTCTCTTGGTGGTCGGCGGCCTGCTGGTCGTCGTCGCGTTCTGGTTGCCCGCCTGGCGCAGCGTCTACCCGGGGCGGACCGATGTCACACCGGGCACCGAGGTGATCGGCTGGGCGCTGCCCTTCGCGGTGGTCGGCGCCGTGTTCGCGGTGCTGTCACTTGCCAACCCCGGTCCGTCCCGTTGGGTGTGGCGGCAGGCCAGCCTGGGCATGCTCGTCTCCAACGTGCTCGCCTGCGGCAGCCTCACCGGAGTGTTCTGGTATTTCGAGGCCAACGACCCCTACGTCGAGGACGATCTGCTCGGCACCGGCCCGGGCATCGGCACTCTGCTGGCCCTGCTGGGCTGTCTGCTGATCCCGCTCGCCGGCGCCCTCCCCAACGGCCGCAAGGACGCCGGCCGGGCCAACCCGACGACGGAGAAAGCGCTACGACCGCCGGGTCGCTGACCGAGTTCGCAGCCCACGGCCCACGGCCCGCGCTCCACGGCGCAGAGCCACAGCCGAGGGCGCAGCGGTCAGCCGTCGACCAGGCGGCCGTCGCGCAACATGAGCACCCGGTCGGCGAGGTCGATCAGGGCCGGGTCGTGCGTGGCCACCAGCGCCGTCATGCCGCGCGCGTGCACCACCGCGCGCAGCAGGTCCATGATGGACCGGCCCGTCTCCGAGTCGAGCTGACCGGTGGGCTCGTCGGCGATGAGCAGATCCGGCTCGTTGGCCAGGGCTCGGGCTACCGCGACCCGCTGTTGCTGCCCACCGGAGAGCTCGTACGGGCGCTGGGCCGCGTGTCCGCCCAGGCCGACCATCTCCAGCAGCACGGCGACCCGCTGCTCGCGCTCGGCGGCCGGCACCTGCGCCAGCCGCAACGGCACGCCCACGTTCTCGGCGGCGGAGAGGATCGGCACCAGCCCGAACGTCTGGAACACGAACCCGACGGTGCCCCGGCGCAGCCGCAAGAGTTCCGCCTCGCCGGCCGCGGTCACCTCGTGCCCGGCCACCACCACCTGACCGCTGTCCGGGCGGTCGAGACCGCCGATCAGGTTCAGCAGCGTGGTCTTGCCGGCCCCGGACCGGCCCCGGATGGCGACCAGCTCGCCCCGGTTGGCGCTGAACGAGACGTCCCGCACCGCGTGCACGGCGTGCTCGCCCCGACCGAAGGTGCGGCTCACACCGCTGACCCGGACCACCTCGACCGGTTGTCCGGCGGTTCCGCCGTCGAACCCGGCCGCACCGGTGACCACCATGTCCCGTTGACTCATGCCCGTGCTCCCCGCTCGTCCGCGGCCCGGTCGCCGGGCCGTACCTGCACGTGGTCCGGCTCCAGGTCGAGCCGGACCCGCTCCTTCAGCGCGAGCGCGTCGACGAATGCGGCAGGCAGCTGCATCCGGCCGTTGCGGTCCAGCACCGCGTACTCCTCGCTGACCAGCTCGGTGTTGCCGTCCGCGTCGGTCCGGGCGGTTCGGCGTACCTCCGAGGCGGTCCGGCCGTCGCGGATCGCGACGGTCCGGCGGACCTGCGTGGCCACGGCGTGGTCGTGGGTCACGACCACGATTGTCACGCCCAGCTCGGCGTTGATGGTGCGCAGCGCCGCGAAGACCTCGGCGCCGGTCGCCTCGTCCAACTCGCCGGTCGGCTCGTCGGCGAAGAGCACCTCCGGGTCGTTGGCCACCGCCACCGCCACCGCGACCCGCTGCTGTTCGCCGCCGCTGAGCTGCCCCGGCCGGCGGTCCGCGCAGTAACCCACGCCGACCATGTCGAGCAGCTCCCGGGCCCGTTCCCGGCGGGCCCGGCCGCCGCGTTTGCCGGCCAACTGCATCGGCAGCTCGACGTTCTCCACAGCGGTGAGGTACGGCAGCAGGTTGCGGCCGGTCTGCTGCCAGACGAAGCCGACCAGTTCCCGCCGGTAGCTCAGCCGACGCTTGGTGGACAGCGTGAGCAGGTCGTAGTCGGCCACCCGGGCGATGCCGGCGGTGGGCGTGTCCAGGCCGGAGAGGATGTTGAGCAGGGTCGACTTGCCCGAGCCGGACGCGCCGACGATCGCCACCAGCTCCCCCCGGTCGATGACCAGGTCGAGTCCCTGCAGGGCGACCACCTCCACCCCCTCGGTCTTGAAGATGCGCACCAGGCCGTCGCAGACGATGTGTCCGCGCAGTCGGTCCTGCCCGCCGGCCCGCTCGGCGGCGCGTTGCGCTGCCCGCTGTTGCAGGGAGGCCAGGTCGGGCACCAGTGAAGTCTGGGCGGTAGCGGTCATCTCAGCTCTCCTCTCCGAGCCGAAGCACCTCACCGAGGCGCAACCGGCGGTTGTTCAGGGCCTCGACGGCGACCGCGAAGCCGAGGGCGACCACCCCGAGCGCGAGCACCGCCGCCACCAGGCCGGGCTCGAAGGCCACCCGGACCGGCATGCCACTGGTGAACGCGGACAGGCCGAGCACCGGGTTGAGCAGCAGGGGCAGCACCGCACCGACGAGCGCGCCGGTCAGCACCGACACCCCGACCAGCGGGGCCAGCTCGACCAGCAGCAGCCCGCGCCACTGCCGGCGGGACAGGCCGAGGGTACGCAGCCGGGACAGCACCTGGCCGCGGGCCCGCGCGCCGGCCAGCACGATGAACGCGATGGCCAGCAGCCCGAGCACCGAGCCACCGACGGCACCGGCGACGAACCCGAAGGCCAGTACGCCGTTCGCGCCGCCCGCGCCGAGATCCCGGCGGACGTCGGCCCGGGTGTCGACGACGACCCCGAGTGGGCGTTGCCCCCCGGTGACGGCCCCCTGCTGCTGGTACCGCAACTGTCCCTCGTCACCGGCGCGGCGCAGCGCCTCGACGTCCAGCCGATCGCCGGCGACCAGCAGGCTGGTGGCCACGGGCGAGGTGGGGCGCGCCGGGAGCGCCTGCCAGGGCAGGATGACGAACCGGTCGGTGTTCGCCGACAGCAGGGGGAAACTGTCCTCGCTGCCGGCCACCCGGAACTCGTACCGCTGGTTCTGCACCGAGATGAAGGCGGAGCGGTCCAGTCCGGCCTTGGTCAGGTCGGCGGCGACCGCCGGCGAGACGATCGCCGGCACCGGCCCCGATTCGGGCCGGGCGGTGCGCAACGCCGCCGGTAGCGGCAGATCCACGGCCGACTGCTTGGCCACCTCGGCCAACCGTGAGCCGTCGATCAGCAGCACGGCGGTGTCCTCGAGCCGCGGGTCGGTGCCGAGTTCGTCGGCTGCCAGCCGCTCGTCGGACGCGAACAGCACTCCGGTGGCGGCCCGGACCCCCGGCAGGCGACCCAGCTCGTCGATCGTGTCGGGAGCGAAGCGTTCACCTCGGATCACCGCGTCGGCGGGCACGATCCGTTCGGCGGCCCGGTCCCGGCTCGCGTCGACGCCCGCGGCGACGACCGCGCAGAACGCCGCGGTGCCGATCGCGAGCACCACGACAACCAGCGGGGCGGCGACGGACGACCGGCCGGCCCGCGCCGTGCCGAGGAAGGCGACGCTGCCCCTTCTCCGCGCGGCAAGCCGGCTGACCAGCAACAACGGCCAGGGGTACGCCCGCAGCGCGAGTACCGCCGCGGCGATCGCGAGCAGCACCGGCACCGACACCAGCAGCGGGTCCACCTCACCGAGGGTGAGGCCGCGCCGACGCAGCAGCACCGCGGCGAGCACGGCGAGCAGCAGCACGGAAACCTCGACGGTGAGCCGGCGGGTCGACGGGCGCATCCGGACCAGGTCTCGGCGCGACGCCCCGCCGGTCGGCACGGCCAGCGTGGCCAGCGGCAGGGCCAGGGTGACCAGCACGGTCGCGGCGATCGCGTACGGGGTGCTCGGGTCCGGGGCGCCCGGGAACAGGGTGCCCAGCCACCAGCCGAGCGCGGCGGCGACCGGCACCACCAGCAGTGACTCGGCGAGGCTGCGTCGGGCGCCGGCCGTGCTCCCACCGCCACGCGCCCGGATCAGCACGAACTCCGCCCGACGCCGCCGGGTGGCGAGGGTCGCCGCGAGGACGATCAGCCCGGCCAGCGTGGCCAGTACGCCGGCCGCGATCACCGCCAGCAGGGTCCGGGCGGCGTTGACCTGGGCGGCGAACGCGCGCAACGGGATGTCGATTCCCTGGGCCAGCGAGAGGTCGGCAGGCCTACGCAGCTGCGTCTCCTGGAGGCCGTCGATCAGCTGGTCCAGCTGCCGCGTATCGATCTTGTCGGCGCCCAGCCGGTACCGCCAGTTCGACCGGATCGGCCACCCCTCCGCGGCCCGCTTGTCGAGGGTCGACTGGGCGACGACCCCGGAGGCGATGAACGGCTGAGCGTCCCCTTCCGGTGGGATGATCTGGAGCATCGATGGCAGCCCGTCCCAGATGCCGCTCGTACGGTCGACGGGGCGGTACAGCCCGACCACGGTCAGCGGGACGGCGTCGTGGAGACGCTTCTGCTCATCGACCCGGCCGATGCGCAGTTGGCTTCCGGTGCGCAGGTTGAGTTTGCCGGCCACGTCGGCGTCGAGCGCCACCTCGATGGGCCGGTCGGGAAGGTACGTCTCGCTCGGCCACGCCCCCTCGACGAGGGTGCTGGTGTCCTGGACGCCGGGCATGCCGCGCAGACCCAGGTCGACGAGCAGGTCGCGGGCCTTGAGGTCCGGGCCGACCACGCGGGCCGGTTGCGCGTCCACGTTGTACCACCGCTCGGACACCGCCGAGCGCACCTGCGGCGGCAGGCCCGCGGCCAGCGCGTCGAACCGCTCGCGGCCGTAGGCCATCGCCGGCTTCAGGGCGGGGGCGGTCACCACGGCGGTGCTGTACGAGAGGTCCCGCCGGGCCGGCAGCTCACTGTTCAACTGCGCCCGAAGCCCCTCTTCGGCGAGCTGGTTGACCAGCCGGGGCACGCCGCTGATCAGCAGCGTGACCACCAGGGTCAGCACCGCCAGCAGGAGGAACTGCCCGCCGTACACCCGGACCCGCCGGGCCACCGCGCCGACGCTCATCGTTCTCCCCCGATTCGCAGCTGTACCGCCGCCACCCGCTGCCGGATGCCGGAGGCGATGAACGCGCTGAAGGCGAGCGCCGCCAGCAGCAGACCGACCGCGGTCAGACCGATCGGCACCCAGGGCAGCGCGAACGTCGCCGGGGGGATCGGCCGACCGGCGGCCGGGGTGAGGATGACGAGTGGGGCCATGGTGGCTCCGACCACGGCGCCGAGCAGCAGACCGACCCCCACGCCGATGCCGGCGAGGAACGCCTGTTCGGCTAGCAGCGCCCGAGCCAGCAGTCGGGGCGTGGCGCCGAGGGTGTGCAGGACCGCGAACTCACTGAGTCGGCGTCGGGCGGTCGCCCAGACGTCCACCATCAGGCCGACGATGGCGAGCAGCACCGCGCCGAGCGCCGCGGCGAGCATCCCGGTCCGCGAACCCTGCCAGTACGGGTCGTCGGCCGCGGACGTGATCACCGCTTCCCGGTTGAGGACGGTGACTCCCGGCAGCTCCTCGGCCGCCCCGGCGGCGGCCATCGCGTCGGTGGCGCCGATCCACCACTCCGGTGTCGGGCGGATCGTCCCGCCGGATCCGACAAGCGCGTCGACCGCCGCCGGCAGGTCGAGCAGTACGCCCTCGCCGGTGGTCGTCGGCACGGCTTCCAGTTCACCGACCAGGTGGACCCGCAGCGTCACCCCGGAGAGCGCCAGCTCGACGGTGTCGCCGAGGTGAAGGCTCAGCGCCTCGCGTACCCGGGGGGTCATCAGCACCGGGACGCCGGCGACCGGCGCGCTCGCCGCTCCCGGCACGACGACGAACTGGCCCTCCGGCCGGTCCGGCCGTCCCTCCTCGGCGATCAGCCGGATGGGACGGTTGGCGACGAACCCGGCACCGCTCGACTCCACCGGCGCGCGCGGCCCACCGGGCCAGGTCACCGTCCAGTCACCGGTCAGCTCCGCCGGCCGGGTCGCACCGCCACCATCGACGAACGCCAACCCCTGCACCTGGAACGGGTACGACATGCCGGCCGCGTACCCGGCATCGGCCTCGAAGCCGGCCAGCCGCAGCCGCGCCTCGCCCACGTCCGGAAGCGTGACCGTGAACCGCGTGGCCTCCCCGGTGCTCGGTGCCTCGACCGCCGGCAGCCGGAAGGCGAGGCCGTCGGTGGTGGTGAACAGCAGCGTCACCGCGATCCGGTGCGGCTCGATGGGTTCGTCGACAGGCTCGGTGGGTTGTTCGAGAGGCGTACGGACAGTGCCGGTGACCGCCCGGGTGCCCTCCGGCAGCTCGACTCCCCCGCTGGCACCGCGCGCCTGGATCATGCGCCGGTACTGCTCCGACACCGGATCATCGCTGAGACGGTCGGGGAGTCGGACGACCCCGGGGGCGCTGGCCGGGTCGATACCGACGACGGTCACCGGCAGGTCCGCCCGGCCGACCCGGATGTCGTCCCGCCACGCCGGCAGCACCCGGTGGACGCCCGGCAGCGCGGCGAGTTCACCGGCCCGGGTGAGGGGGGCGGCCCCGGCTCGTTCGGTGACCCGCAGGTCGGCGCCGACCGTGTGCCCGGCCTGCTCGACCTGGGACCGCTCCCCCGTGCTGATCAGGGACCAGGCCAGGGTGCTGCCACCGACGGCGAGGGCGAGCAGCAGCACCGGGCCGGCGTGCGGACGGCGACCGGCCTGCCACATGCCGAACATGGTGGCCGTCCAGGGCCGCCGGTCGACGAACCGCTCGGCGAACCGGGTGACTGGCGGCAGCACCCGCAGCGCCAGCACGGCACCCGCCAGCACCCCGAGTGTCGGGGCGGCGATCAGCAGCGGGTCGAGACCGAGCCGGCCGCCCGAGCCGGCCAGCGGCGAGGCGTACCGGCGCAGCTGCACCCAGGCGAGCACGGCGAGCGCCACGAGCACCAGGTCGACGCTGGCCCGCTGGACGCTCGCCGCCCGGTTCGGGCGGGAGCGGGCGGCCATGTCGGCCACGTACGTGCCGGCGCCGCGCAGCGTCGGGGCGACCATGACCACCAGGCAGCCGGCGGCCGTGGCGGCGGCGGCCGCCCAGACCAGGACGGTGCTGCCGCCGGCGCTGGACAGTTGCTCGGCACCGCCGGGTCGGACGAATCGCAGCGCCACACCGGCGATCACCGGCGCGAGCAGGACCGCGGGGGCGACCACCAGGGTCGCCTCGCGGGCGGCCAGGCCGGCCAACTGTCGGCGGGCGGCGCCGCGAGCACGCAGCAGTGCGGTCTGCGCGCGACGGTCCTCGTGCAGGAGCGCGGCGACGAGCACCAGCGCGTACCCGCCGAGCACCAGGATGAGCAGCAGCGGGGTGGCCAGCGCGGAACGGCCGACCAGGTCGGCGCGGCCCATCCGGTCCAGCAGCTGGGGCATCTCGGTCACCGCCTGGCCGGAGCTGCCCAGTTGGGCGGCTTCGGGCACCGCCGCGGACGCCTCGGTGAGGGCCTTCCGCACGGCGGGCAGGTCGGCCGCGTCGACGCCGGCGAGATCCGGTTCGACGAGCCAGGACGCCGACACCGAGCCGGGGAAGATGGCCGCGAAGTCAGCCGGGTCGAGGACGAACGGCCCGTACGACGTGCCGGAGCCCGCGCTGCCCGTCCCCACCCCGGGGGCCAACAGCCAGTACGCGTCCGCCGGGTCGCGGGGCCGCCAGGTGCCGGCGAGCACCAGCTCACTGCGCCGTTCGGTGGCCCGGTCGCGGACCGGGATGCGTTGACCGACGCTGAGGCCCAGCGCACCCGCGGCCCGCTCCGGGAGGCTCACCTGGGTCGGGTTCGCCCCTGGGCGTGGCCAGGTTCCGCTGGTCAGCTCCGCGTGCGCGGCGAGGTCGTCGAGGGTGGCCAGGTTGGCGAAGACGGGCTCGTCGCCGGTACGGGGCACGGATCCGAGCGAGCCGGTCAGCTCCCGTCCGGTGCCGAACCGGGCGACCGAGACGCCGACCGGGACGCCGGCCAGCCCGTCGGCGAGCTCGGCGCGGACCGCCCCGTCGCGGGTGGCGAACTCGGCCGCGTCGCGCCCGCCCGACCCGGTGACCAGGAGGCCGCGTTCCTCGGCCGGCGAGGCGGCCACCAGCGCCCGCTGCCCGGCGTCCACCGCCCGACGGTTGTAGTCGGACAGCCCGGTGACCAACGCGACGGCGACCAGGGCCGCGATCACCGCGGCGACCAGCAACCCTCGCGCCTCTCGGGCACGCCTCCACACCAGCTTCATCCGACGCCTCCCCTGGCCCTGACGGGCCGACGACCATCAAGACAGGCCACCCACCGGGAAAGGTTCGCGCCCGTTACATGATCGTTACTACGAGAGGGGTCGGTGCGGGCCGGCCCGCGCTTCGGGAGGGCTGCCGGCCCGCGCCCGGACGGCTGGCTAGCTGCCGCCGCGGAGGTTGCGGATGCCGAACGCCACCGCTCCGAGGACGAGCACGACGCCCAGGAGCTGGAGGCCGGGCGAGTCGTCGGCCTCCCCGTGCACGATGCCGGCGACGCCGAGGGCGACCGCGAGAACGACGCCGACGGTCAGGACGTACCTCACGGGGTGTCCTCCTCGACCCACTCGAGCAGGTCTCCGGGCTGGCAGCCGAGGACCCGGCACATCGCTTCCAGCGTGCTGAAGCGGACGGCCTTGGCACGGCCGTTCTTGAGCACCGCCACGTTGGCGGGCGTGAGCCCGACACGCTCGGCGAACTCACCGACGCTCATCTTGCGTTTGGCCAACTCGACGTCGATGCGCACGACGATGGGCATCAGATCACCGCCTCCATGTCGGTCCGCAGCGTGGTCGCCTGCCGCAGCAGCGCACGCATCACCACCATGAGAAGCCCGAGCACGGTGACACCCATCGTCAGGAGGAACAGCAGGATCGGACCACCCGGATCGTCCGCGTTGAAGCCGACGTAGAGGAAGACCCCCACGAGCACCACCCACGCGGCGCCGACGGCCCACACGATCAGGTCGACCCACCGCAGGGACGCCTCGGTGAAGATGCGGTCGTTCTTGACCAGGCTGAGCAGCATCCACGTCGACACGATGACCACCTGGACGCACAGCACCCAGAACACCGTGATGGCGGTCAACGGCCACCGGAGGTAGGCCTGCTCCGGCGACTCCTGGGCCATGTGCGCGAACTGTCCGGGCAGCGAGAACGTCTGGAACCCGATCAGGACCACGAACAGCACCCCGAGAAAAACCCTGAGAGCGGCTACCGCTCGATGCTCTGTCACCATGCATCGAGTTTCGCTCGTTACCTATCGAAAGTCAATCGCTCTCCGAAGCGTCATCTCCCGCCTGGGCAGCCACTGGGCTCGCTTTCTGCGGGTGGATCGTCTCGTGGCGGGCCAGCATGGCGACGAACTCGGCGATCTTCCGCTCGCGGGTCTGCGCCCGCTTGACGGCGTTGAGGCGGTGGATGAGCGCGAACCGGTTGGTCTTGGTGAGGACGTCGAACATGGCCTGCGCGGCGGGGTCGGCGGCGATGGCGGCGAGGAGATCGGCCGGCACCTCGGCCTCCGACGGCGGGGCGTAGGCAGCCGACCAGCGCCCGTCCGCCTTCGCGGCCTCCACCGCGGCGCGACCCGAGGGCAGCATCAGCCCCTCCGCCTCCAGTCGGGCCACGTGGGAGACGTTGCGTTGCGACCAGGCACTACGGGCCCGGCGCGGGGTGAACCGGATCCAGGAGCTCTCCTGATCCCGTTTCCGGGCCTGCCCGTCGATCCAGCCGAAGCACAGGGCCTCGTCGACCGCCTGCTGCCAGGTCAGCGTCGTGACCGTGCCGCCCTTCTTGGTCAGGGCGAGCCAGACACCGGGCGATGTGGCGTGGTTGGCCGACAACCACGCGCGCAGGGCCGCGTTGTCCGCGACGATCAACTCATCCAGCTCTGGGCTCACCATGGCGGCAGGCTAACCGCCACGGCCGACACCGACGCCCCGGTGGACACCAGGACCGACGCCGGGGCGGACGCATGGCCGACGCCCGGGCCGACGTCACGGCCACCGCCGTCCGGTCAGGCTCTACCATCGTCGCCATGGCAACACGGCTTGTGCAGATCAACATGAAGGCTCGGGACGACGCCGCACTCGGCGGTTTCTGGGCACAGGCGCTCGGCTGGGGAATCTCCAGCGAGGGACCCGGCGTGACAAACCTCGAACCCGAGGGCTTCGTCTACCCCGATCCCGTCGCCGTCTGCGTCGACCTCGTCGTCTCGACGGAACCCAAGACGGTGAAGAACCGCGTACACGTCGACCTCGCCACCTCCTCCGCGGCCCAGCAGGCGCAACTGGTCACGCGCCTGCGGGATCTCGGCGCGACACCAGTCGACATCGGTCAGGGCGATGTGCCCTGGACGGTCCTGGCCGACCCGGAGGGCAACGAGTTCTGCGTGCTGGACCCCCGACCGCTCTACCGGGACACCGGCCCGATCGCCGCCGTGGTGGTCGACTGCGCGGATCCACGGGCCATGGCCAGCTTCTGGGACACGGCCACGGACTGGACCTCGCACGAGGTGACCGACCAGAGCGCGGTGCTGCGCTCCGCCAAGGGCGTTGGCCCATATCTGCGGTTCGTCCGCACCCCCGACGTGAAGACCGGGTGGAACCGCGTCCATCTCGACGTCCGCCCCTATCCAGGCGACGACCTGGCGGCGGAGGCGGCCAGGCTGCAGGCCCTCGGCGCCACCGCCGTCGACCTGAGCCCGAGCGAGATCCATTGGAAGGTCCTCACCGACCCCGAGGGCAACGAGTTCTGCGTCCTCACTCCAGGCTGACCTGAACCTGCGCTGACCCGAACCCGCGCTGACCCGAACCCGCGCTGAGCCGAACCCGCGTCATCCACGCGGCACGTCCACCGGGACACCTGGACGCCATGACGCCCCCGGCGGCGGCGGGCATCCCCCGAGCCGCCTCGCACCTCGGTCGCCGGTTCGGGGCCGCTTGGGATCGGTCACGTCCGCCGGTGGTAGTGGTTGCGACGCGGGATCTGGTCGGCGTCGAGCCAGGCCGGCGGGACGAACTCCGGGTTGCCGTCGCCCCCCAGCCGAACCGCCCACTCGCCCTGGTGCAGGTGCCGATGGTGGTGGCCGCAGAGCAGCACCGCGTTGTCGAGACTGGTCGGGCCGCCGTCGACCCAGTGTCGAATGTGGTGGGCGGCGCACCAGCGGGGCGGCCGGTCGCAGCCGGGAAAGGCGCAGCCTCCGTCGCGCAGCACCAGCGCACGCCGCAGCGGACCACTGATGAGGCGGCGTTGCCGGCCGACGTCGAGGACCTGACCGGCACCGCCCAGCACGGCCGGCAGGACGGCGGCGTCGCAGGCGAGCCGACGCACCGTCTCCGGGGTGAGCCGCGGGCCGACGTCGAGCGCGCCGGCGCGCAACCGCCGCGTCAGCTCGTCGAAGCCAGTGGTGACGACGAGCTGGGCCGGGTCGCCGCCCTGCTCCGGTAGCTCACCGGTGCGCAGAGCCAGCCGGCACACGTCGGCGAGGGCGTCGTGCCGACGCTGGCCGGCGGTGCGCGTGTCGTCGGCTGCACTGGGTGCGCTGAGCGGGTCGATGGCGGCGCGCACGAGCGCGGCGGTCTCCGCGTCGAGGATGCCGCTGAGCCGTAGCTGCCCGCCGGTCTGCTCGGAGACGGTGAGGTGCCGGTCGCGGGCGGCGCGAGCGGCCTCGGCCTCCAGGGCCGCCGCGGCTGCGGCGTCGGCGATCTCGGGGGCGACGTGGTCGAGGATGCGGCTGCCGAGCCTGTGCAACAGGGTGGGGTCGAATTGGCCGGCCCAGTCGACCAGCACGCCGACGGCCTTGTCGGCGACCTCCGGCCCGGCGGCCGTCTGCACGGTGGCGACGGTGTCAGCGATGACCCGGGCCTGCTCCACGCTGACCGCGCCGCTCGTCAAGGCATCCCGCACGGCGCTCGGGGCCGCGTCGACGCGGGCCGCGAGGTCGACCAGCCGGCGCGCGGCGGGAACTGTCAGCCGCAGTCGCTCGCGCAACCAGACCGCCGTGCTGGAAGCGCCCTGCGTCAGTGCGGTGCCGCGACCGTCCAACTCACGCACCAACGCCAGCTTGACGGCGGCAAGACGTTGCTCGACGCGGTGCGCGGCGTCGAGAGCATCGATCAGCTCCTGCTCGGCGAGAGCCCAGGCGGCCGCGTCGGTGCAGGCCGCCACCGCACCCTCCGCCCGCACCAACTCATCGATCACACCCAAACTCTAGAACAGGTGTACGACAACTTCGCTCGCGATGACATTCGTCTGGCATCGGAGAGGTTCGTTGGATGGACCCGGTGACCAACGTCCAGCGAGGACGCCACCGCGCCTCGCTCAGGCGCTTTCGTCGGGTGTGCGCTTGGCGCGGCTGGGCTGCACCCGCTTGGGTTCGCCGGGCATCTTCGGGTGGTCCGGCGGGTACGGCAGGTCGCCCTGGCCGGCGGCGGCGTCCCGCTCGGCCCACTCCAACAGTGGCGTGATGTCCCACGGGGCGTCGTCGATGTCGGCGTGCGGGTCGCCCCGCTCGGCGAGCCGGGCCGGCACGGTACGCAGGTCGAAGTCGTCCGGGTCGACGTCGGGCAGCTCGTCCCAGCTGACCGGGGTCGAGACGGTGGCCCGTGGGTTGGCCCGCAGCGAGTACGCGCAGGCGATCGTCCGGTCCCGGGCCGTCTGGTTGAAGTCGACGAAGACCCGGTTGCCGCGCTCCTCCTTCCACCAGGAGGTGGTGACCAGGTCGGGGTGGCGGCGTTCCACCTCCCGGGCGAGCGCGATGGTGGCCCGGCGCACCTCGGTGAACGTCCAGCGGGGCTGGATGCGCAGGTAGACGTGCACACCCCGGCCACCGGAGGTCTTCGGCCAGCCGGCCACGCCCAGCTCGTCGAGGACCGCGCGGACCCCTGCGGCGGCCCGCGCCGCGTCGGCGAAGTCGGTGCCGGGCTGCGGATCGAGGTCGATGCGCAGCTCGTCGGGTCGGTCGACGTCGGCGGCGCGCACCGGCCAGGGGTGGAAGACGATGGTGCCCATCTGTGCCGCCCAGGCCACGTGCGCCAGATCGGCCGGGCACAGCTCCGCCGCACTGCGACCGCTGGGGAAGGTGATCTGGGCGGTGCTCAGCCAGGGCGGCACCCCTCGGGTGGGGACGCGTTTCTGGAAGAACGCCTCACCCTCGATGCCCTCGGGGAAGCGTTGCAGCGTGGTGGGCCTCTCCCGCAGGGCACGCATGATCCCGTCGCCCACCGCGAGGTAGTAGTGGAAGACGTCCGCCTTGGTGAAGCCCCGCTGGGGGAAGATCACCCGGTCCGGACTGCTCAGTCGTACGGTGTGCCCGGCCACCTCGACCTCGGTGACCGCTGCCTTGGTGCCCGCCATCTCGCGACCTTATGCCACACCCCCGACGTTCGACGTACCGTTGAGGGGTGAGTCTTGACGACAACGAGCTGCCCCGCACCGACGACGAGTGGCGGGTCCGGTTGACCCCCGAGGAGTTCCACGTCCTGCGGGAGGCCGGCACCGAACGCCCGTGGGTCGGCGAGTACGTGGACACGAAGACCCAGGGGGTCTACCACTGCCGCGCCTGCGGGTTGGAACTCTTCTCCAGCGACACGAAGTTCGATTCGCACTGCGGCTGGCCGAGTTTCGACGACGCCATCCCGGGCCGGGTGAAGGAGATCGAGGACCGCAGCCTCGGCATGGCGCGCACCGAGATCCGCTGCGCCCGCTGCGACAGTCACCTCGGGCACGTCTTCCACGGCGAGGGCTTCACCCCGAAGGACACCCGGCACTGCGTCAACTCGATCTCGGTCCGGTTGGAACCCCGCTGACCTGAGCTGTCCGGGCGCGGTCGACGCGCGTTCACGGCGTACCCCGGAGCAGCTCGACCTCGGCGGTCCGGGACTGCTCGATCCGCCGGGCCAGGTCGCGGACCTGCTCGTTTCGGCCGACGCCGACCTGGGCTCGGGCCAGGTCGGCCGCCGCACGCTGGTGGTCGGCGAGCACCTCGCGCAGTGCGCGGTCGACGTCCGGGTCGGGCGCGGTCCGCAGCCGGTCGAGCGCGGCGTCGTCGCCGTGCCCCTCGTGCTGGTGCGCGCCCGCGCCGGCACCCGGCCCGGCCGTGGGTAGCCAGCCGCGCATCGCGGACAACTCGTCGGCCTCGGTCGCCTCGATGGCGGCGGCCAGGGTGCGCAGCGCGTCGTCGCGCACCCGTTCGCGGGCCAGCGCGACGATCTGCAGGGTGCGTTCGCTGTGCCCGACCATCGTGGTCAGGAAGACCACGTCGATCCCGCTCATCGTGTCCCCGGCGACCGCGGACCCCGCGCCCCCGGACCCGGCCGACGCCGTCGCGGCGGGGGCCGGTTGCGGCACGACCGGCGGGCTCGACGTGGGCGACCCGCCGCAGGCGCCGGTGAGCAGCACCGCGGCGACAAGGGACACCAGACGGGTACGACGGCGCATGCCGGTGCTCCGTTCACGCGGGGACGGCGACACGGGTGCGGCCGATGGCCGCACCCGTGGGGTCAGACCTGTTGCCAGAGCGCCGGTACGTTCGGCGGCTCCCACCCCGGGATCGCCGTGTGCGCCTGCCGGCAGCGGTACGTCGCTGCGCCGTAGGTGACCTGGTCACCGACCTGGTACGCCCGGCCCGCGGTCCAACTGCCGCCCGGGGCGGGCGTCGCGCTCGGCGTGGCGGTCGGGGTGGGTCGTGGGGTGGGTGAGGTGGTGGGGGTCGGGTTCGGCCCGCCGCCGCCGACCTGCACGTCGATGCAGGAGTAGAAGGCGTTCGCGGTGTCGGAGATGTTCCACACCGCGAGGATCTTCTGCCGTCCGGAGAAGCCGCCCAGGTTGACGGTGTGCGAGACCGTCGCGCCCGGCTGCTGGCCATTGCCGTTGACCACGCCGACGCGGGTGTTGCCGATCCAGTACTCCCAGTTGCTGGTGGCGTGGCGGGCGGTGTTCACCCAGGTGAAGGTCAGCGAGCTGCCGACCGAGGTGGCCGGCCAGCCCCGGCTGTCGTCGTTGAGGACGGCGAACTGGGCGATGCCGGCGTTGCAACTGCGCAGGCCCTTGGGTCCCTCGACGCTCTGCGGCTCGTACCTGATCTGCCCGCAGTCGGGCACCCGGCCCTGCGCGCAGAGCGCCTGCCGGCTGGGCGGGGCGGAGACGTAACCGTGCGCCTGCGCGGGAGCGGCGACGGTGAGAGTGGCGGCGACGGCACCGGCCGCCACCAGCGGGATGGTGATTCTTCGACGCATCGGGGCGGCTCCTTCTCCAGGGTCCGGTCAGGTGCCCCTCAACATAATTTAAACATTGTTAACAGTAAAGACTCCCATCAATAAATCCATCGATGGTGACGACTTTGGCTCAGAGGCGGAGCAGGCTGCCCCGGTCGTCGACCTGGTCGGCCGAGTCGTCGTCCAACCAGATGCCGTCGGCGGCGAGGTAGCGGAAGACGTACTCCCCCGGCGGGAGCTTCACGGTGACCGTCCGCATGCCGTCGCGGCGGATCACCAACTCGTGTCGACCCGGCTCCCAGTCGTTGAAGGAGCCGACGACGCTCACCGGACCGGGCGGGGAGTCCCGGGGCAGGCAGAAGGTCACCCGGGTCTGGTTGCCGAAGAGCTTGTTGCGCTTGATCACTGTGACCCTCCGGGGGTTGCGGCGGTTCACCTGGCACAACGGACAACACGCCGGAGCCGACACGCCGCACCGGCCGCCGGAGAGCGGCGTTTCCGTTCACGCGCGTCCCAACGTGCGGCATTCTGGGCGAAAAGTCGGAATGAGGGGGTTGGTCATGGCCACGTGCGAGGTCTGCGGCAACGACTACTGGATGGCGTTCGAGGTGCACACCGTCAGCGGCGACGTGCACACCTTCGACTCGTTCGAGTGCGCGATCCACCGGATGGCACCGATCTGCGAGCACTGCCAGGTCAAGATCGTCGGACATGGGGTGGAGGTCAACGGCCGCTTCTTCTGCTGCGGACACTGCGCCCGCGCGGTCGAGGGCGCCGAGGGCGCCGAGATCCGCGACGCCGTCGGCGCGCGCCCGGCCTGACCGCCCGCCCGGCCTGACCGCCCGCCCGGCCTGACCGACCGGCCGCGCCGCAACGCCGCGCCCGATCCCACCATCCTGCGGTACGGTCGTCGCCATGCGGCCACTGCTCGGCGTTCTGCCTCCGCCGCGCTCCTGATCGGAGCGCCGCGCCCTCCCCGACCCGGTGACGCACCCGGCTCGGCACCCTGCCGTACGCGCTCCGTCGACGTCGTCCCCGTCAACGGCTCACCCTTCGGAGCGCCTCCGTGTCCCTCTCCCGTACCGTGCCGCCGGCCGCCCCGGCCACGACCGCCGGTCCGACCCGCACCGGCCTGATCCAGATCACCGTCACCGGCGTGCTGTGGGGCACCACCGGCGTGGCGGTGCAACTCCTGCGCGACAGCACCGGGCTCAGCCCGGTGAGCATCGGTTTCCACCGCCTCGCGATCGCCGCGCTCGTGCTGCTGGCGTGCACCGCCGGCCGACTCGGCGCGCTCCGGTCCGCCCTGCGGGCGACACCCGTACCGCTGCTGCTCACCGGCCTCGGCCTCGGCCTCTACCAGGCGCTCTACTTCGTCGCGGTGGCGTGGGCCGGCGTCAGCGTCGCCACAGTGGTCAGTCTGGGCCTGGCCCCGGTGCTCGCCGCGGCCTGGGAGTCGGTGCGCGCCCGCCGGATCCCCGGCCCGCTGCGCCTCGCCACGCTCGTCGCGGCAGTGGTCGGCCTCGCCCTGATCACCGGGGCGACGGCGGACCCCACCGCCGCCGCGCCCGCGCCACTGCTCGGCCTGCTCGCGGCGGCCGGCTCCGGCCTCGGGTACGCGGTGACCACCCTGATCAGCCGCGAGGCGTCCCAGCGCGTCGCGCCGATGACGCTGACCACCATCTCCACGGTGATCGGAGCGCTGACCCTGGCCCCGTTCGCCGTGGTCGCCGGGGTCGGCGTGCCGGTCCGCCCCGACACCGTGGCCCTGCTGCTGCACCTCGGCGTGATCACCACGGCGGTGGCGTACGCGCTGTTCTACGCCGGGCTGCGGACCACCCCGGGCAGCGTCGCCGCCGTGCTGACCCTGCTCGAACCGCTCACCGCGGCGGCGCTGGCCGTGGCGCTGCTGCACGAGCCGCTTCCGCTGCCGGTCGTCGGCGGCGGTGTGCTGCTGCTCACCGCCGTGGCCGCCACCTACCTGACACCTCGACGAGACACCCCCTGAGGCGGCCTACCATCGTCGGATGCCCTCGCAGACCACCGAGATCCGGACGGCGTCCTTCGCCGACCTGAACGCCCGCACCCTCCACGACCTGCTCAAGCTGCGCATCGACGTGTTCGTGGTGGAACAGCACTGCCCCTACCCGGAGCTGGACGGGCGCGACGTCGAGCCGGGCACCCGGCACATCTGGCTGACCGACGGCGGCGCGCCGCTGGCGTACCTGCGGGTCCTGGCCGATCCGGACGGCACCGCCCGGATCGGCCGGGTGGTGGTCGCCCCGCAGGCGCGCGGCGGCGGGCACGCCGGCCGGCTGATGAGCGCTGCGCTGGACGTGGTGGGCAACCGGCCCTGCGTGCTGGAAGCCCAGTCGCACCTGGTCGCGTTCTACACCCGGCACGGCTTCGCGGTCAGCGGCCCGGAGTACGTCGAGGACGGCATCCCGCACACCCCGATGCGCCGCGACGTCATTGACGGCTGACGATCGAGCTGGCATGGTTCCGGGTAGAGCCGTCGCGGGAGCCAGCGATTAGGCGCGGGAGTGGGCAACTCCCGCCGGTCCGGGTGTCGCCGTCCGACCTTCTCCCCCCGGGGGCTCCATGTCCACTCTCACCCGATCACGACGCGTGCTCTGGTTGTTCGCCATCGCGGCGACCAGCACGCTTTTGTTGACGACCGCTCTGAACACGATGCGGGCCGAACCCGCCTCCGCGCACGGGTCGGTCGTCGATCCGGCCTCGCGTAGCTACAGCTGTTGGCAACGGTGGGGCGCCGAGTTCCAGAACCCACGGATGGCCACCGAAGACCCGATGTGCTGGCAGGCCTGGCAGGCCGACCCGCAGGCCATGTGGAACTGGAACGGCCAGTTCCGCGAGGGTGTGGGCGGCAACCACCAGGCCGCCGTCCCCAACGGCCAGCTGTGCAGCGGCGGGCGCACCCAGAACGGTCGCTACAACGCGCTGGACACCATCGGCGCGTGGAAGACCACCGCGGTGTCGAACAACTTCCGGCTCCGCTTCTTCGACGGGGCCAGTCACGGCGCCGACTACATCCGGGTGTACGTGACCAAGCAGGGCTTCGACGCGCTCAACGAGCCGCTCGGCTGGGACGACCTGGAGTTGGCCGGTCAGATCGGCAACACCCCGGCCTCCCAGTGGAACCCGGACACCGGCGGTGTCTCCATCCAGATCCCGGTGAACGCGGCCGGGCGCACCGGACGGCACATCGTCTACACCGTCTGGCAGGCCAGCCACTTCGACCAGTCGTACTACCTGTGCAGCGACGTCACCTTCGGGGGCACGACTCCGCCGCCGACCACGCCGCCGCCGACGACCCCGCCGACGACCCCGCCGCCCACCACGCCTCCGCCCACCACGCCGCCGCCCACCACCCCGCCGCCGAGCACCCCGCCGCCGGCTGGGGCCTGCACGGCGACGTACCAGGTCACCGGCCAGTGGTCCGGCGGCTTCCAGGCCGAGGTGAAGGTGAGCGCGGGCGGATCGCCCACCAAAGGTTGGTCGGTGAGCTGGAACTACAACAACGGCCAGCAGGTCACCTCGTCGTGGAACGCGACGGTCAGCACCAACGGCTCGCTGGTCACCGCACGCAACGCCAACCACAACGGCACCCTCGCCGCCGGCGCGAGCACCACGTTCGGTTTCCTCGGCTCGTGGAACGGCAGCAACCCGGTTCCGCTGGTCTCCTGCACGTCGACCAGTTGACCTCCGTCCGGTGCCGCACCCGGGCGGGGGTGCGGCACCGGCCGGCGGTAACCGGGGTCAGACCAGGCAGTTGACGATCTCGGCGACCGAGCGACGGCGACCGGTGTAGAACGGGACCTCTTCGCGGACGTGCTGGCGGGCGCCGGAGGCGCGCAGATCCCGCATCAGGTCCACGATCCGGTGCAGCTCGTCGGCCTCGAAGGCGAGCATCCACTCGTAGTCACCCAACGCGAACGAGGCCACCGTGTTGGCGCGGACGTCCGGGTAGCCGCGCGCCATCTTGCCGTGCTCGGCCAGCATCTCGCGCCGCTCGGCGTCGGGCAGCAGGTACCACTCGTAGGAGCGGACGAACGGGTACACGCAGATGTAGGGGCGGGCCTCCTCGCCGGCCAGGAACGCCGGGATGTGGCTCTTGTTGAACTCGGCCGGCCGGTGCAGCGCCATCTGCGACCAGACCGGGGTCAGCGACCGCCCCAGCGTGGTGCGACGGAACCGCAGGTACGCGTCCTGGAGCGCGTCGGGGGACGCGGAGTGCCACCAGATCATCACGTCCGCGTCGGCGCGCAGACCGGCGACGTCGTACACGCCGCGGACCACCACGTCCTTGCCGGCCAACTCGTCGAAGAGGGCCACGACCTCGCCGGTGACGTTGTCCCGCAGCGACGGCAGCGGGGCGCTGGCCCGGAACACCGACCACATGGTGTAGCGGATGCTGTCGTTGAGCTCCCGCAGGCGGGCCGCGTTGGTCTGCTCGGTCATGTCGCCGATCCTCCCAGTGCTGTGATGATCTCGTCGGCCGCCGTCTCGCCGGAGCGGACGCAGACCGGAATGCCCACGCCGTCGTAACCGGCGCCGGCGAGGACCAGGGTGGGGTACGCGGCGCGCAACGCCGCGCGTGCCGCGGCGACCCGGTCGGCGTGCCCCGGCGCGTACTGCGGCAGCGCACCGCCCCACCGCTGCACGTGCCCGTCGACCGGGGCGGGCAACGGGGTGCCGAGCACCGCCGAGAGTTCCCGGTGCACGGTGGCCGCCAGGTCCGCGTCGGGGCGCTGAAGGTGCGCCTCCTCGCCGTAGCGGCCCACCGACGCCCGCACCAACGCCAGGCCGTCCGGCCGGCGCAGGTGCCCCCACTTCGTGGTGAAGAAGGTCGCCGCCTTGATCAGCAGCCCTTCGGTGCTGGGCACCAGGAAACCGGACAGCTCGGGCAGCTGCGGTTGCGGCAGCGCCAGCGTGACCAACGCGACGCTCGCGTAGTCCAACTCGCCGACACCCTTCGCGGCCACCGGGGCCGGACCCGCGAGCAGCCGGGCCGCCGGTCGCGCCGGCACCGCCAGCACCACGGCGTCCACGTCGACGAGCGCGGGGTCGCGCGTCGGGCCGACGGTGAGCCGCCAACCCGTGCCGGTCGGGGTCACCTCGCGGACGGCGGCGTCCCGCCGTACCGTCGCGCCGCTGGCCGACACCGCCGCCTCGACCAGGGTGCTGAGCCCACCCACCAGGGTGCCGAAGATCGGAGCGCCGGGGGCGCGCGGCGCGGCGGCCTGCGCGGCCCGGACCGCACCGGTCAGGGTGTGCTCCACCCGGGCCGTGCGGGCCAGCGCCGGCATCGTCGTGACCAGGGAGAGATCGTCGGCGCGGCCCGCGTACACGCCGCCCAGCATCGGGTCGACCAGCCGCTCGACCACCTCGTCGCCGAAGCGGGACCGGACCAGCGCGCCCACGGAGACGTCCGCGTCCGGCCCGACCAGCGGCCGCCCGTCGTCGGTGTCGGCGTCCGCCGCCGGGCGGGCGACCGAGGTCACCCGGTCCAGATCCCCGGGTACGCCCACCAGGGTGCCGCCCGGGATGGGGCGCAGCCCACCGTCGACGACCAGCGCGGCCTGCCCCACCGTGGGGTGCACGATCCGATCGGCCAACCCGAGCCGCCGGATCAGGGTCACCGCGGCGGACTCCGCCCCGGTCGGGTCACGCATCAGGAACGACTCGGCCCCGAACTCCACCGGCTGGCCGGCCAACTCCCCGGTCCGCAGCTTGCCGCCCAGCGCGCCGGACTGCTCGTACACCGTGATCTCGGTGCCGGCCGGTGCGTGGTCGCGCAGGCGGACCGCGGCCGCCAGGCCGGCGATCCCGCCGCCGACCACCGCCACCCGCCAGGGCTGCCGCATGCCCGCTCAGCCCTGGTCGGCCCGGCGGCTGGACAGCTCGTGCACCAGCGCGACCACCCGGGTCAACACCTCCGGGTCGGTCTCCGGCAGCACACCGTGGCCAAGGTTGAACACGTGCCCGGGGGCCGCCCGGCCCTGCTCCAGGATGCGACGCACCTCGGCCTCCACCACCGGCCACGGTGCGAACAGCACGCACGGGTCCAGGTTGCCCTGCACCGCCCGGTCCGGGCCGATCCGCTGAGTGGCCACGTCCAGCGGGGTACGCCAGTCGACGCCGACCACGTCCGCGCCGGCCTCGCCCATCGCGCCGAGCAGCTCGGCGGTGCCCACCCCGAAGTGGATCCGCGGCACCCCGGAGTCGACCAGCCCGCTCAGCACGGCGGTGGAGTGCGGCAGCACGTAGCGGCGGTAGTCGGCCTCGGACAGCGCGCCCGCCCAGGAGTCGAACAACTGCACGGCGGACACACCCGCCTCGATCTGCACCCGCAGGAAGGCGAGCGTCACCTCGGACAGCCGGCCGCACAGCGCGTGCCACAGCTCCGGGTTGCCGTACATCAGGGCCTTGGTCTTCGCGTGGGTCCGCGACGGCCCACCCTCGACCAGGTAGCTGGCCAGGGTGAACGGCGCGCCGGCGAAACCGATGAGCGGGGTGTCGCCCAGCTCGACCACCAACTGCCGGACGGCCTCGTCCACGTACGGGACGTCGTCGCGGGTGATGGGGCGGATCCGCTCGACGTCGGCGAGGGTGCGGACCGGCTCGGCGACCACCGGACCGGTGCCCGGCACGATGTCCAGATCGACACCGGCCGCCGCGACCGGCACCACGATGTCGCTGAACAGGATCGCCGCGTCCACTCCGTGCCGGCGCACCGGCTGAAGCGTGATCTCGGTGACCAACTCCGGGCGACGGCAGGACTCCAGCATCGGCACGGTCGCCCGGATCTCCCGGTATTCCGGCAGCGAGCGGCCGGCCTGGCGCATGAACCAGACCGGGGTGTGCGGGCCGGGCCGTCGCCGGCAGGCCCTGACGAAGGGCGAGTCGGCTGGTCCGCCGGGGCGGGGTTCTCCGTCTCGGGCGACAGTGCCCGTGGTGTCCGTGGTCATCGCCGCAATCGTGCCACGCCCACCACCCCCGTCCCACCTGGGGTGAAAGGAAGAGTGACTTCCGTGGGCCTCCGGCGGCGCACGGGTGTCGGCGCGCCGTCGGAGCCGGGGGCCGACGGCGGCATAGGCTGCCGACATGGCCCCCCCGATCGCGCTCCCGGAGACGTTCGCCCGCGCGGTCGCCGGGCTGCGATCGGCGGCCCCCCGGCCGGAGATCACGCTGGAGGAGGTCGGCGCCCCCCAGCGGTTGGCCCCGTACACGTTCGCGCTCTCCGCGACCGTCCTGCGCGACGGCGACGAGGTGGCGACCGGCCGGTTGATCCTGCTGCACGATCCGGTCGGCCACGAGGCGTGGCAGGGCACCCTGCGGTTGGTCACCTACGTGACCGCCGAGTTGGAGGTCGACCTGGCCGCCGACCCGCTGCTGCCCGGGGTCGGCTGGACGTGGCTGACCGACGCGTTGGACGCCCAGGACGCCGGCCACCGGGCGATCGGCGGCACGGTGACGCAGACCATGTCGACCCGGTTCGGTGACCTCGCCGGCCCGCCGACCGTGGGCGACATCGAGATCCGCGCCTCCTGGACGCCTGTCGACGACGAGCTGACGCCGCACCTGCTCGGCTGGTGTGCGTTGCTCGCCTCCACGGCCGGTCTGCCACCACCGGGGGTCACCGCCCTGGCCGATCGCCGGTCGGCCGGCGCGGCCTGACCCAACCGGTCCATCCCCTCCCGCGCCCGTCCCGCCCCGCGCCCCGCCCCCTTCCGCGTCGATCATGGAGTTGGGGTGGGCGAAATACTGCTGTGCGCGGCATTTGTGAGGCACCACAGGTCCATGATCGACGGGGTGCGGGCAGTTGGCCGGGACACCTCGCGGACACCTGATCGACACACGCCGGACCGGCTGCACCCGCCGGTTCACCGCGCGCACTAGGGTTGGCAGGTGACCGACGAACCACCCCAGCGCCGTCGGCCCGCCGAAGAACTCCCGGGAAACGCACCCCAGCACCCGCCGTCGGCCCAGCCGCAGCCGGCGGACGACAGGGTCGACCCGACCGACGGTGGGCCCGTTCCGCTGATCGCCCCGCGTGACGGCACCCCCGATCCGGTGGCCGCCCCGGCCGAGCTCGCCGAGGTCGTGGCCCGCTTCGCGGCGGGCAGCGGCCCCGTCGCCCTGGACGCCGAGCGCGCCTCCGGCTACCGCTACAGCCAGCGCGCGTACCTGGTGCAACTGCGCCGGGCCGGCGCGGGTACGGCGCTGATCGACCCGCTGCCCCTGCCGGACCTCAGTGCGCTGGACGCGGCGATCGGGGATGCCGAGTGGGTGCTCCACGCGGCCAGCCAGGATCTGCCCTGCCTGGCCGAGGTGGGGCTGCGCCCGCGCCGACTGTTCGACACCGAGCTGGCAGCTCGGCTGGCCGGGTTCGAGCGCGTCGGGCTGGCCGCGCTGACCGAGCAGCTGCTCGGGTTCACCCTGGAGAAGCACCACTCGGCCGCCGACTGGTCGAGCCGACCGCTGCCCGAGTCGTGGCTGACGTACGCGGCTCTCGACGTGGAACTGCTCACCGACCTGCGCGACGCGCTCGACGCCGAGCTGACCCGACAGGGCAAGTCGGCCTGGGCCGCGGAGGAGTTCGCCGCGCTGGTCCGCACCGGGGCGCGCCCGCCGCGGGTCCGGGCGGAGCCCTGGCGGCGTACCTCCGGCATCCACCGGCTGCGCGGGGCGCGGGCGCAGGCTCGCGTCCGCTCGATGTGGTACGCCCGGGACCAGATCGCTTCCCGGCGGGACGCCGCGCCCGGTCGGGTGTTGCCCGACTCGGCGATCATCGCCGCCGCCGAGTTGGACCCGAAGGACGAGAAGACCCTGCTGACCCTGCCCGGTTTCGGCGGTCGGTCGGTCCGTCGGTTGGCCCGCACCTGGCTCGCCGCTCTCGACGACGCCCGGCAGTTGCCGGACGACTCGTTGCCGGTCTCCCCGACCGTGGAGGGTCCACCCCCGCCGCACCGCTGGGCCGAACGGGATCCGGTGGCGGCTGGTCGGCTCGCCCGTTGCCGGGAGGTGGTGATCCGCGTCGCCGGTGAGCACAACCTGCCGCCGGAGAACCTGATCACCCCGGATTCGGTGCGCCGGCTGGCCTGGACGCCGCCGGAGGACCTCACCGAGGAGACGGTCGCGGAGACCCTGCGCGGCCTCAACGCCCGCGAATGGCAGATCGGCCTCCTGAACCCCGACCTAACCGAAGCCCTAAACCCCACCCCCTAACCCCCGCCCCAATCCCACCCACCCATCACCCGCCCCCTGCGGTTGATCATGGAGTTGTTGCCACCGCGACCGGCGTGTCGTGACAACAACTCCGTGATCGACCGGGGAGTGGGGCGGGTGGGGGCCGGAGTGGGGTGGGTGGGGCCGGGTGTGGGGTGGGCCACAGGGGGACGTGGTACCACGGTGGTTACTGGCGAGTAGCATTCGGGGGAACGTGCCCGTGTCGGCGACCCTTGTCCGGTCCGGCGTGCCGCATGGCCGAAGGCCGAATCATGGTCGAATAGGAGGCTCAAGTGCCCCGTGAAGTTCGGGATGTCGTCTTTGTCGACGGTGTCCGTACCCCGTTCGGCAAGGCGGGTGGCATGTACGCCAACACCCGCGCCGACGACCTGGTGATCCGCTGCATCCGTGAACTGCTGCGCCGCAATCCGCAGCTGCCCCCGGAGCGGGTCGAGGAGGTCGCCATCGCGGCCACCACCCAGATCGGCGACCAGGGCCTCACCATCGGCCGTACCGCCGCCCTGCTGGCCGGTCTGCCCAAGACCGTTCCCGGCTTCGCCATCGACCGGATGTGCGCCGGCGCCATGACCGCGGTGACCACCGTGGCCAGCGGCATCGCCATGGGCGCGTACGACGTCGCCATCGCCGGCGGCGTCGAGCACATGGGACACCACCCGATGGGCGAGGGCGTCGACCCCAACCCGCGCATCATCGCGGAGAAGCTGGTCGACCCGTCCGCGCTGGTCATGGGCGCCACCGCGGAGAACCTGCACGACCTGGTCCCGCACATCACCAAGGCACGCACCGACGCGTTCGCGCTCGCCTCGCAGCAGAAGACCGCGAAGGCGTACGCCAACGGCAAGCTCCAGGACGACCTGGTGCCGATGTCCATCCGCGACGAGGAGGGTGGCTGGGGCCTGGCGACGGTGGACGAGGCCCCGCGGGACACGTCGCTGGAGAAGCTCGCCACCCTGAAGACCCCGTTCCGCCCGCACGGCAAGGTCACCGCGGGCAACGCGGCCGGCCTGAACGACGGCGCCACCGCGAGCCTGCTCGCCGACGAGGCCACCGCCCGCGAGCTGGGCCTGCCGGTCGCCATGCGGCTGGTGTCGTTCGGTTTCGTCGGCGTGGAGCCGGAGGTGATGGGCGTCGGCCCGATCCCGTCGACGGAGAAGGCGCTGCGTCTCGCCGGGCTCAGCATCGACGACATCGGCCTGTTCGAGCTGAACGAGGCGTTCGCCGTGCAGGTGCTCGCCTTCCTCGACCACTTCGGCATCGCCGACGACGACGCGCGGGTCAACCCGTGGGGCGGCGCGATCGCCATCGGCCACCCCCTCGCCTCGTCGGGCGTACGGCTGATGACGCAGCTGGCCCGCCAGTTCGCCGAGCACCCCGAGGTCCGGTACGGCCTCACCGCGATGTGCATCGGCATCGGCATGGGCGGCACGGTCATCTGGGAGAACCCGCACTGGGAGGGTGGCAACAAGTGAAGACACCGAACGAGGTCGTCACCCGGGCGCTGCTGCGGCAGGTGAACGTACCGGGGCTGGACCGGCCCGCCGCCCTGATCACGTTGGACAACGGGCTCGACCACACCAAGCCGAACACGTTCGGTCCGGGTGGGTTGGCCAGCCTGGACGAGGCGATCACCGCCGCGCTCGCCGCCGACCTGGCGTTCATCGCGGTCACCGGCAAGCCGTACATCTTCTGTGTGGGCGCGGACATCGTCGGCCTGCCGCAACTCGCCGACCGCGCGCAGGCGCTGGAGATCGGCCGGCTCGGTCACCGGGTCTTCGCCCGACTCAAGGACAGCACGGTCCCCACCTTCGCGTTCGTCAACGGGGCGGCGATGGGCGGCGGGCTGGAGTTGGCGCTGCACTGCCACTACCGGACGCTGTCCGGCGGCGCGGCGGCCCTCGCGCTGCCCGAGGTCTCCCTCGGTCTGGTGCCCGGCTGGGGCGGCACCCAACTGCTGCCGAACCTGATCGGCATCCCCGCCGCGACCCAGGTGATCATCCAGAACCCGCTGATGCAGAACAAGATGCTCAAGCCGAAGCAGGCCGCCGAGCTGGGCATCGCGGACATCCTGCTGGAGCCGGCGGACTTCCTGGAGCGTTCCCTGGAGTGGGCCGCCGGCGTGGTCCGGGGTCAGGTCACCGTGACCCGGCCCGAGGTCGACAAGGACATGTGGGCGGGCGTGCTCTACTTCGCCCGAGAGACGCTGAACCAGCGGCTGCACGGCGCGGTCCCGGCCGCGTACAAGGCCCTCGACCTGCTGGAGACGGCGAAGGACGGCGACTTCGCCGCCGGCACCGCCGCCGAGGACGAGGCCCTCGCGGACCTGGTCTTCTCCGAGGAGTTGCGCAGCGGCCTGTACGCCTTCGACCTGGTGCAGCGGCGGGCCAAGCGACCGGCCGGGGCACCGGACAAGGGACTGGCCCGCACGATCACCAAGGTCGGCATCGTCGGCGCCGGCCTGATGGCCAGCCAGTTGGCGCTGCTGTTCGCCCGCCGCCTCCAGGTGCCGGTCGTCATGAGCGACCTGGACCAGTCCCGGGTGGACAAGGGCGTCGGCTACGTGCACACCCAGATCGAGAAGGCCGTCGTCAAGGGCCGGATGGACAAGGGCACCGCCGCCAAGCTGTACGGGCTGGTCAGCGGCACTGTCGACAAGAGCGCCTTCGCCGACGCCGACTTCGTCATCGAGGCGGTCTTCGAGGACCTGGGCGTCAAGAAGCAGGTCTGGGCCGAGCTGGAGAAGATCGTCTCCCCGGAGGCGGTGCTCGCCACCAACACCAGCTCGCTGTCGATCACCGAGATGGCCGCCGACCTGGAGCACCCGGAGCGGGTGGTCGGCTTCCACTTCTTCAACCCGGTGGCGGTGCTGCCGCTGCTGGAGATCGTCCGGGGTGAGCGCACCGACGACACCACCCTGGCCACCGCGTTCGCGGTCGGCAAGCAGCTCAAGAAGTCGAGCGTGCTGGTCAAGGACGCTCCGGCGTTCGTGGTGAACCGGCTGCTCACCCGCTTCCTGGGCACCGTCTTCGCCGCCGTCGACGCCGGCACCCCGCTGGACGTGGCGAACAGCGCACTGGACCCGCTGGGCCTGCCGATGCGCCCGCTCGCCCTGCTCCAGCTCGTCGGACCGGCCGTCGCGTACCACGTGGGCGGCACCCTGCACGCGGCGTACCCGGACCGGTTCGGGGTCAGCGAGAACCTCAGGCGGATCGCCGACTCCGGTCAGCCGATCGTGGTCGACGACCAGGTCAACGATGAGGTGGCCAAGCTGCTCGTCGTCGGTGACCAGCCGCTGACCGCCGAGCAGGTACGCCAGAACGCGCTCGACGCGCTCGCGCAGGAGATCCGGCTGATGCTGGACGAGGGCGTGGTCGCCGAGGCGCAGGACATCGACCTGTGCATGATCCTGGGCGCCGGGTGGCCGTTCCACCTGGGTGGCGTCACGCCGTACCTGGATCGGACCGGCACCTCCGAGCGGGTCACCGGTCAGCGGTTCCTGCCGCACGGGGCGGCGAGCCTGCCCGCCTGACGAGTCCACCGCGTCACCGTCGCGGTGGTCGGACCGTCCCTCGTGGACGGCCGACCACCGCGACCGTTTGTGATCAGCCGGTTGCCCGAGGGGGGCCGACGCGGGGGCATCGCCGGTTGCCGCACCGGGTTAGGATCACGCGCTTCGCACCCCCTGACTTGGAGCCAACTGATGTCTCAGCCGCCGGCCAACCCGTACGGCCCGCCGCACGATCCCGCCAACCAGCCCCAGCAGCCGGGGCAGCCGCAGTACCCGGGCCAGGCGCAGCAGCCCGGTGGGTGGCCGCAGCAGCCGGGCCAGCCCGGTGGGTGGCCGCAGCAGCCGAGCCAGCCGGGGCAGCCCGGTGGATGGCCCCAGCAGCCGGGCCAGCAGCAGTACCCGGGTCAGCCGCAGCAGCCCGGTGGGTGGCCGCCTCCGCAGCAGCAGGGGTTCCCACCCGCGCAGCCGGGTCAGCCGTACCTGCCCGGCGGCCCGCCCCCGGCGAAGAAGTCGAACGTCGGCAAGATCGTGCTCATCGTGCTGGCGGTGGTGCTGGTGCTCTGCCTGGGCGGGGCGGCGATCACCTGGTTCGCGATCCGGAAGGACGTCGGCGACGTCGTCGACGCCACCAAGACCCGGGTGGTCGCGCCGGCGACCCTCGCCGGCCGGCCGAAGCTCACCGACCCGCAGCTCCAGGCGGCCGCCGACGATCTGGTCACCAAGATGAAGGCCGAGGTGCAGAACGAGACCAGCACGGTCGGTGCGTTCTACGGCGACCCGACCAAGCAGGACATCGTCATGATCGCCGCGGTGTCCGGTCTGATGACGGACCCGAAGAAGGAACTGGACGACGCCGTCAACGGGCTCACCACCGAACTGACCGTGACCAACATGGCCGCGGTCGAGGCCGGCCCGCTCGGCGGCGACGCGAAGTGCGGGGACGGCAAGGCCGCCGGGAACATCCCGTTGGGTGTCTGCGTCTGGGCCGACCGGGGCAGCGTGGGCATGGTGGTGGTCTACTTCAAGACCGCCAAGCAGGTGGAGGCCGAGTTCGTCACCATCCGGGGCCAGATCGAGCAGCGCTCCTGAGCCGTGCGACGACCGGGGCCTCGCCCACCTCAGGGTGGCCGAGGCCCCGTGCCGTACTCCGGCTCAGACCACCGGGAAGTACGTGTTCAGCTTGTTCCGCAGGTGGGCCGCGTAGATGAAGCCGAGCACCGGGTTGCCGCGGTAGGCGCTGGCCGTGCCACTGCCGACCTCCACCGCCACCGGTCGGGCCACCGCGGCGAACTTCACCTGCTGGCCCCCCTGCGCCCACGCCGAGGCCGCCGGATCGACCTGGACACCGACCAGGGCGGGAAACACCGCCACGCCGGTCTGAAGGCCACGCAGCTGCCCCTTGCGGGCCAACACGTAGTCCATCGCCGTGGCGGTGAACCTCTGCAGGGCGTCCGCCGTGACAAGCGTCGCCGGTGCGGCGACCGTGAACAGGTGCAGCTTGGTCGCCATCCACCGCATCCGGAAGTCGCCCCGGTGACCGATCAGCACCGGTACGCCGCCCCAGTTCTCGGTCCACACCTCGCAGCGGTCAGACCGAAGCCGCTCCCCGGCCGCGGTGAGGTACGGCCGCACCGGCTCGGTCGTCTTCGTGTCCATCCGGCCACACATCCCTCATCCGACTGCCGTGGCCGTTCATCCAACACCACGGCGGAGTGGTTCCGCGGCCCCGGCCACCGCAGGGTGGCCGAGGCCCCGAACCGTACGCCGGCGATCAGGCCGGTTCGTTGTCTCCCGCCGCGGCCCGCGCCGCCGCTGCCGCCGCCCGCTCGTCAGCGTTGCCGAGTACGCAGAACTCGTTGCCCTCCGGGTCGGCGAGCACCACCCAACCCCCGCCGGTCGGGCCGACGTGATCGGCGACGAGCGTCGCGCCGATGCCGAGCAGCCGCTCGACCTCCTCGGCCCGGGTGCGGTCGGCGGGTTGCAGGTCCAGGTGCAGGCGGTTCTTCACCGTCTTGCCCTCGGGCACGGCGAGAAAGAGCACCTCCGGGCCGCCCGGCGGCAGGAGCATCGCCTCCGGGTCGCCGGGGAAGTCGTCGGGATGCCGGGGGCAGTCGAAGACCTGCGCCCAGAAGCCGGCCAGGGCGTACGTGTCGTGACAGTCGATGCTGATGTTGTGAATCGTCGAACTCACAGCTGGTCCTCCTCAGTGGTGGTGGCGACACGTTCCCCGACGCTGCGGACCACGCAGAACTCGTTGCCCTCCGGGTCGGCGAGCACCGCCCAGCCCGTACCGTCGGCGCGCCGTCGGTCGGTGACCAGGGTGGCCCCGAGGCCGAGCACCCGCTCGACCTCCTCGTCCCTGGTCCGGTCGACCGGTTCCAGGCAGATGTGCAGCCGGTTCTTGGTCACCTTGTCCTCCGGCACCTCTTGGAAGAACAGGTTCGGCGTGGTCTCGCCCGGCGGCAGCAGAGCCGCCTCCGGGTCACCCGGGAAGTCCTCCGAGTGCCGGGCGTACCCGAGCACGGCGGCCCAGAAGCCCGCCAGGGCGTACGTGTCGTGACAGTCGAAACTGATGTTGCGGATCCGTGGATACACGGGTGTTCCCTCCGTGTGGGATGGGACGCTCCGCTTCCGGGAGTCAGCCGGCGCAGACCCGGGGCGCGGAGTCATGATTGGTGGACATCGACGCACCCCCCTTCGCTTCTCGAGCTGACGGCGTGATCTTGCCACCGGTCGAACGCCGCGCGCAACCCCGGTCAGCCGGTCGTGACCGCCGCGCCGTTCACCGCCGGGGCGTCCGCCGACGGCAGGGTGACCGTCACCTCCAGGCCACCGCCGGGCTGGGCGATGACCCGTACCGTGCCGCCGTGCGCCGTGCAGACCGCCCGGACGATGGACAGCCCCAGGCCGGAGCCACGGGCGCCGGTGCGTTCCCGGCCACCGCGCCGGAACGGCTCGAACAGCCCCGGCACGTCGGCCTGGTCCACCTCGAACCCGGTGTTGCCCACGACCAGCCAGGACCGTTCGCCGTCGGTGCCGGTGCGCACCCAGAGCCGGCCGTGCAGGTGGTTGTAGCGAACCGCGTTCTCGATGAGGTTGCCGGCCAACCGGTCCAGCAGCCCCGGGTCACCGACGACCGGCGCGGGCTTCAACGACGTCTGCACCCGCAGGCCGATCCGCTCCACCTCGCGGCGCATCGCCGACAACGCGTTCGCGGTGCCCGCCGAGAGGTCACACTCGGTGCGCCGGCCCAGTTGCCGCCCGGCCTGGGCCTCGCTGCGGGCCAACACCAGCAGCGCGTCCACCAGGCCGTTGGCCCGCTCGGACGCGTCCCGGACGACCGTCGCCATCCGCCGGTACTCCGCGGCATCCGCGTCGTCGTCGCTGAGCGTCACGTCGATCTCGGTACGCATCACGGCCAGCGGAGTACGCAGTTCGTGCGAGGCGTTCGCCACGAAGCGCTTCTGCGCCTCGAACGCCGACGCGATCCGGTCCAGCATGGCGTCGAACGTCTTCGCCAACTCGGCCACCTCGTCGTCGGCGCCCGAGTAGCCGATCCGCTGGTCCAGGGTGGCCTCGCCGAGGCGCTGCGCGGTCGCGGTGACCTGGTGCAGTGGGCGCAGCGCCCGGCCCGCCACCGCGTACGCGCCGGCCACCCCGACCACGCTGATCGCCAACAGCGCGACCAGGCCCTTGGCCAGCAGTTCCCCGGACGCGGCGTCGACCAGGCGCCGCTGCCACTCGGCGGCGTCCATCCGCCCGCCGTCGGAGAGCAGGACCGTCGTGCCGGGCAACAGCTCGTCGGTGGGGCGCAGCGCGTCCCGGACCAACAGCCAGGCCAGCAGCACCAGGATCGCCCCCGCGCCGACCAGCAGCACCCCGTTGAGCAGGGTCAGCCGCAACCGCAGGGTGGGCCGGACCCGGCGGCTCACGCGCCCACCTCGGCCGTGCGGTAACCCGCGCCCACCACGGTCTCGATCAGCGGCGGGTCACCGAGCTTCTTGCGCAGCGTCATCACGGTGACGCGGACGATCGTGGTGAACGGGTCGGTGTTCGCGTCCCAGACCCGTTCCAGCAGTTCCTCACTGGAAACCACCGCGCCGCGGGCCTTGAGCAGCTCGCTGAGCACCCCGAACTCCTTGTTGGTCAGGTCGACCGGCACCCCGGCGCGGGTGGCCACCCGGCGGGCCGGGTCGAGCACCAGGTCGGCCAGTTCGAGCACCGGCGGCGCGGCCGGGGTGGCCCGCCGGCCCAGCGCCTGCACCCGGGCGACCAACTCGTCGAAGGCGAACGGTTTGGACAGGTAGTCGTCCGCGCCGAGCTGCAATCCCTCCACCCGGTCGGCCACCGTGCCGCTCGCGGTCAGCATCAGCACCCGGGTCAGCGCACCGGAGGCGGCCAGATCCGCGCAGATCTGGTCACCGTGCACGCCGGGCAGGTCGCGGTCCAGCACCACCACGTCGTACCGGGTGACGAACGCCGCCTCGTGGCCGGCGTCGCCGTCGTACGCGACGTCGACCGCCATCCCCCGTTTGCGCAACCCGCGCGCGATCGCGTCGGCGAGGTTGCGCTCGTCCTCCACCACCAGTACCCGCATCCCGGCCTCCTCGCTGCTGACCACCGACAACCTAGTGCCAGCCGGCAACCATCCTCCCTCGCCGCCCGCCCGGGCCAGCCGGTGATCAGTCGCGCAACTGCCAGATCTGGTACGGGCCGCCCGTGCCAGCGCAGAGCAGGTGGCCCGCGATCGCCTGGCACCGCCCGGTGGCGTCCGGCAGCAGGTCCGCGACGCGCGACGTCCCGGCGGAAACGTCCAACTCCCCGACCAGCACCCCGCCGTCGGGATGCGGGCGGACGCCGAGCAGCCGACCACTGCTGTCGAGCTGGTACAGCTCCCACCGACCCAGGTTGGCCACCTCCTGGCCGGTCCGCACGTCGACGACGAAGACGTCCCCCAGCGGATCGCTGCTGCGCGTGCTGGCCACCAGCTGACCGCCGGACGGCCAGGCCCACGCCCAGCGGTCGCTGCGCCAGCGCACCTCGCCGGTCGCGGGGTCGACCCCCCACAGCCCGCTGGAGCGGGTGCCCAGACACAGGACGGCGCCACAGCCCTGCACGAAATCGATCTCGCCGATCGTCGTGCTCCAGCGCCGGTCCAGCCGGTCCAGCCCGTACGCCGTGAGCGCGCCCGGTTGCCCGCCGGCGGTCAGCAGCAGGTCGTTCTCCACCTGCACGTACCCGAGTGGCCCGCCGTCGGGTGGCCGCAGGTCGGCGCGAGCACGCACCGCCCCGGTCAGCGCGTCGCGTACCTCGACCGGTCCGCGCACGTCGCTGAGCACCACCCGGTCCGCCTTCTCCCCGACGGGCTGCGCGGTGACGCCGGCGGTGGGGGTGCTCAGCTGCCAGCGCACCGTGCCACAGCAGGGGTCGACAACGCGCAGGCTGAGCGGCTGGTCCTCGCCGACGGACTGCAGCAGCACGTTGCCGTCAGCCAGCTCGAAGGAGCCGCCCGGCTGTTGCCAGCGGTACGCCCCGGTCGCGCGGTCCAGCGCCACGGTGAGGGTGTCCCGCGCGTCCGCACCGATCTCGTACCCGGTGAGCAGCAGGAGACCGTCCTTCGGCTGGATTCCCCAGAAGCGGGCCTTCCCGGGCAGCGGGGTGTCCCAGACCGGCTCGCCGTCGGACAGCCGGAAGGCGGCCAGCCGCCACTGCGGCGCCTGGACGGTGACCGGGTTGATCACCAGGACCAGGTCACCGTCGATCTGCACGTCGGCGCCCGCCTCGGCGGGCACCGTCACCACGGTCCGTCCCGGCGGCGGCGGCCCGGCGGCAGCGAGGGTGGCCAGCGCCAGCAGCAGGGCCAGCGCGCAGCGCAGCGGCCGGCCCTTGGCGCGGGGTGGGCGGGGCGACGGCGCCGGCTCCAGCTCCGGTCCGTGCCGCAGCTCGCCGAGGTCGATCACCGAGCCGCTCACCGGGACACCCGGAACAGCCGGTACGACCCGTCCACCAGCTGGCAGAGCAGGAGGCCGGCGGTGGCCTGGCAGTTGCCGGCGACGTCCGGAAACACGTCCAGTACGTGCGCCTCTCCGGCGCGGACGTCCAACTCCGCGACGACCATCCCGCCGTCCGGGTGCGGACGCGTGCCGATCAGCGGGCCGTCGAGGTTGACCATGGCCGGCTCCCACCGGCCCAGTTCGGCCACCTTCTCGCCGGTCGTCGGATCGAGTATGACGAGCGGCTGTGGAGGGTCGGCGACGGGCGCGGACACCAGCCGTCCGTCGTACGGCAGGACCCACCCCCAGCGGTCGCTGTGCCACCGCACCTGGCCGGTCGCGGGATCGACCCCCGACAGCTCGGCGCGATGTCGCTGCGAACACAGGACGGGACCGCAGTCCTCGATGACGTCGATCCGATCGGTGCCGGTGGTACTCCAGCGCCGCTCCAGCCGGTCCAGCCCGTACGCGGTGATCGTGGTCGGCGTCCCTTGGCTGGCCAGCAGGAGGTCGTTCACCACCTGCACGTACTCGTACGAGCCGCCCTCGGGTGGGCGCAGGTCGGCACGGGCCAGCTCCGCGCCGGTGATCGCGTCATGCACCTCGGTGTGTCCCGTCCTCCAGTGGAGCACTATCCGGTCCAATCCGCGGGCGTCCTGCCGGAGGCCGACGTACTCGGCGGCGTCGGTCAGCTGCCAGCGCACGGTGCCGCAGCACCTGTCGACCGCGCGCAGGGTGACCGGCTGGTCGTCCGCGCCGGACAGCAGCAACACGTTGCCGTCGGCCAGCAGGGTGGGGTGGCCCGGCTGCTGCCAGCGGTACGCCCCGGTCTCCCGGTCGAACGCCAGGGACTGGACGCCCTGCTCGGGCGACAGCACCTCGTAGACCGTGACCAGCAGGGTCCCGCCCGCCGACGTGATCGCCCAACTCCGGCCCTGCACCGGTACTGCGGCCTGCCAGAGCAATACGCCGTCGGGCAGCCGGAAGGCGCTCATCCGCCGCCGCGTCGGCTGCTCCGGGTCCGGGTCGAGCACCACGAACAGGTCGGCGGTTAGCAGCGTCTCGGCGGCGAGTTGCGCGGGCAACGTCACCGCGGCCGGGCGGGGTGGCGGCACCGCGGCGGAGACGAGCGTGGCCAGCACGAGCAGCAGGACCAGCGCGGAGCGCAACAGTCGACCGTTCGCGCGGGGCGGGCGGGGCAGCGGATCCGGATCCGGGCCGGCCCGGAGCTCACCGAGGTCGATCACCGGGTCGGTCACTGCCCCAACCGCCACAGCGCGGTCGAGCCGTCGAGACGCTGGCAGAGCAGGATCGGTAGCGACGCCTGGCAACTGCCCGCGATGTCCGGCAGCACGTCGAGGATTCGCGCCTGGCCGGCCGGCAGGTCCAGGGCGGCGACGACCAGCCGGCCGTCGTCGCCGTGCCGCAGCCCGACCAGCGGATCGTCCAGCCGGAGCACCTGCATCAGGTCCCACTCACCCAGCTCGGTGCGCGTTCGCCCGGTCGCCGCGTCGCGCACCGCGTACTGCCGCCCGAAGCCGGCCATCAGCAGATGGCCGCCGCGTACGTCGGCCAGCAACTCCCTGCCCGGGTCCGACCAGCGCACCACGCCGGTGGCCGGATCGAGGACCCGGAGGCTGCCGTCCTGCCCCGACACGCAGAGCAGGTCGGCACAACCGACCACGAAGGACACCGGAGACACCTGCGCCGTCCACCGCTGCTCCAACCCGGCCAACTCGTAGGCCACCACCATCGGGACGTCCCCGGGGGTGAGAAGCAGCAGCAGATCGTCGACGACCTGGACCCGCTGGAACACCGATCGGTCGCCGGGCAACGTGTCCACGCTGCGCAGCAGGCGGCCGCTGTCGGCGTCGTGCACCTGAACCTCGCCGGTGGGCTGCACCAGCACGAACCTGTCGACCCGACCGTCGATCACGTGGTAGCCGGGGCCGGAGGGCGACAGCAGGGGCACCGACCAGAGAACCCGACCGGTGTCGGGGTCGATCCCGCTCATCCCGTCCACCCCGTTCTGGCGGACCTCGGTCAGCAGCAGCCCGCCGCCGGCGATCGGTACGGGGGAACCACGACGCTGCCACCGCTGCTGGCCCGTCTCGGCGTCGAAGGCGGTGGTCTCGATCACCCCGTCCTCGGCATCGACCCCAGTGAGCAGCACCAGCCCTCGCTCGATCCGGACGCCGAGGTAGTCATCGCCGTGGGGCACCGGTGCCCGCCACCGCACACCGGCGCCGTTCGGTGCCGGCCGGGTGTACGCGGTCAGGTGCCGGTCCTGTTCGGCGGTCGGGGGGTCGATGACGATGACGCCGTCCGCGATGAGGAAGACGATGTCCGCCCGCGACGTCGGCACCACGGTCATCGTCCGTTCCGGCTGCGGTGTCGCGCCGGCCGGCAGCAGCAGGGCGAGCAGCAGCACGGCGGCGCCGCGCAACGGGCGGCCGGCGGCGCGGGGCCGGCGGACCGGCGGACCGGTGGTCGACTCGTCCCCGATCTCACCCAGCTCGATGATCGACAACGACCATCCTCCCCGTGCTGGCCGGCGAGTGACGTCCGGCAAACCGACCGTGAGTGCACCGGCCCGGCAAAAGCGACGGACCCGCGCCTGTACGATGGCGCGTCGTGGCTGTGCCGGTGGTAGACCCTTCGCTGAATCCCGTTACCGACGTCGACCCGGCCGAGGTCGAGCCGACACGGCGGTCTCGCCGCCGCCCGGCCCGAGCCGACCTGTTGGCCCTCGGAGCCTATGTGCTGCTGGGCGTCTTCGTCTGCCTCAACTACTGGGGTGACGTCACCGGCCGGGTCTCCTCGCACCTGCCCACCGACCACAGCTGGTTCGAGTGGTTGTTCGCGCATGGCGCGTACTCGGTGCGGCACCTGGAGAACCCGCTGTTCACGGCCCGGCAGAACGCCCCGGACGGCGTGAACATGATGGCCAACACCTCACTGCTCGGGGTGACCCTGCCGCTGGCCCCGCTGACCCTGCTGCTCGGCCCCCAGGTGATGTACGCGCTCTATCTGGGTGCGGCGCTGGCGGCCACCGCCGGCACCGGGTACTGGATGCTCTCCCGCCACCTGGTGCGCTCCCGGGCGGCGGCCTTCGTCGGCGGCGCGTTCCTCGGCTTCGCGCCGGGAATCATCCACCACGCCAACGGTCAGCCCAACTTCGTGTCCAACTTCCTGTTGCCGCTGATCGTGGTGCGGGTGCTGCGCCTCGGCGAGCCGGGCCGGTGGCGGCGCAACGGGCTGGTGCTCGGCGCACTGGTGACGTACCAGATCTTCATCAACGAGGAGATGCTGCTGCTCACCGCGCTGGCCTGCCTGGTCGTCGTGCTGGCGTACGTCGTGCAGCGGCCGCGCGCCGCCTGGGCGGCCGCCGGCACGTTCGCGGCCGGGCTCGGGGTCGCCGGCGGGCTGGCCCTGGTGCTCGCGGCGTACCCGATCTGGTTCCAGTTCAACGGCCCGCAGTCCTACCGGGGCCTGCAGGGTGGCGTCTTCCACAACTGGGGCGAGGACCTGATGGCCTTCGTCACCTTCGCAAGGGACACCTGGGCCGGTGACCCGGCGGTGGAGCAGACGATCGGGCTGACCGAGCAGAACACCTGGTTCGGCTGGCCGTTGGTGCTGCTCTCGCTGGTGTCCCTGGTGCTGCTCGTGCGTCGGTCGCTGGCCACCCGGATCGTCGCGGTGCTGATCGTGGTGTTCACCGTGGCCGCGATCGGGCCGATGGTGCGCTTCGACGGTGTGGAGACCACCGTGCGTGGCCCGTGGTCGTACGTGCCGGACGACCTGCCACTTGTCGAGATGATGATGCCGACCCGGCTGACGCTCGTGGTCGCCGCCGCGGTGGGCGTACTGCTCGCGTTGACCTGGGACGCCGCGCACCGCCAGGGGCGCGCGGTGGCCGACCCCGCGCGGGTGCCGGCCCAGCGCGTCGACGAGCCGACCCCGGCGACGTCCGACGACCCGGCCGCTCCCGCGCCGGTCGCGGCACGCCGTCGGTGGCTGCGCCCAGTGGGGTACGCGGCGGTCACCCTCGCCGTGCTGCCGCTGCTGCCCCGGCCGCTGCCCGCCCAGCAGATCGAACCGCCACCGCACTTCATCACCGCGGGCGGCTGGCGACCGTACGTGCCGGCGGGCCGGACCCTGGTGCCGGTGCCGATCCCGAGCAACGTGCACGGCCTGCCGACGCTGCGCTGGAGCGCCCTGACCGGGCAGGAGTTCCCCGTCCCGGGCGGCTACTTCATCGGGCCGAATGAGCTGGGCGAGGGGGTCTTCGGCGCGCCGAACCGGCCCACCAGCACCCTCATCTACTCCACCATGGACAAGGACGCGGTGCCGGCGCTCACCGACGAGAACCGTCGCCAGGCCGTCGAGGACCTGCGGTTCTGGCGGGCGTCGGTGGTGGTGCTCGGGGCGCATCCGCGCGAGGCGGTGCTGCGCGACCTGGTCACCGGCCTGATCGGGCCGCCGCAGCGGGTCGACGACGTCTGGGTCTGGGACGTCCGCGCCCTGGTGGGTTGATCAGTCGACCTGGTCCCGACGTCGTTCCGGTGGTCCTCAGACCGAGCGGTCGGTGAGCGCTCGCACGTCCCAGACCCAGACGTCCAGCTCCTGGCGACCCGGACCAACCAACTCCTCGACCGTCCGCCGCAGCGGCTCGGCGTTCTGCTGTCGCAACGGCAGCACCAGGATCGCCGCCCGCCAGTGCCGCAGCTCGTCGGCGAAACGACGACGCTGCCGGTCGTCGAGCTTCGGCGTACGGCCGGTCGTCGCCACCTCCTCCAGCATCTGGCCCACCCCGCTGGGTCGGCCGCCGAACCGGCCGGCGTCACCGGTGTTGCCGTTGCGGGGGGCGAGGAAGTAACCGCCGGGGATCTTGAAGTCGAGGTTGGTGGCCGCCGCCCAGCGCATGCCGTGTGTGTTGCCCATGCTGGGCACCGGGATCGGCACCAGCGTCTGGTCGGGCCCGACGTACGCCCGCCAACGGTCGGCGGTGATGAAGTCCGGCACCGGTGGCCGGGAGACCATCCGCAGCGGCATCGGGGCGATCGGCAGCAGGGCGAACGCCAGGCCCGCCGCGGTGAGCGTCCGCACGGTACGCCGGTCGGCGGGACGCAACGCCCAGGCCCGTTCGACGGCGAGCGCGAGCAGCAGACCGACCACCACGCTGGTGATCAGACCGAATCGGGTCGGCACCACCGCGTCCAGCAGCGGCAGCTGGACCAGCAACTGCCACGGCCCGGTGACCAGCTCCCGATCCCACCAGGAGACCCGCTCCCCGAGCGAGAGGACGGCGAAGAGCACGCCCGTCGCCGCGAGCGCCCGGACGATCAGTTCCCGGCGCAGCCAGACCACGATGCCGATGGCGATCAGCGACAGGCTCCAGCCGAAGAAGGCGTTCTCCTCGGAGTAGTTCGGCGCGAGGTTGATGTTGGCGCGCTGGTTGCCGCCGAGGGTGGGCGAGCCCTGTGCGAAGAAGGCGGCGATGTCGTTGCCGTAGTCCTTCACCGCGTCGCTGAGCCCGTGGTAGGCCATCGGCCCGGCGAACTGCACGTACAGGGGGTACGCCAGCAGTGCCCCGGCCAGCAGTGCGCAGGTCACCACACCGGCGCCCAGGGGCCGCCAGGCGGCCCGCCAGCGGGCCGGCTCCTGCACGAGGACCGCCAGCAGGAAGACGCCGCACGCCAGCGCCGTGAAGAGCAGGATCTCCTCGTTGATGAACGCCTGCACCGCGACCAGCAGGGCGAGCAGCGCGCCGTCCCGGACCGGCCGGGTCGAGCGGGTGAGCACCAGCACCCGCCAGATGATGAACGGCAGCAGGAACTGGCTGATGATGTTCGGGTGCCAACTGGCGTGCGAGAGCATCGCGGGTGAGAAGCCGCAGAACCAGCCGCCGGCCGCCGCCGCGAGCGGGGTGCGCACCAGGTGGCGGGAGAGCATGAGGTACCAGGCCATGGCGGTGCCGGCGAGGCCGAGCGTCACCAGCACCACGAAGGAGACCGCCGGCCCGAACAACAGCGTCACCGGGACCATCGGGATGCCCAGCGCCAGCACGGCCGTGTTGGCCATCAGGTTGACGCCGTCGGGGTAGTTGAACTGCTCGGTGTAGAACGGGTACTCGCCGTGCAGCACCACGCGTACCGAGTGGGCGAGGAAGAACTGCACCTGGGCCGGGTCACCGGTGTAGAGCGAGGCCACCCGACCGGACGGGTCGAGCCAGATCCGGCTGGTCACCCAGAGCGCGGCGAGCAGGAACAGCCCGCCCACCGCCAGGTGCTGCCGGCGCCGCGTCCACCCACGCCACCACGCCCGCGACGGTACGGCCGCCGCGCTCTCCCCGGACTCGTCCGGCGCGTCGGTCTCCGCCGGCGCCGGCACGACGGTCTCCGCCGGCGGCGCGGCCGCCTCAGCCGGAGCCGGCGCGGCGGTCTCGGCGGGGGTGGTGCGGGTGGGGGCGGTCGCGCGCGCCTCGGCCGGCGCGGCGGAGGCGCTGGTCAACGCGGCGGGGCCGGCGAACTGGCCGACCGGAGTGCGATAGCTCACCATCTCGCCGGAGCCGGCTGCCGACTCCGGGTGCGGCGCGGGCAGGGCGCGGGACTCGGCAGGCGTCACAGTCGGCGGAGTCTACCGGAGTAACCAAAACGCACTAAAGCCCCGGTGGCGTCCACTGTAGGTGGTCCGGCGGCGACCACCTGAGGTCCGGCACCGGACATCTCGTACTATGGCGCTTTCCGACAGCGACGGCGAGGCGATCGGGGGCGGGCCAGGTGACTCCAGGCCGTCGGTACGGCAGGACGCTCGCCGTCCTGCTGAGTGCGCTGTTGGTCAGCACGGCATGCGGTCCGGTCGCGGATCGCAAGCCACAGGACCTGCGGGTCGGGTACGACAGCCTGGATGGCACGCTGGCGGTGTGGCCGCCGCGCGGCGATCTCTCGGGCGACGGCACGGCGACGGCAGCGGTCACCGACGCCGTTCGTGACTGGCGGTCGCCGGCCGATGACCGCGCGCACCTACCCACGTCCGGCATCCTGTTCTCCGGCCGGGTCGATGGTGCCCCGACGGCGATCGTGGCCGCCGACGTGCCCGGCGAGAGCGCCTCCTGGCTGCTGCAACTCACCCGCGACGGCGATCGGTACGCGGTGACCCGTGCCACCGAGTACACCGACCCGGGTTATCTCGTCTACTCCGACGTACTGCCGGTGCAGACCGCCGGCGGCCGGCGCTACCTGATCTCCGCCCGGGTGCAGACCCTGGTCGGACCACAGGATCGGACGCTCACCGTCGCGGACGGCCTCAGCGCACCTGTCGACGTGCCGGCCTGCACGGCTGTCGCGGTGACCGCGACCCTCCGAACCACCGAGTCGTTGCCGCGCGGGCGGGCCGCCGACCGGCTGCTGGATCTGGGCACCGGCACCGTCGATCCGCGCTATCCCCTGGTCCGGGACGAGTCCGGCACGGGACGGCGGGCGCTGACCGGGCTGGACACCTGTGTGCTGGCCGGCGACCGGGGTCCGTTCGGCAGCATTCCGCGCCGGATCGGCGACCGGGACGCCCCGCGCTCGGTGCCGACGTCCTGGCCGATGGCGAAACTCACGGTCCGCTCGCTGGGCGAGGTCGCCCTCGGAGGTGGCGCGGCGGCGGAGTTGCAGCAGCTCAACTGGGATACCGACGCCGGCGCGATGACCGCCGTGATCTACCGACCGGCCGACGGCGGCGCACCCGTCGTCTCACCCGCGGACCGGGCCACCCCGCTGCAGGCGTACCAACTGCCCGTACCCGGTCAGCCGCTGGTGGTGCTCAGTTGGCGGGCCACCCGGGACAGCTCCCTGTCCGTCCCGCCGGGCACTCCGCTGCTGGTCGAGCGCCCCGGCCTGGCGGTCATCCCCAGCCCGTCCCGCTCCCAGACCTACAGCCTCGCCAACTCCGACAAGACCCACTACCGCTCGGTAAAACCCCGCTGACCCACCCCCCCGTCCCCGCCCCACCCTGGTCCCCGCTCCACCGCGGCGATCTTGCGTTTTCTGCCCCGACAAATAGCCGCAAAGCGCGCCTTACGGCGACCGAAAGTGCAAGATCGGCGCGGCACAGGGCCGGGCAGCGCGGCACAGGGTGCGACGACGCGGCGGGCGGTCCCGGAGGGCCGCCCGCCGCTGGTGTCGCGAGGTGGTCAGTTCTGCGCGGCCGCGTCGCTGGGGGTGAGGCGGTCCGGGGTGGCGTCCAGGCCGGAGATCCAGCCGGTGACGTTGCGGGCCACGTCCTGGGCGGTCAGGCCCAGGTCGGCGAGGATCTGCGCGCGGGTGCCGTGCGGGTGCCAGTCGGCCGGTACGCCCAGGTCCTTGAGCGGCACCCGGACGTCGGCGTCGCGCATCGCCTGGCCGAGCGCGTCGCCCACCCCGCCGACCCGGACGCCGTCCTCGACGCTCACCACCAGCCGGTGACGGGCGGCCAGGTCGACCAGTTCCGCCGGGACCGGACGCACCCAGCGGGGGTCGACGACGGTGACCCCGTAACCCTGCTCGGCGACCCGGGCGGCGACCTCCATGCCCAACTGGCCGAAGGAGCCGACGGCGACGAGCAGCACGTCGGTACGGGCGGACTCGGCCAGCACGTCGACAGTGCCGACCCGACGCAGCGCCGGCAGGTCCGCGGCGACCGCGCCGGTCGGGAAACGCACCACGGTCGGGCCGTCGTCGACGGCGAGCGCCTCACGCAGCTCCTCGCGGAGCGTGGCGGCGTCCCGGGGAGCGGCGATCCGCAGGCCGGGCACCACCCCGAAGACGGACATGTCCCAGATGCCGTAGTGGCTGGGGCCGTCCGGGCCGGTGATGCCCGCGCGGTCCAGCACGAAGGTCACCGGCAGCTTGTGCATCGCCACGTCCAGCAGGACCTGGTCGAAGGCGCGGTTGAGGAAGGTGGCGTAGACCGCGACCACCGGGTGGAGGCCGCCGAGGGCCAGCCCGGCCGCCGAGGTGGCGGCGTGCTGCTCGGCGATGCCCACGTCGTACACCCGCTCGGGGTACTTACGGGCCAGCTTGGCGATGCCGGTCGGCTCGGCCATCGCGGCGGTGATGCCCACCACGTCCGGGCGCTCGTCGGCGATGGCCAGCAGCTCGTCGGCGAAGACGTGCGTCCACTTCACCGACGGGGCGGCCAGCAGCGCGCCGGTCTCGACGTCGAAGGCGCTGCCGGGGCCGTGCAGGCAGTCGGCCTCGTCCTCCTCGGCCGGGCGGTAGCCGTAGCCCTTGCGGGTGACCGCGTGCACGATCACCGGGCCGCCGAAGTTCTTGGCCGCGCGCAGCGCCGCCTCGACCGCCGCCACGTCGTGCCCGTCCACCGGACCCACGTACTTGATGCCGAGGTCCTCGAACATGGCCTGCGGGGCGACCGCGTCCTTGATGCCCTTCTTGACCGCGTGCAGCACCTCGTACATCGGCTTGCCGACCAGCGGCGTGGAGCCGAGGGCGTCCTTGACCGTGTCGAGGACCTTCTCGTAGCCGGGGTTGAGCCGCAGCGAGGAGAGGTGGTCGGCCAGCCCGCCGATGGTCGGCGAGTAGGAACGGCCGTTGTCGTTGACCACGATCACGAGGGAGTTGCCGGCGGTGGCGATGTTGTTCAGCGCCTCCCAGCACATGCCGCCGGTCAGCGCGCCGTCGCCGACCACGGCCACGACGCTGCGGGCCTCGCCCCGCAGGGCGTACGCCTTGGCCAGGCCGTCGGCGTAGGACAGCGCGGTGGAGGCGTGCGAGTTCTCGATGAGGTCGTGCTCGCTCTCCGCCTGGCTGGGGTAGCCGGAGAGGCCACCGCGCTGGCGGAGCTTGTCGAAGCCGGCCTGGCGGCCGGTGAGGATCTTGTGCACGTACGACTGGTGACCGGTGTCGAACAGGAGCCGGTCGCGGGGGGAGTCGAAGACGCGGTGCATGGCCAGCGTCAGCTCGACCACACCGAGGTTGGGCCCGACGTGCCCGCCGGTGCGGGAGACCTTGGCGATCAGGAAGTCACGGATCTCGGCGGCGAGGACGTCCAGTTCCTCACCGGACATCCGCTTGACGTCCTGCGGACCGCGGACCGTCCCCAGCAACCGGCCGTGGTTGGCCGTGTCCTCTTCAACACTCATGACCGGAGAGTCTATCGGCCGCCCGGCACTCCGCAGCCTGGGCCGAGTGGCCCGAGCCGCGCGGGTGGGCTGAGCGCCTGGTCAGAGCCGGATCCGCCGCCGCCGCCGGAGGACCGGAGTACGAGGATCGCCGGTCAGCGCTCGACCGGAGGCAGCAGCAGTCCGACGCACTCGACGTGCTGCGTCATCGGGAAGAGGTCGAAGCCCCGCAGCGCCGCCAGCCGCCAACCCATCTCGGTGAAGGTGCGCACGTCCCGGGCGAAGGCCGCCGGGTCACAGGCCACGTACGCGACCGCCCGTGGGCCGGCGGCGACGACGTCCCGCACCACCTGGGCGCCCGCGCCGGAGCGCGGCGGGTCGAGCACCACCACGTCGACCGGGCCGGTGATCCGTCGACGGGTGAGCGCGGTCTCCACCCGGGCCGCCACCACCTCGACCTGGGGCAGATCGGCCAGGTTGGCGCGGGCCGCGTCCACCCCGTCCCGGCTCGACTCGACAAGGGTGATCCGGGCAGCGCCGACCCGGCCGGCGAGGGCGGCGGCGAACAGCCCCGCGCCGCCGTAGAGGTCCCACGCGGTCTCGCCCGGCCGCGGGTCCAGCAGCTCCAGCACCGCCGTGCAGAGGGTGTCCGCCGCGGCCGGGTGCACCTGCCAGAACCCGGACGCGGGCAGCGCCCAGTCCCGGCCGGCGGCCACCTCGCGGACCTCGGTCGGGCCACTGACCGGGGTGGGCACCCCGTCGCGGACCGCGGTGACTGTCACGTCCCCGCCGGTGCTGGCGACGGTCTCCACCGCCTCGGCGGCCGTCCAGCGTTCGGCGAGCACCGGCAGCCGCTGGATGGCCGGGTGGGCGATCCGGCACCTGTCGATCGGCACCACCTCGTGCGAACGGTGTTTGAGCAGGCCGGCCCGGTCCGCGGCGTCCACGGCGTAGCGGACCCGGGAACGCCAGCCCAGCAGCCCGCCGGGCAGCGCCTCGACCCGGACGCCGAGTTGGTCCAGCTCGGCGTCGGTCAGCCCACCCAGGCGGGTCAACTGTTCGCGCACCACCGCGGTCTTCCAGGCCAGTTGCGCCTCCGGGGCGACGTGTTGCAGGTCGCAGCCGCCGCACGCACCCGGCTTCGCGTACGGGCAGGGCGGCTCGACCCGGTCCGGTGAGGCTTCCAGCACGCTCACCGCGTCGGCCCGGACGAACCCCCGGTGCACCTCGGTGACCTCCGCGATGACCCTTTCGCCGGGCAGCGCGTGCCGGACGAAGACCACCTGCCCGTCCACCCGGGCCACGCAGTGCCCGCCGGGGGCGACGGCGTCGACCGTCAGCTCGACCCGTTCCGCCTCGGCCAGGCCACGCTCAAGCACCGACGGCACCGACGGCACCGACGGCGGGTTGGCCGGGGTGGCGGGCTGGCGTACGCCGGGCTCAGTCACGGCCGGTCCCGACCGGGCCGCCGTCGATCGGGCGAGTCTCGGGCGCCGGGGCGGAGGCGACCGGCAGGCCCTCCGGCGGTACGGTGCCGCGCGGCCCGCGCGGCCCCCGCGCCGGGGTACGGGACAGCGTCGCGTCCAGCCGGTCCAGGTTCTTGCTCGCCGTCGAGGCGAGCTGCCACGGCACGCTGACCACCATCACCCCCGGTTCGAAGAGCAGCCGACCCTTGAGGCGCAGGGCGCTCTGGTTGTGCAACAGGTTCTCCCACCAGCGACCCACCACGTACTCCGGAATGAAGACGGTGACCACGTCCCGGGGCGACTTGCGGCGGGTGTTGGCGACGAAGTCCAGGATCGGCCGGGTGATCTCCCGGTACGGCGAGTCGATCACCGTGAGCGGAATGGCCATCTCCCGCCGCTCCCAGTCGGCCTGCAGGTCGCGGGTGTCCTTGTCGTCCACGTTGACGGTCACCGCGGTCAGCGTGTCCGGTCGGGTGGCCCGAGCGTAGGCGATGGCCCGCAGCGTCGGCTGGTGCAGTTTGCTGACCAGCACGATCGCGTGGTTACGGGCGGGCAGCACGGCCCGGCCCTCGTCCGGCGGGGTCAGCTCGGCCGCCACCCGGTCGTAGTGCCGGCGGATGGCCAGCATCAGCAGGTAGATCACCGCCATGGCGGCGATCGCGATCCAGGCGCCGAGCAGGAACTTGGTGATCAGCACGATCACCAGCACCGTGCCGGTCAGGCCCATGCCGAACGTGTTGATGGCCCGGGACCGGATCATCCGGCGCCGCGCCTCCGCGTCCCGCTCGGTGCGCAGGCGCCGGTTCCAGTGCCGGATCATGCCCGCCTGGGAGACCGTGAACGAGACGAAGACCCCGACGATGTAGAGCTGGATGAGCCGGGTCACCTCGGCCTGGAAGCCGACGATCAGCACGATCGCGAACAGGGCCAGGAAGGTGATGCCGTTGGAGAAGGCCAGCCGGTCGCCCCGGGTGTGGAACTGGCGGGGCAGGTAGCGGTCCTGGGCGAGGATCGAGCCGAGCACCGGGAAACCGTTGAACGCGGTGTTCGCCGCCAGGAAGAGGATGAGCGCGGTCATCCCGGCCACCACGTAGAGCAGGATCGAGCCGGAGCCGAAGACCGTCTCGCCGAGCTGGGTGGTGACCGTCTTCTGCACGTAGCCGTCCGGGCCGGCGACGATCTGGAGCGCCGGGTCCTCGACGAACTGCAGGTGCGTCAGTCGGGCCAGCCAGATGATCCCGACCAGCATGCTCACCGAGATCGCACCCAGCAGCAGCAGCGTGGTGGCGGCGTTGCGGCTCTTCGGGGCCTTGAACGCCGGCACGCCGTTGGAGATCGCCTCGACGCCGGTGAGCGCGGCGGCGCCCGAGCTGAACGTCCGCAGCAGCAGGAAGACGAGCGCGAAACCGGTCACACTGTGCTCGGCCTGGATGACCAGGTCGGCACTGGGCGCCCGGAGGTCGTCGCCCAGCACGAAGACCCGGAAGAGCCCGGTGAGCAGCATCCCGCCCATCACGATGACGAAGCCATAGGTGGGGATGGCGAACGCGGTGCCGGACTCCCGCAGGCCGCGCAGGTTGACAGCGGTCAGCAGGACCACCGCGATCACCGCGATCAGGACCTTGTGGGTGGCCACGAACGGCACCACCGAGCCGAGGTTGGCCACCCCGGACGAGACCGACACCGCCACCGTGAGCACGTAGTCCACGAGCAGCGCGCTGGCCACCCCGACTCCGAACTTCGGACCCAGGTTGACCGTGGCCACCTCGTAGTCGCCGCCACCGGAGGGGTAGGCGTACACGTTCTGCCGGTAGCTCGCCACCACGGTGAGCATCACCACGACCACCGCGAGGGCGATCCACGGGGAGAAGAAGTACGCCGAGGTGCCGGCGATGGAGAGGGTCAGCAGGATCTCGTCGGGCGCGTACGCGACGCTGGACAGGGCGTCGGAGGCGAACACGGGTAGCGCGATGCGCTTCGGCAGGAGGGTGTGCTGAAGTCGGTCGGACCGGAACGGTCGACCGAGCAGAAGCCGCTTCAGCAGCGAGGTGGGACTGGCCACGAACGCCAAGAGTACGACCACCACCGTGGGAGCGCGGGGGTGGGCGAGCGTGGCCGCCGGGCACGACGGGGTACGGTCGGTCCCCGCTCCGCACCGGGACGTGGCAGGCTCGCACTCGTCAGGCCACCAGCAGACGGAGTGGTACGCACCTTGGGAGGGACAGCGTGCACGTCGTGATCATGGGATGTGGCCGGGTCGGGTCGACCCTCGCCCACAGCCTGGAGTCCCGGGGGCACTCGGTGGCGGTGATCGACCAGGACGCCGACGCCTTCCGCCGACTCGGCCCCGACTTCGCCGGAATCACGGTGACCGGGGCCGGTTTCGACGGTGAGGTGCTGCGCCAGGCCGGCATCGAGCGCGCGGACGCCTTCGCGGCGGTGTCGAGCGGCGACAACTCCAACATCATCTCGGCTCGGCTGGCCCGCGAGACGTTCGGCGTGTCCCGGGTCGCCGCCCGCATCTACGACCAGCGCCGGGCGCAGGTCTACGAGCGGCTGGGCATCCCCACCGTGGCGACCGTGCGGTGGACGGCCGACCGGATGCTGCGGCATCTGGTGCCGGAGGGCAACGTGGAGATCTTCCGCGACCCCACGAGCACCGTGTCGATCGTCGAGGTGCCGGTGCACAAGGACTGGATCGGTCGGTCGGTACGCACCCTGGAGGACGCCTCCGGCGCGCGGGTGGCCTATCTGATCCGCTTCGGCATCGGCACGCTGGCCACCGGCTCCACCGTCGTGCAGGAGGGTGACCAGGTGTTCATGCTGGTCAGCGATGACATCGTGGCGACGGTCACGTCGGTGGCGGCGGCGCCGCCGGAAGGGGGGCACTGAGCCATGCGGGTCGCCATCGCGGGCGCGGGCAACGTGGGCCGTTCGATCGCCCAGGAGCTGATCGACAACGGCCACCAGGTGATGCTGATCGAACGCCAACCCAAGATGCTGCGCCCGGACCGGGTGCCGGAGGCCGAGTGGGTGCTCGCCGACGCGTGCGAGGTGGCCAGCCTGGAGGAGGCCAACATCGCCGGGTGCGACGTGGTGGTCGCGGCGACCGGCGACGACAAGACCAACCTGGTGCTGTCGCTGCTGGCCAAGACCGAGTTCGCGGTGCCTCGCGTGGTCGCCCGGGTGAACCGGGCCGAGAACGAGTGGCTGTTCACCGAGCAGTGGGGCGTGGACGTCGCGGTGAGTAAGCCGCGGGTGATGGCTGCGCTGGTCGAGGAGGCCGTCACCGTCGGCGACCTGGTCCGGCTGATGACCTTCCGGCAGGGCGAGGCGAACCTGGTCGAGATCACCCTGCCACCGACCGCGCCCTACGTCGGTCAGCCGATCCACGCCGTGCCGCTGCCCCGCGACTCCGCGCTGGTGGCGATCCTGCGCGGCAAGCGGGTCCTGGTGCCCAGCCCGGACGACCCGATCGAGGCCGGCGACGAGCTGGTCTTCGTCTGCACCGCCGAGGTGGAGGACCAGGTCCGCGCGGTGATCCTCGGGCCGGACAGCGTCGAACGGACCCGCGGCTCGCGCTGAGCGGACGAGCGGGCGACCCGGGTAGCCGGGCGCTCGCTCAGGCGCCGGGCAGCGGGGTCGGCTGCGGCTCCCGGGTGACCCGGCGCACCGTCCAGACCGTGATCAGCAGCAGCAGCGCGTACGGCGGGTAGCCCAGAGCCAGCCGGGCCACGCCCAGGGCGGTGTCCTGGTGGGCCAGGTAGAGCCCGGCCTGCACGCCCACCTTGGCCAGCCACACCACGCCCCAGAGCACGGTCAGCTGGGTGAAGGTCCGCACCAGTTTCGGATCGTCGCGCCATTCCGAGCGGCCCTTGGCGACCAGCACCGACCAGATCCAGCCCACCAGCGGCTGCCGGATGACCGCCGAGACCAGCAGGGCGATGCCGTACCCGATGCCGTAGAGGATGCCGGGGAGGTAGAAGTCGCGCTCGTCGCCGGTGCGCCAGGCGATGGCGGCGCCGATACCGACGCCGAACAGGCCGTTGACGGCGTGCCGGATCGGCCGGCGCTGGGCCAGCCGCAACCCGGCGATCAGCAGCGCGATCGCGACCGAGGCGATCACCGCCGGTCGCAGCTCACCGATGATGTTGGCGAACACGAAGACGACCACCGGGATGCTGGACTCCACCAACCCCCGCCAGCCGCCGAGCTGGTCGGCCATCTGCTCGGCGATCGTCGGCAGTGGCTCCTCTTCCGGCGGGCCGGTCTCCGGCTGTGCCGCGCGGTGCTGTCCCGTCGTCATCGCCGGCCTTCCGTCCGCAGCGCCGTCACTTCGGCGAGTCCAGCTCGTAATAGGGGTTGTAGATGACCTTGCGGTCGTCGCGCACCGCCACCCGGCCCCGGGCGGTCAGGTGCCGGCCCGGCTCGATCCCGGCGATGTGCCGTCGACCCAACCAGACCAGGGTGACCACGTCGGTGCCGTCGTACAGGTCGGCTTCCAGGGTGGGCAGGTTGGTGCGCGGCGTGTAGACCACCGTGCGCAGCCGACCAGCGACCGAGACCAGCTGGCCCCGCGAGCACTGCTGGGCGGGGATCCCGCCGCACTGGGCGCTCTCCCGACGCAGCTCCTGCGCGTCGATCTCGGCCTCGCTGGCGGTGAACCGTTGCAGGATGCGCCGCAGCGACACCCGGCCCTCGTCGGTCGTCATGACCTCCGCGTCACCCTCTCCACGCTCGCCGTCCCCGGCCGGCCCCGGCGGCGCCGGAACCGTGCCGCCAGCGTACGCCGACGGGGCTGGTTCCGGCGGGCCGGTGGACGCGGGTCAGACCTGGCGCGGCTCGGCGGCGGCGGCGCCCGCCTCGGCGTCGGTCTGGTCGGAGATCTCCCGGGGCAGCCGCAGCGGCAGTGGCTCGCGGACCGGCTTGGCCTCCTGGCCGCGGTCGACCACCAGGCCGTCCAGGCACTCGACGAGCGGCCCGGCCGCGGCCGGGTCGATGGCCACCGGCCCCTGGAACACGCCGCGGACCATCCAGCGCGGCCCGTCGACGCCGACGAACCGCAGATTCGTCGGGCCGTCCGGGGTGGGCACCTGGGCGTGCAGCTCCGGGCCGTACTCGCCGTCGACCTCCTGCGCACTCGCCCCGTCGCGGAGCAGCGACTGGCGGATCTCCTCGCGCACCTCGTCCCAGATCCCCTCGGACCGGGGGGCGGCGAAGACACCCAGCTGGAGCGCGTTGTCGCCATGCACCAGCACGACCTGCTGGATCACGCCCTGCGGGTCGGCCTGCACCCGCACCTCGACCTCGGCGATCGCCGGGATGTGCAGGCTGCCCAGGTCGAGCCGCTGCACGTCGGCGTAGCTCTCGGAGATGTCGTACGGGCCGCGCTCCAACGTCGGCGCCGCATCGCCCTGGTCCGGGACCTCGACGGCCTGATCGTCACGGGTGTGCCGTTCGGCATCGGCCCGCTTTCGGGAGAAGATCACTGCGCTCGCCCTCCGCTGTTCACACTCACCCTGCCACCTCTTCCGTCTGCCCGCGGCCCGGCTCGTCTGGCCGCGGCTCGACCCGGTCCTGGCCCGCCGGAGACGGCACCAGCCCGGCGTGACCACCGGTGGACCCGTGCCCGCCGGTCCCGCGCCGGGACGCGGGCAGCTCGACCACCGGCTCGAACCTCGCCCGCGCGACCTGTTGGACCACGAGCTGCGCGATCCGGTCGCCACGGGAGATCTTCGCCGGCAGATCCCGATCATGGTTGATCAGGTTGACCAGGATCTCACCCCGGTAGCCGGCGTCGACCGTACCGGGCGCGTTGAGCACCGTCACGCCGAGCCTGGCCGCCAGGCCGGACCGGGGATGGACCAGACCCACGTACCCCTCCGGCAGCGCGATGGCGACGCCGGTGGGCACCAGAGCACGGCCGCCGGGCGGCAGCTCCACGTCCGCGGCCGCCACCAGGTCGGCCCCGGCGTCGCCGGGATGGGCGTACGTGGGCAACGGCAGCTCGGAGTCGAGCAGCTGCACGGGCACGGGTACGACGTCGGTCACGGGTCCCCTCTTCTCCTCCGGTTCGCGGGCTGACCCTGCCATCCTGCCGGTTCACCGAGCCGCCGTGCGCCGTACCCTCGCAGGAGTGAGCATGTCGCCCTCTCCGTCCGCCGACCAGCCGCCGGTCGACGCCCGCACGGCGTACGACGAACGGCTGGATCTGCCCTGGTGGCTGTGGCTGGCCGGGCTGGTGGCAGCCGCGTTGTTGGCCGTCGAGATCTGGATGGGCGCCGACGGCGTCCGCGCCTGGCTGCCGTTCGCCGTGCTGCTGCCGCTCACCGCCGCCGGGTTGTGGTGGCTGGGCCGGATCCGGGTGCGGGTCGCCGACTCGGAGCTGCGGGTGGACGACGCCCGCCTGCCGGTGCGTTTCGTGGCCGACGTGGTCCCGCTGGACGCCGCCGGTCGCCGTGAGGTGCTGGGCGTCGGCGCGGACCCGCTCGCCTTCGTCGTACAGCGACCGTGGATCGGCGGGGCCGTGCAGGTGGTGCTCGACGACCCGGCCGACCCGACCCCGTTCTGGGTGGTGAGCACGCGGCACCCGGTCGAGCTGGCCGAGGCGGTGCTGGCCGCACGGGACGCGCTCGCGGTGACCGGTCCGACGGCGGAGGAGCCCGGCTGATCCGGCGCCACGGCCGCTCAGGTGCCGGTCGGCGGACCCGGCAGGGCCTGCGGTGGCGCGGGCCGGGCGATGCCCCGCCGGCGAAGGTCCACCTGAAGCTGCTCGGCCATCTGCTGGGTGGCCCGCCGGTTGAGGAAGCTGGCCACCGCGGCGCCGGTCAGGAACGGCCCGAGTGTGGTGAGGTTACGACCGAAGCGCCGCAGCAGCATGTCCCGCAGCTCCTTGCGGGCGGCGGTGCCGAGCACCGCGCCCACTCCCACGCCGGGGACCATCGGGTTGACCCCGCGCTGGGTGGCCCAGGAGTGCACCAGGGCGACGGCCCGTTGGCTGCCACCGTCCGGTAGCGCGACACCGTGGACCTCGTGCAGCTCACCGACCAGCTTCAGCTCCACCGCCACCACGGCGACGGTCTCGGCGGCGAGCAGCACCGGCGCGGAGAGCAGGGTCGGGGCGATCGTCCACTCGACGGCGGCGACTCCCCCACCGGCCGCGCCGATCGCGGCGGTGGTCCGCGACGCGTTGCGGATGAGCCGGTCGGCCAGGGCGGCGTCGTCCAGGCCGGGAAAGTGCTGGCGCAGGGTGTCCAGGTTTCGCACCGGTATGTGCGGGGCGACGTCCGCGACCGCGTCGACCATCCAGCGCATCGCGGCACGTGGCTTGAACAGGTCGGAGACGCCCCGGGCACGGGCCTGCCCGACCATCCGGGTCAGCAGTTGACGGCGACGGGCCGGCTCGATGTCGTCCGCGGTCAACGCCGCGACGGTCGCGCCGAGGTCGTCCGAGCCACCGTCGGTGGCGCCGAGGTTGCCGGTGCCGCCGTCGGTGGCGCTGGGGTGGTCAGTGCCGCCGTCGGTGCTGCCGCCTCGATCGCTCATCGGACCTCCCGGTGCTGTGGCTACCCGCTACGAGTCAAGCAGGTACCCACCTCGGCCGCATGCCTACACCGGCAGCGGCGGCCCCGTTCCGGAGGCCGCCGCTGGTGTCGTGGTTGTCAGACGCACTCGCGGCAGATCAGCTCGCCGTTACGCTCGACCGCCAGCTGGCTACGGTGGTGGACCAGGAAGCAGCGGGCGCACCGGAACTCGTCCTGCTGCATCGGAAGCACCTTGACCGTGAGCTCCTCGTCGGCCAGATCGGCACCGGGCAGCTCGAAGCTCTCGGCCACCTCGGCCTCGTCGACGTCCACCGCGCCCGACTGTGAGTCGACGCGCCGTGCTTTGAGCTCTTCCAGGCTGTCCTCGCCGAGGTCGACCTCGTCGCGACGCGGGGCGTCGTAGTCGGTGGCCATCGGTTTCACTCTCCCATATCGATGTTGTCGCTTCCGGTTGTAACGCCGGACGACGCTGTTTCGGTTCCGCTGGCCGGCCACCACTTGTGTCGGGCACCCGACCCGAGGACCGAACGGGTCGAGCTCGCTGGGGCGACTCCCCTGCGAGCGCGGAACCTTACCCCCCCTTGGGCGAGGCATGTATACCGCCCTTGCGGCTGAGATGTACGCCCCTGCGCGCCAAGTTGTTCCCAATGTGATTCAGGCGACACGAAGATAGGGGTATTAGTACCCGGTCTGCGGTCGGCGCGCCGGCATGTCGGGCTGTTTCCACGCGACGGCCGGACAACCGTTAACCTCAGCGGCGTATTCGACGGCCGGCGGCCCGAGCGATCGCTCCTGGCCGTCACCACCCACTGGAGTCCGGGGAGGCTCTGATGAGTTTTGCGCGCGTGCGGGCACTCGTCGTCGTCGGCCTGCTGGCGATCATCGCCCTGGTCTTCGTCGTCGTGGCCGTGGTCCGCGACAGCCAGGGCGACGCGGGCACCGCGGCGGGATGCCCGGATGGCTGGCCGCTGGCGGATCTGACCCTGCGCGAGCGCAAGGACGTCAAGATCAACGTGTTCAACGCCACCGACCGGCCCGGCCTCGCCCACACCGTCAGCGACGAGTTCCGCAACCGCCAGTTCCAGGTCACCAAGACCGGGGACGAGAAGAAGCAGGTCGACAACGTCGCGGTGCTGCGGTACGGCCCGAACGGCGTCGGTTCCGCGCACCTGCTCGAGGCGTACTTCCTCAACGAGGCCAAGCGGGACTACCAAGAGAAGCGCACCGACGACACCGTGGACGTGGTGCTGGGCAACAACTTCCAGCAGCTCGCCACCACGACCGAGGTCAACCAGTCCCTCGGCGACTCGGGGCCACCGAAGGCGCCCGCGGGCTCCTGCCCGTCCCCGGCCGCCAAGTGACGGCGTAGCCACACCGCGCGCCGTCGGATCGACAGGTCACGGTCCGCCGGCGGCGTCCAGCTCGGCGAGCCGGTCGTGCAGCGACGGGAAGAGCGCCGGCGGGGCCGCGACCACCAGGTCCGGCCCCGGCGGCCGACCGGCCAGGCCGGCGACCCGCACACCCGCCTCGGCGGCCACCAGCCCACCCGCGGCCAGGTCCCAGGCCGCGAGGCCCTTCTCGAAGTACGCGTCGAGCCGGCCCTCCGCGACCAGGCAGAGGTCCAGCGCGGCGGCGCCCAGCCGGCGGATGTCCCGGACGTGCGCGATCAACCCCGCCACCACCTGGGCCTGGTGCGCACGACGACGGGCGTCGTAGCCGAACCCGGTACCGACCAGCGCCTGACCCAGGTCCACCTCGGCGGAGCAGCGCAGCCGGACGCCGTCCCGCCAGGCGCCGCCCCCGGCCGTGGCCGTCCACTCCTCGCCGGTGCTCACGTTGCGCACCACGCCGGCGACCACCACCCCGTCCACCTCGGCGGCCAGCGACACCGCGCTGTACGGCAGCCCGTAGAGGTAGTTCACGGTGCCGTCGATCGGGTCGACGATCCACCGCACCCCGCCCGGCGCGACCGGCCCGGTGTCCCCGCTGCCGTACTCCTCGCCGAGCACCGCGTCGTCCGGCCGCGCCCGCTTCAGCGCGTCGAGCACCCGCCGTTCGACCGCCCGATCGGCGGCGGTGACCACGTCGGTGACCGTACTCTTGGTCGCGGCCACGGAAACTCCCTCGGCGCGCATCCGGTACGCGGTGGCCGCCGCGTCCCGCGCCACGTCGAGCGCGATCGCCAAAAGATCCCGAGGTGACGGTGCCGAACCGTGCATCCCAACGTCCCCTTCCCGCACGACCGGGGTGTTCCGGGCCACGCGCGGGTATCATCCTTACAAAGTCCAGATCAGCGTCGAATCAGCGGTCCCACCGTCGTTACGCAGTGCGGCGCAGGATGATCGCCGCAGACGGCGTTACAATTCACCCCTGCCCACGCGCCACGGACCGCCGACCACCGGCCGGCCCGGGACGCGAGGGTCCCTCAACCACATCGCCCGGCCCGGTTGCCCCATGCTGTGCCGGACGACCCGGCCGTGCCCGCTCTTCGCCTCCGGAAGGTCATTCGTGACAGAACCCCGCCAGACCGGCGCCGACGTTCGCTCGCTCACCGACACCCTGATCGCCCACGCGCAGAGCGCCGGTGGTCAGCTGACGTCGGCCCAGCTCGCGCGCACCGTCGAGTCCGCCGAGGTGACTCCGGCCCAGGCCAAGAAGATCCTGCGGGCGCTCTCCGAGGCGGGAGTGACCGTAGTGGTGGACGGCTCGGCGAGCACCCGCCGCCGGGTCGCCGCGGCCCGGTCGACCACGCCGGCGTCCCGGGCCACCACCGCCAAGACCACCAAGAAGGCCGCCGCGCCGGCCCCGAAGCAGGCGCCAGCCGGCGACGACGCGCCGGCGACGCCGGCCCCACGCAAGGCGACCGCGAGCAAGGCCACCGGCGCCTCCGCCGCGGCGGCTCCGGCGAAGGCGACCAAGTCGACCCGAGCCACCAAGGCGACGGTGGCCGCGGCCGCCGGTGCCAAACCGACGAAGGCCGCCGGCAAGGCAAAGGGCGAGGGCGCCGACGGCGAGATCGACCCGGAGGAACTGGCCGCCGCGATCGAGGACGTGGTGGTCGAGGAGCCGGCCGAGCTGGCCCAGGCCGCCGAGACCGACGCCGCCGCCTCGGCGACCGACAACGACTTCGAGTGGGACGACGAGGAGTCCGAGGCGCTCAAGCAGGCCCGGCGGGACGCCGAGCTGACCGCCTCGGCCGACTCGGTCCGCGCGTACCTGAAGCAGATCGGCAAGGTTCCGCTGCTCAACGCCGAGCAGGAGGTGGAGCTGGCCAAGCGGATCGAGGCCGGGCTCTACGCCGCCGAGCGGCTGCGCGCCGCCGACGAGGGCGAAGAGAAGCTCGTCCGGGACATGGTCCGTGACCTGGGCTGGATCTCCCGTGACGGCGAGCGCGCCAAGAACCACCTCCTGGAGGCGAACCTCCGACTGGTGGTGTCGCTGGCCAAGAGGTACACGGGTCGCGGCATGGCCTTCCTCGACCTGATCCAGGAGGGCAACCTCGGCCTGATCCGCGCGGTGGAGAAGTTCGACTACACCAAGGGCTACAAGTTCTCCACGTACGCCACCTGGTGGATCCGGCAGGCGATCACCCGCGCGATGGCCGACCAGGCCCGCACCATCCGCATCCCGGTGCACATGGTCGAGGTCATCAACAAGCTCGGCCGCATACAGCGCGAGCTGCTCCAGGATCTGGGTCGCGAGCCCACTCCGGAGGAGCTGGCCAAGGAGATGGACATCACACCCGAGAAGGTGCTGGAGATCCAGCAGTACGCTCGGGAGCCCATCTCCCTGGACCAGACCATCGGTGACGAGGGCGACAGCCAGCTCGGTGACTTCATCGAGGATTCCGAGGCCGTGGTCGCGGTCGACGCGGTCTCGTTCTCGCTCCTGCAGGACCAGCTCCAGCAGGTGCTGCAGACGCTCTCCGAGCGTGAGGCGGGTGTGGTACGCCTCCGCTTCGGCCTGACCGACGGCCAGCCCCGGACGCTTGACGAGATCGGCCAGGTCTACGGGGTGACCCGGGAGCGGATCCGGCAGATCGAGTCCAAGACGATGTCCAAGCTGCGTCACCCGTCCCGGTCGCAGGTCCTCCGGGATTACCTGGACTGAGCCGGTTTCGTCAACCGAACGTGTCGTTTTGACCACCTGGTGTGCAACACGAGATGGTGATCGTCCGGATGCACGAATGTGATCGTTGACGTGGCACCCTGGGTGCACGGCACACTGTCCCTGCCAGGTGTGACCTCGGTCCCCCGCGGGCACACAGGGAAGGCAGTGCCTAGCAAGGGTGTTGCACCATAGGTGAGCAACGACCGAAGAGATTGTTCATCGGTGACGACCAGAGGAGGAAGGCGATGACCCCGACCCTCACGCCGCCGCCCGTGACGGCGGCTCCCCCAGCCGCCGATGAACGGTGCGACCGCTGCAATGCTGCCGGGAAGCTCCGGATCACCCTCACGGGTGGGAGCGAGTTGGTGTTCTGCGGGCACCATGCGAACAAGTACGCGGAGGATCTCGTGAAGATCACCGAGCGGTTCGCGACGGAGCCCGATTTCAGCTGGCGTGGCGCCGATCTGATGGCGAACTAAATCCGCTAACCGACATAGCCGACCGGAGGTCCCCCGAGGGGACCTCCGGTCGGCTTTTTCTGTCCGAACCGCCACGCCCGCCCCACGCCGAACGCGCCCCCGCAACCCGCAACCCGCGCCCCGTGCGCCGCACCCCGTGCCCCGTGCCCCGTGCCCCGCACCCCGCGTGCCGCACCCCGTGCGCTGCACCCCGTGCGCTGCACCCCGTGCGCTGCACCCCGCGTCCCGCACCCCGCGTCGTCCCGCACCCCGCGTCCCGCACCCCGCGTGCCGCACCCCGCGGTGCCGCACCCCGCGGTGCCGCACCCTGCGCCGCACCCCCGTGCGCCCACCCCGAGCGCCGCACCCCGTGCGCCGCACCCCGTACGCCGCGCCCCGGCAACTTCTCCGATGTTGCTGTCTCCGACGCCACCGAGACAGCAACATCCCTGATCCTGCAGTGATCTTGACGACGACCACCGCCCTCGGGACACCGGGAGCGAGATCCAAGCGCCACCGGCCGACCAAGGTCACGCTCGAACCAGGATGTAGTGGCCTCACCAACCCACCGACACCACTACATCGTGGATCTAGCGCGATCTTGAGGATCGGGGCGCGCCCGCGGAGGGCATGTGCGGCCGTCCGGGCAGGCAAGCCTCGACACCACCCCAGACCCCCGTGATCCACTCGGTTTCACGGAAGTCGCGCTTTCCCCCCGGCTCGAACACCGCGTTTTCAAGGAAGCCGAGTGGATCACGCCGCCACGCCGCCACGCCGCCACGCCGCCACTCCGCCACGCCGCCACTCCGCCAGGCCGCCAGGCCGCCAGGCCGCCAGGGCGCCAGGCCGCCACGTCGCCAGGCCGCCACGTCGCCAGGCCGCCACGTCGCCAGGGCGCCACCCGGCTGGTGTGGTGGGGCCGGGCGGGTGGATCTGTACGTGGGGGCCGTTGCTCGGCGGGTCTAGAGGGTCTGGACGGTGGCGATGCGTTCCTCCAGCTGCTCGATGGTGGCCTGCGCGCTCGGCGGCCCGCCGCACAGCCGACGCAACTCGGCATGGATCTTGCCGTGCGGCTGGCCGGTGCGGTGGTGTCGGGCGGCCACCAGAGCGTTCAGTTGGCGCCGGAGCGCCACGCGACGCTGGGCGGCACTCAGAGGTGCCGGTGGTGCCACGGTGGGCGCAGCGGCCGGCTGAGAGGCCGCGTCGGCGGTACGGCGGCGTTGGGCGGCGAGTTGGGCGGCCTGCCGCTTGGTCAGCAGCAGGGACACCTGGTCGGCGGTGAGCAGGCCGGGCAGGCCGAGGTATTCCTCCTCCTCGGGGGTGCCGGCCTGTGCCGCGGTGCCGAACGACGCCCCGTCGAAGATCACCTGGTCCAGCTCGGCGGTGGCCGACAGCGCGGCGAACCGCTTCTCCAGCTCGCCGCTGGCCTGGTCGTCGCGCTGCGCGCGTTCCAGCAGGTCGTCGTCGAAACCGTCGGATTCCTTGGGTTTGCCGAGCACGTGGTCCCGCTCGGTCTCCATCTCGCTGGCCAGGCCGAGCAGGTGCGGCACGCTGGGCAGGAACACCGACGCGGTCTCCCCGGGGCGGCGGGCCCGGACGAACCGGCCGATCGCCTGGGCGAAGTAGAGCGGCGTGCTGGCGCTGGTGGCGTAGACCCCGACCGCGAGTCGGGGGATGTCCACCCCCTCGGACACCATCCGCACCGCGACCAGCCAGCGCTGGTCGGACGCCGCGAACGTCGCGATCCGGGCGGATGCGCCCTGGTCGTCGGAGAGCACCACGGCGGCCTTCTCGCCGGTCACCTGCTCGATCAACTTGGCGTACGAGCGGGCGGTCTGCTGGTCGGTGGCGATGATCAGACCACCGGCGTCGGCCATCCCCGCGTTACGGAGCACGGTGAGTCGGGCGTCGGCGGCCCGCAGCACCTGCGGCATCCAGTCCCCGGCCGGGTCCAGGGCGGTACGCCAGGCCTGCGCCACCAGATCCTGCGTCATGGGCTCACCGAGGCGGGCGGCCAACTCCTCCCCCGCGTTGGTCCGCCACCGGGTCTCCCCGGAGTACGCCAGGAAGAGCACCGGCCGGACCACGCCGTCGCGCAGCGCGTCGGAGTAGCCGTACACGGAGTCGGCGCGGGAGCGCATGAGCCCGTCCCCGCCCCGCTCGTAGCTGACGAACGGGATCGGGTTGTCGTCGGAGCGGAACGGCGTCCCGGTCAGCATCAGCCGGCGTACGGCGGGTTCGAAGGCGTTCTTCACGCCGTCGCCCCAGGACCGGGAGTCCCCCGCGTGGTGGATCTCGTCGAGGATGACCAGGGTGCGCCGGGTCATGGTGCGCCGGCGGTGCACCTGCGGGGCCATTCCGACCTGGGCGTAGGTGACCACCGCGCCGTGGAAGTCGGCCGCGGAGTGCAGGTCGGCGTTGCGGAAGGCGGCGTCGAGTTGGATGCCCACCCGGGCCGCGGCGTCGGACCACTGGTTCTTCAGGTGCTCGGTCGGGGCGACCACGGTGACCGCCTCGATGGTGCCGTCGGCGAGCAGTTCGGCCGCGATCCGCAGGGCGAAGGTGGTCTTGCCGGCACCTGGCGTGGCGACCGCGGTGAAGTCGTCGGTACGCCGACGCAGGTATTCCACCAGGGCCTTACGCTGCCAGGAGCGTAGTGCTGGGAACGTCTCGAGCACCGGCGTCCGGGCTGCCACGCGAAGCTCCTCTCCGACCGCACGAACGCGGATCCGGGGCGAGGGCCACGAGTCCCGCCGCCCATGAAAACGCCTCCGCGCAGTAGCTGCCGCGAAGGCCGACTCAGCATAACCAGCACGGGCCCCACGGCCCAGGCGACGCCACGCTGGTCACAATCCCGCACTCACCCGAACAGCGGCCGGGCCGTTCACCACTCCCGGTCGGTACGCGGATCCGCCCCACCGGTGCGCGGTGGGCGCAGCGTCGCCACCGGCGCGGACCAGCGTCGACGCAGTGCGATCAGGCGCAGCCCGAAGACCAGGGCGGCGGCGGCGGTGAGCGACGCGGGCGCGGTCTGCCCGGTGACGTACAGCAGCACCACCGTGACCGACCCGGCCAGCGCGGCCAGCGCGTAGATCTCCCGGCGCAGGACGACCGGGATCTCGGCGGTGAGCAGGTCGCGGGCGAGCCCGCCGCCGATCGCGGTGAGCATGCCGATGAGGCAGGCGCCGACGGCCGGCACCCGGGCGTCGAGCGCCTTGAGCGTGCCGGTGACGGTGAACAGCGCGAGACCCGCCGCGTCCAGCACCAGCACGGTGGTGCGCAGTCGGGCCAGTTGTGGGTGCAACCAGAAGGTGGCCAGCGCGGTGATCGCGGCGGTGGCCACGTACCGCCAGTCGGCGAAGGCCAGCGGCGGCGCCTCGTCGATGACCAGGTCCCGGAAGATCCCACCGCCGAGGGCGGCCACGAACCCGACGAACGCGACGCCGAACAGGTCCAGCCGTTTGGCCACCGCGGCCGACGCCCCGGACGCGGCGAACACCGCGACGCCGGTCAGGTCGGCGAGGAGCAGGGCGGTGGAGGTGGTCACCGCCGCAGGCTACGTCGCCGGCCGGAGCGCCGGCCGAGGTTCACTCGCGGTACGAGTCGTAGATCTCCTTGCACTTCGGGCAGACCGGCGAACCCGGCTTGGCGGCCTTGGTGACCGGGAAGGTCTCGCCGCAGAGCGCGACGACGAAGGTGCCCATGACGGCACTCTCGGCGATCTTCTCCTTGCGGACGTAGTGGAACATCTCGGGACCGGTGTCGGCGTCCTTCAGCTCGGGACGCTCGAGAACCTCTGTGCTCACGTCTGCACCTCCAACCGACAAGTTTGGCAGGTCATCACGGCCGGGTCCACCTGAGGCCGGCGGGAGCCCGACCCCGTACGGTGCCCGGGTGACTGACTTTCACCTCAGCTACGGCACCGAGGTCGCCGACGCCCTGCGCGACGGCCGGCCCGTCGTCGCACTGGAGAGCACCATCGTCTCGCACGGGCTGCCCCGCCCGGAGAACCTACGGGTGGCCAGGGAAATCGAGCGGGCGGTCCGGAACGCCGGGGCCGTTCCCGCGACGATCGGCATGATCGGCGGCAGGCTGGTGGTCGGCCTGGACGACGCACAGCTGACCCGACTGGCGACGGTCGATGGAGTGACGAAACTCTCCGTCCGCGACCTCGCGGTGGCGGCGGCGAGCGGCGTGGACGGCGCCACCACGGTTGCCGCGACAAGCGCCGTGGCCGCCGCGGCCGGCATCGGGGTGTTCGCCACCGGCGGGTTGGGTGGGGTGCACCGGGAGGCCGCGCACACCTTCGACGAGTCGGCCGACCTGGTCACCCTGGCCCAGACCCCGATCGTGGTGGTCTGCGCCGGCGTCAAGTCGATCCTCGACGTGGGCGCGACGCTGGAGCGCCTGGAGACCCTCGGGGTCGCCGTGCTCGGTTACCGCACCCGCCGGTTCCCCGGCTTCTACCGCACCGACGCCGGCTTCGACCTGGACTGGTCGGTGGACTCCCCCGAGCAGGTCGCCGACGTACTCGCCGCCCGAGACGCGCACGCGTTGCACACCGGCGGGCTGCTCGTCGCCAACCCGTTGCCGGTCGACGAACAGCTCGACCCGGAGCTGCACGATCGGACGCTCGCCGACGGTCTGGCCCTGCTGGAGCGGGACGGGATCACCGGAAAGGCCGTCACCCCGTACCTGCTGGCGCACTTCCACTCGGCCACCGAGGGCGCGAGCCTCACCGTCAACGTCCGGATCATCCTGCGCAACGCCGATCTGGCCGCGCGGATCGCGGTCGCCGCGGCGGCCCGCGACACCGCCGCCGCGGTATGACCCGACCGGCCCGGGTGGTCGTCGTCGGGGACGTGATCACCGATGTGGTCGCGGTGCTGTCCGGGCCGCTCGCGGCCGGCTCGGACACCGGAGCCGAGATCAGTATCGGCGGCGGGGGCCAGGCGGCCAACACCGCCGCCTGGGTCGCCGCGCAGCGGGTGGACGTCACGCTCGTCGCCGCCGTCGGGAACGACGACGCCGGGCGCGACCGGGTCGCCGAGCTGGAGCGGGCGGGTGTCGACTGCGCGATCGAACGGGTCGAGGACGCGCCGACCGGCACGGTGATCGTGTTGGCGACCGACGACGAGCGCACCATGGTCAACCAGCGGGGTGCGAACCTGCGGCTGAGCGCCGCGCACGTCGAGCGGGCCCTCGCGGCGGTGCCCGACGCCGGGCATCTGCACCTGTCCGCGTACACCCTCCTGGACGCCGGGTCGCGCGACGCCGGGCTGCGGGCGTTGGCCGCCGCCCGCGAGCGCGGGCTCACCACGAGCGTCGACGCGGCCTCCGCGGCGCCGCTGCGGCGGGTGGGCGCGGCGGCGTTCCTGAGTTGGGTACGCGACGTCGACCTGCTGCTGGTCAACGCGGACGAGGCCACGGTGCTGGCCGGCGGCCTGGACCCGGCGGCGCAGGGGCGGGCACTGTCGGCGACGGCCTGGCGGGTGGTGGTGAAGCGCGGCGCGGCCGGCGCGGTCTGGGTCGACCGCAGCGCGGCGGTCTGGGTGGCGCCCGCCCGGCGGGTGGCGGTACGGGACGTCACGGGGGCGGGCGACGCCTTCGCGGCCGGCCTGCTCACCGCCTGGCTCGCCGGCGCCGCCCCGACCGCGGCGCTGACCCGCGCCACCGACCTGGGCGCGCTGGCCGTCTCGACGGTCGGCGCACGACCACAGCCGTGAGTGTCGAACCCTGGCCCGTTCGCGGGTCAGGGTTCGACGTCGATGACCTTGTGGTGGCGCTCCTCCGCGGTGAGGCTCATCGGCGGGGTGTCGTCCGTGTGCCGGCGGTGGAACCGGTTGGCCAGCCGGTGTTCCTCCTTGGGCGGCCGGTCATTGGCCAGCAGCACGGCCAGCCACGGGATGAGCACCATGCCGAGGACGCACAACGGCAGCCAGAGCCAGAGCAGTGGGGCGTTCGCACCGACCAGGACCGCGCCGACGATGATGCAGGCCACCCGGATGCCCATCATCAGGACATAGCGGCGCTGACGGCTGGTGAGCTGGTCACCCTGGCTGCGCGAGGCGTCGGTGATCAGAATCGGCTGGTAGGCCTGACGCTTCACCTGGGACCTCCTCGAGGGGATTACGCCTCATCCTGTCACCGCGAGGCCGTGATCAGCGAAATTCGGCTCATCCCCATGCGTGTTACGCCCGTGGTACGCTCCGCGACGTGGGCAGCAGGTTCAGCTTCACCGACGAGGCGTTGGCCAACCTGAGGGTCTACGACGTCACGCCCGGGGAAGTCTGGGAGGCGCTGCACAGCGCCCGACGGGTCATTCGTCACCTGGGCGACGACGTCATGGTGGTCTACGCCGCCGCCCGTCGGGGCCGCCGACTGGCGGTGCTGCTCGCCGAGGCCGATGGCACCGACAACGACTGGGACATCCTCTCCGCCCGCGAGTTGAGCGACGTCGAGTCCAAGCGCTACGACGAGGCCGTGCGGAGATCTCGCCGATGAGGAGGCCGTGACGATGCACCGAAACGACGCGACCAAGCAGTTCCACAGCGGCGACGACCGGATCGCCGAGCTGATCGACGAGGGCCCGGGGGTCGACCTCCCCGCCCCCGACACCGACGTGCCGATGGTGAGCCGGTCGGTCCGGCTGCCGCTGGAGACCTACGAGCGGGTGCGGGCCGCCGCCGACGCCCGCGGCATCGGGGTCACCACGCTGATGCGCCAGTGGATCGAGGCCGGCCTCGCCGACCTGGACGACTCCGCGACCGTCTCGCTGGCCGACGTCCGGCGGGCGCTGGCCTCCCTGGCACACCCCACCGCCGCCTGAGCGTCAGCCCCGCGCAGCCTTCGCCGCCGCCTTCATCTGCTGCTTGAACTCCCGCACCCGGCTCAGCGAGTCGACGTCGGTGACGTCGGCCACCGACCGGTACGCACCGGGGTCGCCGTAGTCTCCGGCCGCCTTCCGCCAGTCCTGCGGGGTCACCCCGAAGCGCTTGCCGAGCAGGGCAACGAAGATCTGCGCCTTCTGCCTGCCGAAGCCGGGCAGCGCGGAGACCCGCCGCAGCAGCTCCGGCCCGTCGGCGACCTCGGCCCACAGCAGGGCCGCGTCACCGTCGTAGCGCTCCACCAGCACCTGGCAGACCTCCTGCACCCGGGCCGCCATCGCCTTCGGGAACCGGTGCAGCGCCGGCGGCTGGGCGAAGATCGCGACCAGGGCCTCCGCGTCGTACCCGGCCAGCTCCGCCGCGTCCAGGTCGTGGCCGAGCCGCTGCCTCAGCACGTACGGCGAGGAGAATGCCTTCTCCATCGGAATCTGTTGGTCCAGGACCATGCCGAGGAGCAGGGCCAGCGGGCTGCGCTCCAGCAGACGGTTGGCCTCCGGGTCGATGGGCAGCACGAGCGTCATGCCGACCATCCTGCCCGGCCCACCCGGCCGGGCGGACACCGACGCTCCGACCGTGCACGACAGATGGGCGCACGACAGATGGCGTCCGTCTGCCACGCTCGACGACATGCTTCGGACCGCCCCGCCCGGATCCCCGTACCACCGGCTCGGCCGCACCGACCGGCACCGCTGGTGGCAACCCGTCGTCGGCACCCTCGCGCTGGTCGCCGCGGCGCTGGTGATCGTCTGCCTGCTCTTCGGCGTCGCCGCCGTCGTGGCCGAACTCACCGACCGCCCGTACGGCGCCGACGGGCTGCCGACCTTCGGCCCGATTCCGGACACCGCGCTGCTGATCGCCTCGCTGGCACTGCTGCTCCCACTGCTGCTCGGCGCCGCCTGGCTCGTGCAGCGCCGACCCGCCGGCACGCTCTCCTCGGTGCTCGGCCGGCTGCGGTGGGGCTGGCTCGGCCGCTGCCTGCTGATCGCCACACCGCTGATCATCGTCATGCTGGTCGGCGCGGGACTCCTGCTCGATCTGACCGGCGAGAGCGCGATACCCGCCCCGGACACGTGGGTGGGTTGGCCGGAATTCGCCGCCGGGCTGCTGATGATCCTCCTGCTGGTGCCGTTCCAGGCCGCCGCGGAGGAGTACGCCTTCCGCGGCTGGCTGTTGCAGGCCGTCGGCGCGTACCTGCGCACGCCCTGGCCCGGGATCGCCCTCCAGGCGGTGCTCTTCGCCGCCGCGCACGGCTGGGGCAGCGGCTGGGGTTTCCTGGACCTGGCCTTCATGGGCGTGTTGTTCGGCTGGCTGACGGTGCGAACCGGCGGGCTCGAGGCCGCGATCGCGCTGCACGTGGTGAACAATCTGTTCGCCTTCACCCTGGCGGCGGCGTTCGGCGGGCTCAGCGCCGACGAGACGATGGCCGACGCCCCGTGGCAGGTCATCGTCGTCGACGTGTTGGCCCTGTCGGCGTACGCCCTGGTCGTCGACCGGTTGGCCGCGCGTCGGGGGGTGGCGACAGTCGTACCGCCGGCCCTGGTCGTGGCGGTGCCCGGCGAGCCCTCGGCCCCGGCCGGTGCGGAGCCGAGGCTGCCGGGCGTCGGGGTCGAATCTCGCGGGTGATGCTGGCTTCCTCCGCGACGGCAGGCAGGATGTCGGGGTGGACGAACACGACATGCTGCTCTCCCCCGCCGGTGTCGACGCGCTGCGGGCCGCGCTGACCGGAACCGGGTTCACCAGCCAGGGCATCGCCGAGCGGTTGGGCGCGCAGGCGACCGCCGCGGTCGCCCGCAACGACTACCGGGCCGCGCTGCGCGCCACCGAGGACGGCGACCCGCTCGGCACCCTGATCCGGCTGTTCATCTGCGCCCAGACCGAGTCGGAGGCCGCGGTGGCCGCCGCGCTGGCACCGCTGGGCCTGCCGGAAGCGCTGGCCGGCGGGTTGGTCGAGCGGCACGGCGACGGCCTGCGTGCCGGCATCGACCTGGAGCCGTACGGCGAGGACTGGTGGGTGCTCGCCGACGTGCCGGCCAGCGCCCGCCCGGGTCGCCCGTTGCACGCCGAACACGTCCTCGGCGTCGGCGGGGCCACCCACACCCTGATCGGCGCGACCATGCGCCGGCCGGTCGACACCGCACTGGACCTGGGCACCGGCTCCGGCATCCAGGCCCTGCACCTGGGCACCCACGCCAGGTCGGTGACCGCCACCGACCTGTCCGATCGGGCGCTGCGTTTCGCCGCGACCACCGCCGCCCTCAACGGGCAGGACTGGGAGCTGCTCCGCGGTGACCTGGTCGCCCCGGTGGCCGGTCGGCGGTTCGACCTGGTGGTCAGCAACCCGCCGTTCGTGGTCGGCCCCGGCACCACCACGCACGTGTACCGCGACTCCGGCCGGGTCGGTGACGCGATCGGCGCCGAACTGGCCGCCGCCGCCCCGGAGCTGCTCACCGAGGGCGGCACCATGCAGTACCTGGCGAACTGGGTGCACGTCGCCGGCGAGGAGTGGGACGAGCGGGTCGCCGGCTGGTTCGCCGGTACCGGCCTGGACGCCTGGGTGATCCAGCGCGAGGTGGCCGACCCGATGGCGTACGTCGACCTGTGGCTCACCGACGTCGGCGAAACCGCCGACCCGCAGCGGATGGCCGCGTGGCTGGACTGGTTCGACGCGCACAAGGTGGAGGGAATCGGCTTCGGCATCGTGTCACTGCGCCGAGGTGGACACACCGACCCGGTGGTCCGCGTGGAGGATCTGCGCCAGCGGGTACAGCCACCGCTGGGCGACCAGATCGCCGCCTGGTTCGACCGCCAGGACTTTCTCCGGGTACGCGACACCGAGGCGTTGCTCGCCGAGCGCTACCGGGCCGCCGAGGGCCTCCAACTGCGACAGGAGGCCACCATGGGTGACGAGGGCTGGGCGGTGGACCGGCAGGTCCTGGCGATGCCGCACGGCCTGCGCTGGACCGAGGAGATCGACCCGCTGGTGCTGGCGCTGGTCGGTGGCGCCGACGGGCGGCTGCCGCTGCGTGACCAGCTCGCCCTGCTCGCCGCCGCGCACGACGTCGAACCCGACGAGATGGCCGAGGCCGCCGGCCCGATCGTGGCGCACCTGGTGGAGCGCGGCTTCATCGAGCCGGTGACCGCCTGATGCGTGCGGTGGTGCAGACCGTCGGGCGGGCCAGCGTGACCGTGGACGGCGAGGTGGTCGGCGCGATCGAGAACGGACTGCTGGTGCTGCTCGGAGTGACCCACACCGACACCGCGGAGACCGCTCAGACGATGGCCCGCAAGGTGCACGAGTTGCGCATCCTGGACGACGAACGGTCCGCCGCCGACACCGGCGCGCCGATCCTGGTGGTCAGCCAGTTCACCCTCTACGGCGACGCGCGCAAGGGCCGCCGTCCCACCTGGACGGCAGCCGCCCCCGCCGAGGTGGCCGAACCACTGGTGAACGCGGTGGTCGACGCCCTGCGCCAGCGAGGCGCAAAGGTGGAAACCGGCCGCTTCCGCACCCACATGCTCGTGGAAAGCACAAACATCGGCCCCCGAACCCTCCTCCTAGACCTCTGACCAGCAGCGGTGATCAAGAGGTTCGCGTCAGGATCCGGGCTCGAAATGACGCAAACCTCTTGATCACCACGGTGGGTTAGGAGAAGAGGCCTCGGCGGGACAGGGACTGGCGGAGCCAGTTGTCGAGTTCGGTGGTCCAGTCGGTGCGGTCGGCGGTGGCGTGGTCGACGGTGAACCGGCCGAAGGCGTCTCGTCCCTCGGTGAAGACCCCACCGCGCTTGTCGACCTCCAGCACGACCTGCATCTGCTGGGCGTCGGCGATGAAGGTGACCTCCAACTGGTTGATCGAGCGGGCGTACTGCGGCGCCGGGCCGAACTCGATCTCCTGATAGAACGGCAACGTCTGCCGTACGCCGTAGATGTGTCCACGCTCCACATCGGCACGCGCGAACCGGAAACCCAGCCGCAGCAGCGCGTCCAGTAGTCGCTCCTGAGCGGGCAGCGGGTGCACCGACACCGCGTCCAGGTCGCCCTTGTCGACCGCGCGGGCAACCTCCAACTCGGTACGCAGCCCCATCGTCATTCCGTGCAGGTGTTGCCCGTACAGCTCGGTGACCGGTGTCTCCCACGGCACGCCGAACCGGAACGGGATGTCGTGGCGCTGCCCCGGCTCCAGCCGGAACGCGCCGGTGACCTGCTGACGGTGGAACTCCTGCGTGGTGTCGTAGTCGTTGTCGCCGCTCTCGACCTCGACCCGGGTGACCAGGCCGAGGGCGACGTGGTCGATGTCGACCTGGTGGTCACCGCCGACCACCTGGATCCGGCCCTCCAACTGCCCGCCCGGGCGGCAGTTCGGGTTGGCCAGCACCGTCTCCACCGACGGGCCGCCGACCCCCATCGCCTTCATGAGCCGCTTGAAGACCACGCCGTCCTCCAACTGTGTCCGTGCCGACCGAGGTGCCGACCGTCCGCAACGTAGCCGGGGCGGGCAACCACGGACCGGGCCGACACTCCACACAACGATCTGACGCAATTCCTGTCGGGTGCACGATCGCCTCACTCCCGTTTTACGCCCTGCCCGCCAAGCTGTGTCTCACACCGGCACCACTGGGCCGGAGACACGGCATAGACGTGGAAAACGGGGAGAGACAGAGATGGTCCTGCAGATGACGGAACACCGAACCCGCCCGGCCACCACGACCGACACCGACGGGACCTCCGAGGTCCTCACCGACCTGGACGCCACCGACGAGCGTGGCATCTCGACCGACCTGGTCCGGGCGTATCTCAACGGGATCGGCCGGACCAAGCTGCTGACCGCCGCGCAGGAGGTCGACCTGGCCCGGCGGATCGAGGCCGGCCTGTTCGCGGACGAGAAGCTGGCCACCTGCACCCCGGTCTCCGAGGAGCTGCGGGCCGACCTGCAACTCGTCGTCGCGGAGGGCCGGGCGGCCAAGGACCATCTGTTGGAGGCGAACCTGCGGCTGGTGGTCAGCATCGCCAAGCGCTACACCGGCCGCGGGATGGCGTTTCTCGACCTGATCCAGGAGGGCAACCTCGGCCTGATCCGGGCGGTGGAGAAGTTCGACTACGCCAAGGGCTACAAGTTCTCCACGTACGCCACCTGGTGGATCCGGCAGGCGATCACCCGCGCGATGGCCGACCAGGCCCGCACCATCCGCATCCCGGTGCACATGGTCGAGCAGGTCAACCGGATGGTCCGCGCCCGCCGCGAGCTGGCCGTGACACTGGGCCGCGAGCCCACGGTCGCCGAGGTGGCCCGCGCCCTGGAGGTGCCCGAGATCCAGGTCATCGAGCTGATCTCCTACGACCGGGAGCCGGTCAGCCTGGACCAGGCCGTCGGCGACGACGGGGAGAGCGCGCTCGGCGACTTCGTGGCCTCGGTGGACCCGCGCACCGAGCCGGGCGACGCCGCCGCCCAGGGCGAGCTGCGCAACGAGGTCAGCATCGTGCTGGCCACCCTGTCCCAGCGGGAGCAGGCGGTCATCCGGTTGCGGTTCGGCCTGGACGATGGCCGGCAGCGCACGCTCGACGAGGTCGGCCGGGAGTTCGGCCTGTCCCGGGAGCGGATCCGGCAGATCGAGAAGGTGACGCTGCTGAAGCTGCGTGCCCCGGAGCGGGCGCAGCGCCTGGAGGCGTACGCCTGCTGACACCACCGGTTCCCACGGAAGGCCCTGGCGGTTCGCCGGGGCCTTCCGTGCTGCGGTGGTACTTGACGAAGGCGCCCATCCGCGATACAAACCAACTGGTTATAAAACCAGGAGGTTATGAGTGCCGAGCACGGAGCTGTTGGACGCGACATTCGCGGCGCTGGCCGACCCGACCCGCCGGGCCATCCTCGCCCGGCTCGCGGCCGGGGAGGCGACCGTGACGGAGCTGGCAGCACCCTTCGAGATGAGCCAGCCGGCCATCTCCAAGCACCTCCGGGTGCTGGAACGCGCTGGCCTCGTCAGCCGGGGGCGGGACGCCCAGCGCCGACCGTGCCGTCTGGAGGCCCGGCCACTGCGCGAGGCGACGGCCTGGCTCGCCGACTACCGCGACTACTGGGCGCAGAGCTACCAACGCCTCGACGCTCTGCTCGACGAACTCCAGTCCGTCGACCGCACCGACACCGCGCGTCGGCCCGCCGGACCGGACGGAACGGGCGAGTGACAAACGTCGACAATCCGCTCGTCGTGCACACCCCGGGCGACCGGGAGATCGTGCTGAGTCGGCTGTTCGAGGCGCCGGCGCGGCTGGTGTTCGCCGCCTTCACCCGACCCGAGCTGCTGGTCCGGTGGTACGGCGCACACGGCTGGAAGCTGGCGGAGTGCGACGTCGACCTGCGGGTCGGCGGGCGGTGGCGGTTCGTGTCGCAGGGCCCGGAGGGCACCCGGATGGTCCAGGCTGGGGTCTATCGACAGGTCGAGCCGCCGCACCGACTGGTCAGCACCGAGCTCTTCGACGACCAGTCCTACCCGGGCGAGACGCTTGTCAGCCACGAGTTCACCGAGGTGGCCGGACGAACGACAGTCACCACCACGCTGCTCTACGCCACCGCGCAGGGGCGGGACACCGTGCTGCGCTACCCGATGGCGCGGGGGGTCGGGCAGAGCTTCAGGCGGCTCGCCGACCTGTTGCGTTCCACAACGACGACACGAGGGGTGCAACCATGAACTGGACGCTGGAAGTGGTGATCGTGCCGGTCTCCGATCTGGACCGGGCGAAGAAGTTCTACGCCGACCAGCTCGGCTTCACCGTTGACCACGACACCGTGATCAATGACGACGCACGGATCGTGCAGCTGACCCCACCCGGCTCGGGTTGCTCGATCGTGATCGGCAAGGGGGTCGTCCCGGACATGCCGCCGGGCTCGCTCCGGGGCCTGCAACTGGTGGTGCCCGACCTGAAGCGGGCCCACGCCGAGCTGGTCGAGCGGGGTGTGGAGGTCAGCGAGATCCAGGTGGTGGGACAGAACCCGCGACCGGTGCCGGACCCACTGGACAACGTCGGTTTCGTCTTCTTCGCCGACCCGGACGGCAACACCTGGGGCGTCCAACAGATCTCCAGCCGGCCCTGACCAGGCACCGTCAGAGGCGGCGGGGGCCGGTGTCCGGGCGGGCGGCCACGCCGCCCACCCGGACCTGGGCGTGCAGGACCGCGATGCCGTCCGGGCGGGCGAGCACCGGATTGAGGGTCAGCGACCGCACGCGGGGCTGCTCGTCGGCGAGCTGCCCCACCCGCAGCAACAGGTCGGCCAGGGCCGCCCGGTCGACCGGCGCGGCACCCCGGTGCCCACGCAGCAGCGGCGCGGCCCGGGGCTCGTCGACCAGCTCGGCCGCGTCGGTGTCGGTCAACGGCACCGCCCGCCAGGCCCGGTCGCCCAGCAACTCGGTGGCGACCCCACCGAGACCGAAACCGACCACCGGCCCGAACGCCGGGTCCTCCACCAACTCCACCACGCACGCCACCCCGGGCGGCACCATCGGCTGGACCAGTACGTCCGCGCCGAAGGCCGCGGCCAGCTCGGTGTACGCCCGCCGGAGAGCCATCTCGTCGGGCAGGTCGAGCCGGACCGCGCCGAGGTCGAGCCGGTGCCGCAGGCCGGGGGCAGCCGCCTTGAGCGCCACCGGATAGCCCAGCAGCGCCGCCGCGTCGACCGCCGCGTCGGCCGAGTCGACGGGCACCGACGCCACCACGTCGATCCCGTACGCGGACAGCAGCGCACCGGGGTCGGTGGCGTCGGTGCGGAAGGCGGCCTGCGCGGCGACCCGGTCGACGCCGGGCAACTCGGGGACGACCCCGGGCGGGCGGCGGAGCCACTCGGCGTACCGGTGCACCCGGGCGAGGGCGCGCACCGCCTCCTCCACTCCCCCGTACGCGGGCACCCCCGGCGGCAGCCGCCCGACCAGGAACGTCGCCACGGTCGGCTTGCCCAGCGCGAGGGCCGCCGGTAGGGCGGCGGTCACGTCGGCGTCCACCTCGGTCCGCTGGCCGGGCAGCGGCGGCGCGAAGACCACCACCAGGGCGTCCACCTGGTCGTCGCTGGCCGTCTCGGCGAGAGCGGCGGCGAACTCGGCGGCACCGGCGCCCGGCCCGACGTCGCGGGGATAACCGTCGGCCACCGTGAGGCCGTGCCCGGCGCAGGCGGTGGCGGCCAGGCCGGTCAGGGCCGAGGAGTTGCCCACCACACCGACCCGGCCGCCGACCGGCAACGGCTGGTTGGCCAGCAGCACGCCCACGTCCAGCAGCTCCGGCACGGTGCCCACCCGGATCACCCCGGACTGGGCGAAGAGCGCGGCCACCGCCACCTCGTCCGGCCCGGCGGTGTCACCTACCCCCACCGGGCGGGCCGGCGAGGCGAGCGCGACGACCGGTTTGGCACGGCCGATCCGCCGGGCCAGCCGGGCGAACTTCCGCGGGTTTCCGAAGGTCTCCAGGTACAGCATGATCACGTCGGTGCCGGGATCGTCCTGCCAGTACTGCAGCAGGTCGTTGCCGGAGACGTCGGCCCGGTTGCCGGCCGACACGAAGCTGGACAGCCCGAGGCCACGCCGGTCCGCCTCGGCGAGCAGCGCCACCCCGAACGCGCCGGACTGACTGAAGATGCCCACCCGGCCCGGCGGCGGCAGTGCCGGGGCGAGGGTGGCGTTGAGGCGTACCGTCGGGTCGGTGTTGGCCACGCCGAGACAGTTCGGGCCGACGACCCGCATGCCGGCGGCGTGCGCCGCGCGGACCAGCGCCCGCTGCGTGGCCGCGCCCTCGGCCCCGGCCTCGGCGAAGCCGGCCGAGATGACCACCAGCGCGTGCGCCCCCGCGGCGGCGGCGTCGGCGACCACCGCGGTCGCCGCCTCCGGCGGGACCGCCACCACCGCCAGGTCCACAGGCGTGCCGGCGTCGACCGCCGACGGGTACGCGGGCAGGCCCGCCACGGTGGACGCGCTCGGATGCACCGGCACCACCGCGCCGGTGAACCCGCCGTCGCGCAGGTGCCCGAGCACCGCCGCGCCGACACCCTGGCCGGTGGCGCTGGCACCGTAGACGACGATGCCCCGGGGGGTGAGCAGCCGGGCGATCGAGCGGGCCTCGGTGCGGTGCTCCCGGCCACGCTGCACCTCCAGCGTGGCTTCGGTGGGCGCGATCGGGAAGCTCAGGTGCACCACACCGTCGGCGTACTCGCGCTGGACCTGGTAACCGAAGTCGGCGAAGACCCGCAACATCGTCCCGTTGGTCGGCAGCACCTCGGCGACGAAACTCATGATGTCGTTGCGGCGGGCCGTCTCGGCCAGGTGCTCCATCAGCACCGAACCGATGCCCCGGCCCTGGTAGGCGTCCTCCACGACGAAGGCCACCTCGGCGTCCGGCGCCTGCGGGCCGAGCCGCTCGTACCGACCGACCGCGACGATCCGGTCGGCGGCCAGCACCACGAACGCCTCCCGGTCGTGGTGGTCGACGGTGACGAACCGGATCAGGTCCCGTTCCGGGATGCGGGGGTACGGCGAGAAGTACCGAAGGTAGCGGGTGCGCTCGGAGAACCGGCTGTGCATCGCCACGATGCCCGGCGCGTCAGCCGGGTCGATCGGACGCAACTGGACGGTGCTGCCGTCGCTGAGCAGCACGTCCACCGGCTGGTCCACGGTCGTCACCGAAACAGCCCGGCTCAGTCCCGCGGATCGTGTGGATCGAGCCCGAGCAGCGGGAAGACGGCCTTGCGAGTCGCCGCGATCGCCCGGTCCACCGCGTTCGGCTCGCCGGTCGGCTGCCACGGCTCGTACGACGGGTCGGCGTCGTCGGTCATCCGCAGCGGCACCTCCCGGCCCAGACGACGGGAGGCGACCAGGTCCCGCCAGCCCGGCGGCGTGAGCGTGGCCGGGTCGATCGGGTCACCGGTGGCCACGGCCAGCAGGTGACTCCAGGCCCGGGGCACGACCTCGACCAGCGCGTACCCACCGCCGCCGGTGGCCACCCACCGGCCGTCGCACAACTCGTCGGCGAGTGCCCGCATCGCCAGGTAGGTGGCCCGCTGCCCGTCCACCGACAGGTTGAGGTCGGCGAGCGGATCCAACAGGTGCCCGTCGGCGCCGCACTGGGTGACCAGCACCTGCGGCCGGAACGCGCGCAGCACCGACGGCACGATCGCGTGGAACGCCCGTTGCCAGCCGGTGTCGTCGACGCCCGGCGGCAACGGCATGTTGACAGCGGTGCCCTGCGCGCCCGGCCCGCCCGTCTCGTCCGGGAAACCCGTGCCCGGGAAGAGCGCCAGCGGGGTCTCGTGCAGGCTGATCGTGAGCACCCGCGGGTCGTCCCAGAAGATCTGCTGCACGCCGTCACCGTGGTGCACGTCGACGTCCACGTACGCGATCCGCTCCGCGCCCAGGTCGAGCAGGCGGGCGATGGCCACCGCCGGGTCGTTGTAGACGCAGAAGCCGGACGCGCGGGCGGGCATCGCGTGGTGCAGGCCGCCGGCCACGTTCACGGCTCGCCGGGCGTCACCGCGCCAGACCGCCTCGGCGGCGGCCACCGTCGCGCCGGCGATCAGCGCGCTGGACTCGTGCATCCCCTCGAAGATCGGGTTGTCGGACGTGCCCAGCCCGTACCCGGCGAAGAGCGGATCGCGGGGAGCGGCCCGCACCGCGGCCAGGTAGGCCGGGTGGTGCACCCGGGTGAGCAGCGCGTCGTCGGCCGGCTCCGGCTTGACAATCCGCACCCCGGGCCGATCCAGGATGCCCAGATCCCGGGCCAGCGCGACGGTCAGCTCCACCCGTACCGGGTCGAGCGGATGGTCACCCATGTCGTAGGCGAGCAGCGACTCGTCCCACACCACCACCGTGTCGTCGGACATGAGCCCATCGTCGCACGAGGACCGTCGCCGACCCACCGCACGCGCTGGTCAGCGCGCAGATGTCGGCCCGGGGGCGACCGGGCGCGTGGGATCGGCCACCCAGTTGCTCCACGATCCAACGTAGAGCGCCGCGTCGGTGCGGCCGGCCAGGTGCAGCGCGAGCACCGCCTGCGCGGCGGTAACCCCGGAGCCGCAGTACGCCCCGACGGCCCGCGCCCCGGTCACTCCGGCGGCGGCGAACCGCTCACGCAGGGCGTCGGCGGCCGGGAAGCGCCCGTCCGGACCGACGTACTCCCCGGCGGGCAGGTTCGCGGCACCCGGCACGTGCCCGGCGACCGGGTCGATCGGCTCGACCTCACCCCGGTAGCGGGGCGCCGCCCGCACGTCGAGCAGCACCGCGTCGTCCGCGGCGGCCAGCTCGGCGGCCTGTCCGGCGTCGAGGACCGGGAGATCACCGGGGCGTACCACGACGTCACCGGGAGTCGGGGCGGGCGCGTCGGTGGAGACGGGCCGGCCGGCGGCGACCCAGGCTGGATAGCCACCGTGCAGCAGGCGCACCGGGCGGTGTCCCGCCCAGCGCAGCGTCCACCAGGCCCGCGCGGCGGCCAGGCCGTCGCCGCCGTCGTACACCACCACGGGGTGACCGGCGCGGACGCCGGCGGCCCGCAGCGCGGCCTGCAACGCGGCCGGGTCGGGCAGTGGGTGCCGGCCGCCGACTCCGGGCGGCCCGCAGAGCGCGGTGTCCAGGTCGACGAAGACCGCGCCGGGCAGGTGGCCGGCGAGGTAGTCGTCGTGGCCCGGTGGGCCGACGAGCCGCCAGCGAACGTCGAGCAGGGTGGGCGGGTCATCCTGGTCAAGCTCGGCGGCGAGCCGGTCGACCTCGACCAGCGGCTCCTGGGTACCGGACATGGCGACCATCCAACACCATTCGCGTCGACGGCACGCGGCTCGGCGGCGGTCGCTGGTGCTTCTCCGAGGTAGCATCGTGCACCGGAGGGCCGCTGACGTTATGAAGTCTCACGACCTGGTCGACACGACCGAAATGTACCTGCGCACCATCCTCGAACTGGAAGAGGAAGGGGTGCCGCCGCTGCGTGCCCGGATCGCCGAACGGCTGCAACAGAGCGGCCCCACCGTGAGCCAGACCGTCGCCCGAATGGAGCGCGACGGCCTGCTCACCGTCGAGGGCGACCGGCACCTGACACTCACCGTGCAGGGCCGGGGCAGCGCCGTGTCGGTGATGCGCAAGCACCGCCTCGCCGAGTTGTTGCTGGTCAACGTCATCGGGATGCCCTACGAGGAGGCCCACGAAGAGGCCTGCCGCTGGGAGCACGTGATGAGCGACGCGGTGGAGAAGCGGGTGTACGACCTGCTCAACCGGCCGACCCGCTCCCCGTACGGCAACCCGATCCCGGGCCTACAGGAGCTGGGCTCGCCGGCCGAGGAGGCCACCGAGGCCGTCGAGGGCGAGCGCAACCTGGCCTTCCCCGGCCTCTCCGGGCCGGTCGTGGTGCGCCGGATCTGCGAGAGCGTGCAGAAGGACGCCGACGTGCTGCGTCAACTGCACGCCGCCGGTGTCGACCCGGGCGCCACGGTCACCGTGGCGCAGGAACGCGACGGCGTGTCGATCGACAGGTCGGGCGACCGGGTACGACTCCCCCGCGAGGTCGCCTCCCGGGTGTTCGTCGCCGCCAGTTGACCAACCGGTCACCCGGGCGTCACAGCGCCCGGGTGTCCACCTTCTTGGCCAGTGCGGCCAGGTCAGCGGTCACCTTCTCCGCCGCCGTGCGTTCGCTGCCCCGCGCACCGGTCCAGCTCAACGTGGCCAGCCGCCCGTCGGTGGCCAGCCAGCCCACCTCGGCGACCGGCCCGTGCCCGCTCGCCGCGGCGGTGGTCCGCCGGTACGCCTGCTGACCCAACCCGGTGATCTTCGCCGCCTTGTCCGGCACCACGTCCGCGGCGAAGGTGGCCTTGTCGATCGTGGTCTCGGACACACTGAGCGTCAGCTCCGGCAACGCCGCGCCTCCGGCCCGCACCACACAGGTGTGCGTGTCGCCCTGCTCACTGGCCGCCGCCACGTCGAAGCGCACCTTCAGCAGTTCCTCGATCACCGCGAAGTCCAACAGCCGGCACGCGCCGCCGGAGGACGCCGCCGCCACGTCCACGGCGATCGGCACCGGCGGCGGCAGCACCGCGATCGGCTCGGCCTCGGCGGCGCAGCCGCTCACCAGCAGCCCCGCCAGCCCTCCGACCACGATCCGCCCGCGCACGCTCCACCCTCTCGCCGACCGACGGCGGAAGGCGCCCGCCGGATGTCCGTCGGACACCGTACGGGGTGTAAGTGTCGCGGGGAAGTCCTCGTCTACGCCTGTTCCGAGAGTGGATCGTCCACGTACGGACAGTGCCGGCAGCCGCGCCCGCAGCAGGTGCCGCGCCGGGCCAGGAAGCCGGCGCTGAGCACGAACAGCCCGCTCGTCGGGTCGAGGTAGCCGGCCTCCCCGGCGCTCAGCGCGGCGGCGTGCGTGGCGAGGATCCGGGCCCGGTCGGGGTGCGCGGGCGACAGCCGGGACGGGTGCGGCTCGGTGAGCGGCCGATCCGCCAGGGGTCGTGGCTCCTCGGTCACCAGCAGCAGCCCTTCCCGTTCACGAGCAGCAGTCTAGGGCCGCGACTCAACAGTGCCGGGCCACTACCCCGGTCACCCGCTGGGACTGCGTGGCGCGCTCTGGGTGTGCGTGCTGGGCACCTGGGCGGCGTGCCTGTTCGGGGTCTGCTCCCCGCTGCGAGGAATGCGGGACACGCCGCCGGTTTCGTCGTAGGGTCCGACGATGCTCGGGGGACCGAAGGCTGTGACGAGCACCGAGGAGACGCGATGCGGAAGATCGTTGTGCACATGAGCGTGTCGTTGGACGGGTTCTTCGAGGGTCCGGGTGGCGACATCGGGTGGCACCAGGTCGACGACGAGCTGCACCAGCACTTCAACGACGTGATCGCGCCGATGGGTGGGTTCCTCAACGGCCGGGTCAGCTACGAGCTGATGGCCGACTTCTGGCCGACCGCCGACCAGGACCCGACCAGCAGCGCCCCGATGCGCGAGTTCGCCGGCATCTGGCGGGACATGCCGAAGACCGTCTACTCCCGCACGCTGGACCACGTCGACGGGAACGCCACTCTGGTCCGGGAGGTGGACCCGGAGCAGGTACGACGGCTCAAGGCCGAGGCCGGCGGCGACCTGGGGCTCGGCGGGGCCGGCCTGGCCGCGACCTTCGCCCGGCACGACCTGATCGACGAGTACCGGATCTACGTCCACCCGGTGCTGGTCGGTCGGGGTCGCCGGCTCTTCCCGGACGCCGACGCCCCGACCAGCCTGCGGCTGGCGGAGAGCCGCGTCTTCGGCAACGGCGTGGTCCTGCTCCGCCACGAGCGGGCTCGCTGACGTCTGTCGCTTGAGTCTCCAGCGGGGGGAGACGTGAGGGTGGGGGCATGAGCGGTGCGGAGCAGTACACGATTGGCGAGCTGGCCCGACGTACCGGCCTGAGCGTCAAGACCATCCGGTACTACGCCGACAGCGGCATCGTGCCACCGACGGACCGGAGCCCGACCGGCTACCGCCTCTTCGACGCCGCGGCGGTTGCCCGGCTGGACCTGGTCCGGACGCTGCGCGACCTGGGCGTGGACCTGGCCACCATCCGGCGGGTGGTGGAGCGCGAGGTGGCCCTGCCCGAGGTGGCCGCCGCGCACGCCGAGGCGTTGGCCGTGCAGATCCGGGTGCTGCGACTACGCCAGGCGGTGCTCACCGTCGCGGCGAGGCGCGGATCGGGCCCGGCCGAGGTGGACGAGCTGCACCGGTTGGCCCGGCTCACCGCCCGCGAACGGGGGCACCTGGTCGCCGACTTCCTGGCCGGCGTCTTCGCCGGCCTCGGCGACCAGCCCGCGTACCCGGGTGTGCTCGTCTCGATGACACCGGAACTTCCCGACGACCCCAGCACCGAGCAGGTCGAGGCGTGGTTGGAGCTGGCCGAGGTGTGTCGGGATCCGGAGTTCCGGGCCCGGATGCGGCGACTGGCGCAGCAACACGCCGCCGACCACGACGTCCCGGGGCTGCCCCGCCCGGACGCCGTCGCGGTGGTCCGGGACGCGGTGGCCCCCGCCCTCGCGGCCGGCCTCGACCCGACCAGCCCGGACGCGGATCCGGTGGTCGCGGCAGCCACCAGCCGGTACGCGAGCCTGCACGGTCACTCCGACGACGCCGACCTGCGTCAGCGGTTGCTCGACCGGCTGGTGCCGGCCAACGATCCCCGCCGGGACCGCTACCTCGACCTGGTGGCGGTGCTCAACGGCTGGTCGACGGGCGACGCGACCGCGCCGGCGGTGGACTGGTTCATCCGGGCCCTGCACGCCCGGATGCCCGAACCGGTTCGCTGAGCCGGCCGGCCTCGGCCTGGCTGGCTGGGCGGCTGGGAGGCTTCAGCCGAACCAGGTCATCGTCTGGCCGTGACCCCGGGCCCAGGCCAGCGGCTGCCCGTCGAGCGCGAGGACGTTGTGTAGCGCGTCGCTCGGCGGGTCGGGCAACCCGTCGTACGGCAGCACCTCCGGTGCCTCGTTCGCGATCCAGTGCCCCGGCAGCTCGCGGACCAGCCGGACGAACGCGTCCCGGCGCGGCGGCGGCACCTGGTAGAGCACCGACGTGTGGAAGACCACGAGCGTCGCGTCGGCCGGCGCGCGGGCGGCCAGCGCCGGGAGGTCGTCCACCAGATCACCGCGGACCAGCAACGGGGGGTCGGCGACGGCGACCGCCGCCGCGGCACGCAGCCGGGACCGCCGGTGCGCGTGCTCCGGCCAGATCAGGGCGTCCAACCAGGACACGTCGCCGGGGTCGGTCACGTCGAGCGGGTTGAGGTCCAGACCAGCCCGCCACACCACCCGGGGTACGCGGGCCGGCGGCACCAACCCGCTGGCCGCGCACTCCAGGACCGGCTCGCCGGAGCCGACCTGGTGTTCGCCGTAGCGGTACGCGTACCGGTCGGGGTAGAGGCAGAGCCCGGCGGACGCGCCGACCTCCAGCAGGGCGAGGGGCTGCGGCAGCGCGGCGAGCACCGGCAGCAGGACCGCGCACCTGCCGCTCTCGTTGGTCTGGGTGGCCCGGGTGCGCAGTTCGGTCTCGACGGCGGGCCAGTGCGTCACCGCGTACTCGTGGAACGCGACCGGGTCGTCGACCGGCCCGCCGAGCCAGCGCACGACGCCGAACAGCAGATTCGGCTGTCGTTTGCCCGGCGGGAGCCTGTCGAGCAGGGCGAGCAGGGCGTCGTCGCGGGCGACGGCCTGCGCCAGACGCTCGTACGTGGGCGACACCCCACGCGCCTCTCGGCTGCCGAACTCGGCGTACGCCTCAGCGGTCGTCATGCCCTCATCGTCGCAGCCCATTCCTCGGAAGTTCAGCCCCCATTCCGGTGTGCTGACTCACCGTCCTCGTAGAGTGCTGCGGCGGCCGGCCCGTTGAGCAGCAGTTCAGCGGGGGTGCGGGCAGGGGCAACGGGGAGGAGTGTGTCGTGCGGGGCAACGGTGTCCGGGTACTGATCGTCGGTGGAGGTGTCGCCGGGCTGGCGACGGTGGCCGCGTTGCGGGACTGGGGCGCGACGATCGACGTGGTCGAGCGGGCACCCGGGCCGACCGACTCCGGCACCGGCATCTACCTCACCGGCAACGCGACCCGCATGCTCGCCGTACTCGGTCTGCGGGAGCCGGTCGCCGACGTCGCCGTGGAGATCACTCGGCAGCGCAGCGCCAACCAGCGCGGGGGCCGCCTCTTCGACATCGACGTGACCGCGCTGTGGCAGGGCGTCGGGGCGTGCGTGTCGCTGCCCCGGGCGCACCTGCACCGGGCGATGCTCGCCGGCGTCGGGGACACCCCGATCCGCTGGGGCCGCCACCCGGTCGTGCTGGTCGAGGAGGGCGACCGGGTCGCCGTCGAGTTCGACGACCACAGCATCGAACGGTACGACCTGGTGCTCGGCGCGGACGGGGTGAACTCGACGGTCCGGCGGCTCACCTTCGACGCTCCGGCGGCCCGCGACCTCGGCCAGTACGCGTACCGGTGGATCGCCCCGCGGATCGACGCCGAGCCGGTCTGGTCGGTGCAGTTGGGGCGTGGTCGGCAGTTCCTGACGATCCCGATCAGCGCCGAACAGACGTACTGCTACTACAACGACGGCCCGGTCGCCGACCGACCCGGCTGGCGCGACGAGGTGGCCGCGACGTTCACCGAGCCGGTCGCCACCATGCTCAAGGCCCTCGACCACGACGACAGCACCCTGCACGCCGGGCCGAACCAGGAGGTCGTGCTCGGCGCCTGGTCCCGGGGGCCGGTGCTGCTGATCGGCGACGCCGCCCACGCCACCTCGCCGAACATGGCCCAGGGCGCGGCGATGGCCCTGGAGGACGCCGTCGTGCTCGCCGCGTCGCTGGCCGCCGCCGGGTCCATCGCCGAAGCCCTGCGCGGGTACGAGGCGCGGCGACGCCCGCGTACCGACTGGGTGCTCAGCCAGACCCACCGCCGCGACAAGGCCACCGGGCTTCCGCCCGCGCTCCGCGACCTGGTGATGCGCCGCCTGGGTGAGCAGATGTTCCGCTCGAACTACGGACCGCTGTTCGCCCAGCCCTGAACCGCTGCCGCCGGGTGCTGCTCAGGGCAGCTGGCCCGGCCGGTCGACGATGGCGGTGCGGAGGAGCGCGACGGCCGCGTGCACCGACTCCTTGCCGTCGCGTATCACCGATCCTCGGCGGCCGAGGTAGACGTGGGTGTCCCGGTCGAAGAGGAGGTCGTCGTTACCACCGATCACGCCGGGCATCCGAATCGCCACCCCGTGCCGACCGGCGGCGTCCACCACGTCGCCCGAGATGACGACCGCCCCCGGCTCCCGCGCCAACAACTCGAACAGCGCCGCCAGCGCTCGGGGCGGCACGTAGCCGTTGAGCATCGACCGCGCGGTGGTGTACGGCATGCTCTCGTCCCCGTAGACGGCCTCCTCGTCGGCTCCTTCGGGGAGATGCAGGTCGACCGGGTGTTCGCGGAGGTATCGAAGCAACTCGTCCGGGTCGGTGGGCAGGTCGCCGTGGTACGCGGGCGCCTGGAAGGCGTCGAGTTCCTTCTCGGGATCACCGGGATCATTGAGGCGGAGCTCCGTCAGCGTGCTCCACCCGTTCGGATCGGTCTCCGGTCGATAGCGTCCCTGCGAGTACGCGACTCCGCCGGCCGACTGCCACAGCTGGTTCCGGATGGTCCGGTACGGGCCGCTGGCCGGCATGTCCCTGACCCTCGCGAGGGATTCCGTGAAGACGTACTGATCGGGTCGGGCGGTCAGCTCGGGCTGCTGCCGGGCGGCGTCGGCCGCCATCCGGAAGATCTCCGACGCGGTTGCCGTGGGCGGCGGCTTGTCGCCCACCCCCACGGCCTGGACCGCCAGCGCACCGGCGGTCAGGACGACGGCCAGCCCGAACGCTCCGGCCAGGCGCCAACCGCGCGGGAACCGGGTACGGAAGCCGGCGGCACGGGTCGCCGAAGCCACCTCGGCCCGCCGGGCGACGTGGGCGCTCAGATCTCTGAGGAGCTGCTCCTCGAAACCCTCGGTCGACTGTTCGATCTTGTTCATGGCGTCAGCTCCGTCTGCTCAGGCGAGGGTGGTGGCCGGGCGGGCGAGCACGGCCTGGACGACGCGACGGGCACGGTGCAGGCGGACCCGGGCAGCGACCGGGGACATCCCGACCACGGTCGCCGCCTCCGCGACACTGAGGCCGTCCACGGCGACGAGTTCGACAAGCGTTCGGGTGCCCTCGGGCAGCTCGCTCAGCGCCCGACAGGTGTGGCGGGCCGCCGACTCGGCGTCGATCCGCTCCTCGATGCGGGCGATGTCATCGGGGCCGAGGTCCCGTCGTCCGGCCAGTCGGCCGGTCACCCGCAGCCGTTGGGCCGCCCGACGCCGCTCGTCGCCGATGACGTTGCGGGCCACCCCGTACAGCCAAGCGACCTGGCTCCCCCGGTCCGGCCGGTAGCCGTCCGCGGACTCGATCACCGCCAGGAACACGTCGGCGGTCAGGTCGGCGGCGAGGTGCGGGTCGTCGACCCGCCGCGCCACGAACCGGCCCACCGCCTCCAGGTGCCGCCGGTAGAAGACCTCGAAGGCCACCGGATCGGCCCCGATGCCGGAGATGTCACCTCCCGCTTCGCTGGGCTCACGCACAGGCTGTCCCCTCTCGTCACTCACACCTCTTCTTCGTAAGCCGGACCGCTGGTGTTACCAAACCCCCCGCCCGAGGCGGCACGGGCCGGTCAGCTGGGCAGTCGCCCCGTTGATGCGGCATGATCGAAGCACCGGCGACTGGCGGCACGGGGATGGTGAAACCATCGGGGAGCCTCTCGCGGGCGTCGACCGCCTGGGCGCCTGCGTGGAGAATCCGTCATGACCACGACCAGTGGATCCGCGCAGCACCACACCCCGTCTGGCACGGCTCGGCTCCTGCCGGGCGCACCCGTCGCCGAAGCCGTCCTGGCCGAGACCGCCGCCGCTGCCGCAGCACTCCGCAGCCGCGGGATCACACCGAGCCTCGCCACCATCCTCGTCGGCGACGACGACGCCAGCGCCGGCTACATCGCCATCAAGCAGCGCCAGGCCGCCGCGCTCGGATTCGCCTCCCCGCACGTGCATCTGCCCGCCACCGCCACCCAGGCCGAACTGCACCAGGCCATTGCCCGCTTCAACAGCGATCCCGCCGTGCACGGACTGCTCGTGCAGTACCCCGTGCCGGGGCATCTGGACTACGACGCGGCGCTGCTGACGATCGACCCGGACAAGGACGTCGACGGCATGCACCCGCTGAACATGGGGCGTCTCGCCGTCGGCCTGCCCGGCCCGCTGCCGTGCACCCCCGCCGGCATCGAAGCCCTCCTGGCGTACCACGAGATCCCCGTCGCCGGTCGTGAGGTCGTCATCCTCGGTCGCGGCGCCACCCTTGGCCGCCCCCTGGCGATGCTGCTCGCCCAGAAGCGCCCGACCGCCAACGCCGCCGTCACCGTCGTCCACACCGGCGTGCCCGACTGGGACCGCTACACCCGCCGCGCCGACATCCTCGTCGCCGCCGCGGGCGTACCCCGGATCGTTCGGCCTGAGCACGTCAAGCCCGGCGCCGTCGTCATCGGCGCCGGCGTCCGCTACGAAGGACGGCGCCTCCTACCGGACGTGGACGAAGCGTGCGCCGAGGTCGCCGGCGCCATCACGCCCCGGGTCGGCGGCGTCGGTCCGACCACCGTCGCGATGCTGTTCCGCAACGCGGTACGCGCGGCCGAGCGCGCGAGCGAGTAGCCCGGCAGGTGCGTCGGGGGAATTGCGGACAACCGCACCGCCACGGGCGCGAGTTTGCTATCCAGCGGCGCTCAGCAAGCAATACGGGAATGAGCTTGGATTCGGCCCGAGCCAGGCAACGTGTTGTTGATCACGAGCACACCGCCGCCGATCGGGCTTGTGGCTCGGCTCATAGTCATCCGCGCCTTGCTACCCAAAAGTAGCGGCATATATTTCCGCTGTCCTCGGTCGAGATGGGGCGCTCCGGTGATGCACGACGGCGTGGTCGACGACGAACTCCAGATCCGATCATTTGAATACATGCGGGCAGGAACATCATCTTGAACAGCATTCCGTCGCTTCTTCTCGTGCACGGTGCCTGGCACGGGCCCTGGGTCTGGCAGTCGCTCATCGAGCAGTTTCCGGATATCGACATCCACACCGTCGCGCTACCCAGTAGCGGCAACGACCCCGCTGCCCTCGGGGACCTCTACGACGACGCGGCCGTGGTCAAAGCCGCCGTCGCCGCCATCGACGGACCGGTCGTGGTCGTCGCCCACTCCTACGGTGGCGCACCAGTCACGGAGGCGCTCGCTGCCGCGGACAACGTACGCCGAATCGTTTATCTCGCCGCTTTCCAGCCGGATGTCGGCGATTCGCTCTTCTCCACCGCCGGCGGCGTTGCTCCGCCGTGGTGGGAGGTTCACGAGCGGACGGACCTGAAGGGCAGGGGTCACATCGAACCGTCGCAGCCCCGAGAGGTCTTCTACAGCGACGTCGATCCGGAAATCGCGGAACAGGCCGTTGCACGACTCGGGCTCCAGTCCTGGGCCTCGACGCAGCAGCCGCTGACCGAGGCCGCGTGGCGCACCATTCCCAGCACCTACCTCATTTGTGCGGCCGACAACGCTCTTCCGCCCTTCGCGCAGGAGCTCATGGCCAAGCGGGCCGAGCGGGTGTTGCGCATGAACTCCTCGCACTCGCCGTTCCTTTCTCAGCCCGCCGAGCTGGCCGCGCTGATCCGGGCGGAACTTTCCGCCTGAGGCAGACGGCGCGGGTAGCGGCCGTCGACCGGCCGGACATGCGACCGGGCGACGGACCGCCACCCCGTAGGCAGGGGCGGCCGCTATGCTGCGCAATGGCACAAACGTTGCGAGGTGCCCCGCGCGAGTGGGGAGAATCGGGAAGCCGGTGTGAGTCCGGCACGGGCCCGCCGCGGTGACCGGGGAGCTGCCACCCACGCGTACCAGACGCAGCCACTGGCCCTGAGGGGCTGGGAAGGCGGGTGACCAGCGGAGATCCGGGAGTCCGAAGACCGGCCTCGCGTCATCGTCCCGTCAGGGGCGCGAGCGCAGCGGGAGCCTGCCTTGAACAACGGACTCTACGAGACCATCCACCGCCGTCGGGACGTACGTGCCCAGTTCACCGGGGCGCCGATCCCCGCGGATACGTTGGATCGGATCCTCACGGCGGCGCACGCCGCGCCGAGCGTCGGTCTCTCCCAGCCCTGGGACTTCATCCTGGTCCGCGATCCTGAGCTGCGGCAGCAGTTCCACCGGCACGTGGAGCGGGAGCGGGACACCTTCGCGGCCACTCTCGACGGTGCGGCGGCGGAACGCTTCGCCCGGATAAAGATCGATGGCGTACGAGAGTCGACGTTGTCGGTCGTGGTCACGTACGACCCGGAGCGGGGTGGGCCGGCCGTGCTCGGCCGTCACGCGATCGCCGACGCCGGCCTCTACTCGGTCTGTCTGGCGATCCAGAACCTGTGGCTGGCCGCAACCGCCGAGCAGCTCGGGGTCGGCTGGGTCTCGTTCTACCGGGAGCCGTTCCTGCGCGACCTGCTCGGCATCCCGGCCACCGTCCGCCCGGTGGCGTGGCTCTGCCTCGGCCCGGTCACCCATCTGGAGGAGACGCCGGACCTGGAGCGGCACGGCTGGCGTCAGCGACGTCCGCTGTCGTCGGTGATCCACCAGGATCGCTGGTCCGAGTGACCCGCACACAAACGAGCCCCGGGCGCGCGAACGCCCGGGGCTCGTCGCTGACGTGTCAGCTACAGCCGCTGGTGGAGCCGCAGCCCTCGCAGACGTAGCAGCTACCGGCGGGGCGCATCTTCGTACCGCAGGTGAAGCAGAGCGGCGCGTCGGCGGCCTTGCCGATCACGGCCTCCAGCAGTTCGGTGCTGGAACCCACGCTCGGAGCCGGCTTGGCGGCGGCCACGTCGGCCATCTCCTGGGCCGGCTGGGCGACGGCCTCCGACTTGGCCGGGGCCTCCACCGGAGCCGAGGACGCCATCGCGGTGAGCTCCGCGCCGGTGACGGCGGCGGCCTCCGCGTCGGCCTCGGCCCGCAACTGGGCGGCCCGCTCCGAGGCGGTGAAGATGCCCAGCTCGGCGCGGCGCTCGTAGGGCAGGAAGTCCAGCGCCAGGCGACGGAAGATGTAGTCCATCACCGAGGCGGCCATCCGCACGTCCGGGTCGTCGGTCATGCCGGCCGGCTCGAAGCGCATGTTGGTGAACTTGCTGACGAACGTCTCCAGCGGCACGCCGTACTGCAGGCCGATGCTGATGGCCACCGAGAAGGCGTCCATCACGCCGGCCAGGGTCGAGCCCTGCTTGGACATCTTCAGGAAGACCTCGCCGAGGCCGTCGTCCGGGTAGGACGACGCGGTGAGGTAGCCCTCGGCGCCACCGACGGAGAAGCTGACCGTCTCGGACGGGCGCTTCTTCGGCAGGCGCTTACGCACCGGCCGGTACTCGATGACCTTCTCCACGGCGGCCGGCGCGGCCTCGACCGCGGCCGGCTCGGTGGCCTTGTTGGACTTGGCCACCGAGAGCGGCTGACCGACCTTGCAGTTGTCCCGGTAGATCGCCAGCGCCTTGAGGCCGAGCTTCCAGCCCTCGAAGTAGATCTTCTCGACGTCCTCGACGGTGGCCGCCTCCGGCATGTTGACCGTCTTGGAGATGGCGCCGGAGACGAACGGCTGGATGGCCGCCATCATCCGCACGTGACCCATCGGGGCGATCGTCCGCTCGCCCATGGCGCAGTCGAAGACCGGGTAGTGCTCCGGCTTGAGGCCCGGGGCGTCCACCACGTGGCCGTGGTCGGCGATGTGCTCGACGATCGCCTCGACCTGCTCCTCGGGGTAACCGAGGCTGCGCAGGGCGCGCGGCACCGTCTGGTTGACGATCTGCATCGAGCCGCCGCCGACCAGCTTCTTGAACTTGACAAGCGCCAGGTCCGGCTCCACGCCGGTCGTGTCGCAGTCCATCATGAAGCCGATCGTGCCCGTCGGGGCGAGGACGCTGGCCTGGGCGTTGCGCCAGCCGAACTTGTCGCCGATCTTGTTGCCCTGGGTCCACTGTTTGGTCGCCTCGCGGACGATCGCGGTGGCCACCGGGCTGGTCGGCTTGATCTCGTCGTTGGCGGCGGCGTGCTTGCGCATGACCCGCTTGTGCGGCTCGGCGTTGCGGGCGTAGCCGTCGTACGGGCCGACGACGCCGGCCAGCTCGGCGGAGCGGCGGTACGCGGTGCCGGTCATCAGGGACGTGATCGACGCGGCGACCGAGCGGCCCTGCTCCGAGTCGTACGGCAGGCCGGTGGCCATCAGCAGGGCGCCGAGGTTGGCGTAGCCGATGCCGAGCTGCCGGTAGGCGCGGGAGGTCTCGCCGATCTTCTCGGTCGGGAAGTCCGCGAAGCAGATCGAGATGTCCATCGCGGTGATGACGAACTCGACGGACTTGACGAACTTCTCCACCTCGAAGCCACCGTCGGCGCGGAGGAACTTCATCAGGTTGAGCGAGGCCAGGTTGCACGAGGAGTTGTCCAGGTGCAGGTATTCCGAGCACGGGTTCGACGCGGTGATCCGCCCGGTCTCCGGGCAGGTGTGCCAGTCGTTGATCGTGTCGTCGTACTGCAGGCCTGGGTCGGCGCACTCCCAGGCGGCCTGGGAGATGGTGCGGAACAGCTTCTTGGCGTCGACGGTGTCGATCACCGAGCCGTCCAGCCGGCCACGCAGGTCGAAGCCCTTCTCGTTCTCGACCGCCGACATGAACTCGTCGGAGACCCGGACCGAGTTGTTGGCGTTCTGGTACTGCACGCTGACGATGTCGGAGCCGCCGAGGTCCATGTCGAACCCGGCGTCGCGCAGGGCGCGGATCTTGTGCTCCTCGCGCGCCTTCGTGACCACGAACTCCTCGATGTCCGGGTGGTCCACGTCGATGATGACCATCTTGGCCGCGCGGCGGGTCGCACCGCCGGACTTGATGGTGCCGGCGGAGGCGTCCGCGCCGCGCATGAAGCTGACCGGGCCGGAGGCGGTGCCGCCGGAGGAGAGCAGCTCACGCGACGAGCGGATCCGCGACAGGTTGACCCCGGAGCCGGAGCCGCCCTTGAAGATCAGCCCCTCCTCCTTGTACCAGTCGAGGATCGAGTCCATCGAGTCGTCGACGGCCAGGATGAAGCAGGCGCTGACCTGCTGCGGCGACGGCGTGCCGACGTTGAACCAGACCGGCGAGTTGAAGCTGAACACCTGGTGCAGCAGCATCCAGGTCAGCTCGTGGTCGAAGATCTCGGCGTCCGCCGGGCTGGCGAAGTAGCCGTACTCCTCACCGGCGGTGCGGTAGGTGGTGACCACCCGGTCGATCAGCTGCTTGAGCGACCACTCCCGCTCCGGGGTCCCCACCGCGCCCCGGAAGTACTTGGTGGTCACGATGTTCGCCGCGTTGACGCTCCACGACTGCGGGAACTCGACCCCCCGCTGCTCGAAGTTGATCGAGCCGTCCCGCCAGTTCGTCATCACGACGTCGCGGCGCTCCCACGCCACGTCGTCGTACGGGTGGACCCCCTCGGTCGTCCACACCCGTTCGATCTTCAGCCCCGCGCCTGCCTTGCTCCGTGAACGGCTAGTTGTCACGCCGTCGCCCCCCTCGTCTGCGCGGTCACCCACCGCGCGTCCTGATCTCTCGAAAACAGTGAAGTCAGTTGGTACGGCCGGCGGCCTCGACCGCGTCGGCCCGGCCCTGCTCCCGGGCTCGCGCCACGGCCCGCAACGTGTCGATCTCGCGCTCGAAGTCGGCGAGCGAGTCGAACGAGCGGTAGACGCTGGCGAACCGCAGGTAGGCGATCTCGTCCAGGTCGCGCAGCGGACCCAGGATCGCCAGGCCCACCTCGTGACTGGGGATCTCGGCGGCCCCCTTGGCCCGGACGGTCTCCTCCACCCGCTGCGCGAGCAACGCGAGGGAGTCGTCGTCCACCGGCCGGCCCTGGCACGCCTTGCGCACCCCGCCGATGATCTTCGTCCGGCTGAACGGCTCGGTCACCCCGCTGCGCTTGACGACCGCGAGGACCGCCTCCTCGACCGTGGTGAACCGCTTGCCGCACTCCGGGCAGGACCGCCGCCGTCGAATGAGCTGGCCGTCGTCGGCCTCCCGCGAGTCGACCACCCGGGAGTCAGCGTGCCGGCAGTACGGACACCGCATCGCCCACCTCCTTGAAAATGATCAACTGCGACCTGTGCGGAGCACCCCCGGGCACGACTCACCGCGACGGTGCCGTCCTCGGACGACGCCCGCCGTGATCGACGTTACGGGAGTGCGGTCGGTAGTCGGACCCAACCTGTGGGCAACTTACGCCCGTGTCACTACTACATCTAGGGGTCGACCGTATGTCGCCGGGGAAGCCGGGTCAAGTTCGCCGGCGTGTCCGGCGCGTCACGGACCATCTGGTCATCCACGACCGCCAGCACGTCCGAAAACCCCAACGTCGAGACCTCTCCCGGGTTACCGACCGGGCGGCCGGATCGGTCCGGAAAACGGCCGAGGATCGAACACCAGTGCTACTCGACGTACCATTTATCAGAACATCCGTACGACGGGAGCGGTTTTTCACCCCGACACGCCGGTGAGAGGTCGTACAGATGTTTGAAAATGACCGATCTCACCTATACGGTCATGAACAACGTGGCACCACCGCACGCACCACGAGCCGACGAGGCACCCAGCGCCGACCAGGGAGGACGGACGTGACCGAGGACCGGGCCAGCCGGCCGAAGAGCCCGCAGCAGATCACCGAGGCGGGCCCCCCGGCCACCCGACGCCGCACCGCCGCGCGCAGCCGGACGGGTCAGCCCGCCGTACGCCCGGTCACCCCGGTCGTCAGCGCCTTCCCCGACCCGGCGACCATCGACCTGACCGCCCGCCAGCGTCGCATCCTGGAGTTCATCCGCAACTGGGTGGAGCGGCACGGCTACCCGCCCAGCGTCCGGGAGATCGGCGAGGCGGTCGGCCTGGTGTCGCCGTCGAGCGTCGCCTACCAGCTCAAGGAGCTGGAAAAGAAGGGCTTCCTGCGCCGCGACCCCAACCGGCCGCGTGCCGTGGACGTCCGCGCCCCCAGCGAGGCCATCGACGACGAGCTGTCCCGGGCACAGCGACCGACCCCGGCGTACGTGCCGATGCTCGGTCGGATCGCCGCCGGTGGGCCGATCCTCGCCGAGCAGGCCGTGGAGGACATCTTCCCGCTGCCTCGCGAGCTCGTGGGTGAGGGCGAGGTCTTCATGCTCCAGGTCAAGGGCGACTCGATGCTCGACGCGGCGATCTGCGACGGCGACTGGGTGGTCGTCCGGCAGCAGCCGACCGCCGACTCGGGCGAGATCGTGGCCGCCATGCTGGACGGCGAGGCGACGGTCAAAACCTACCGGCGGCGCGACGGGCATGTCTGGCTGATGCCACAGAACCCGGCCTTCGACCCGATCCCCGGAGACGACGCGACCATCATGGGCCGGGTCGTGGCGGTGTTGCGCCGCATCTGACCGATCGGCGGGTGAGTGCTCACGGGCGCTCACCCGCGTCGGTTGCCCGATGCTGGCCCGTCAGTTGTTGAGGGCTGGCCCGTCAGTAGCGGTCGCCGCGGGGGCCGCGACCGCCCCCGGGATACTGCCCGTACGGATCGATGGGCTCGTCGTCGTCACGGCGACGGCCTGGCCGCTGGCCCCGGGAGTCGGATTCCGGCCCCCCGCGCCGGGGCGGTTCCGCGCGACCCGTGCCGGTGTGGCCACCGTCACCGCCGTACACACCGCTGACGGGACGACCACCCCCGCCCGGAGGGACAGCACCGGCACCCTGCGGACGGCCACCGCCACCCACCGGAGGACGACCGCCCCCTTGGGGGCGACCACCACCCGCCGGAGGACGAGCAGCGCCACCCGCCGGAGGACGAGCGCCGCCGTACACACCAGCGGCACCGCCGTCCGGTCGTGCCGCACCGTAGCCACCGTCGGCCGCGGTCGGTCGACCACCGCCGTACACGGCGCCACCCGCCGGAGGCGGGCCACCGCGACCCGCAGGGCCACCGCGGCCCGTACCACCTGCCGGTGGCGGGCCACCGCGACCGGTGCCGCCGCCGTAGGCGCTCGCCGGCGCCCCGCCACCGTAGACACCGCCCGTACGGTCACCCACCGCTGGCGCACCATCGACGGCCGGGCCCGGACGTGGGTTGAGCGGCTCGCCGTCCCGGGCCGACGTCTTCGCCACGTCGGCGGCCGGCAGCCGTCGGCGGGCCCGGACGATGCCGACGATGCCGGCAGCGACCAGCAGCAGGCCGATCACCCCGACCGCGCCGACCAGATAGGTGATGTCGTCGAAGTCCAGCCCGGCGGCCCAGGATGCCGAGGTCGCCTTCTTGATGTCCCCCGCCCCCGCCGCGACTGGCACCGCGGTCGACGTGGACGGTGAATAGCTGAGGATGTCGAGGGGCTCGTCCTCGCCGAACCGGAACGCGTCCGAGACGGTCAGGAACGACTTGCCGTCCGTGGAGTAGCTGATGGCCTCGCCGAACGGGTCCGCCAGCGCCGTCACCCGGGGCTTGCCGGTGGTGAGCGCGCCGACGATGTCACCGCCGCTCACGTCGTACTCGAAAGCGTCCGCGTAGGTGCGCAGGACCACCCGGGAGCCGTCCGGCGAGCGGGCCGCGCCGGTGATGGCGATCCGGCCGAACGTGTTGAGCGGGTTCTCCGTCTGGGTCTTCGGCAGCGTGATCTCGCCGACCTTGCGCATCGGCACCGAATCGGCCTCGCCGTTGCGCAGCGCCGCCGTCGGCGCGTAGATCTCGGCCTTGCCGCTGGTGACCTTCGTGATGACGAACGGTTTTCCGTCGTCACCGATGAGCAGTGCCTCGGCGTCGTGCGGCTTGCCCTCCGGGTAGGAGATCCGGTGCGGCGTCGGCTGCCTCGCGCCGGTGACCGGCATCGACCAGAGCGCGACGCGCGTGCGGCGCTCCTTCGCGTCGGCGTTGTCACCGGTGTCGGCGATCCAGAGGGTCGCGCCGTCCTTGGAGAGGGCGAGATCCTCGGTGTCGACCGGGCCCTGCCCCGGGTACCGGACCGGCTCCTTCGAGACCTTGCACTTGGTGTCGAGGAAGAAGATCCGCTCGCGCGCCGTGAGATCGGTGCTGTCGTTGATGACGACGTAGCCACTCTTGGTCGCGACCAGACCGGACAGCTCCCGCAGCCGCTCGTCGACGATCGTGCACCGCTTCTGGCCGGCGGTGACGGCGGGCGGCTCGGACGACCCGGGGCCGGGAGCCGCTGCGGCGACTCCGGCGAGCGCCACGGTTGCCCCGAACAGGCCGAGGGCAACCGTGACCGAGGAAACAACGCGGCGCATTCGGCCAGTGTCGCATGCCACGCGTTTCCGACGGATGACACCGTGGCCGCTCAGGAGCGGCTGCCCGCCGCCTGTCCCTGTCGCTCGACGTCGAACGGTGCCAGTTCCGCGGCGAGGTCCGCGGCGACGCGGACATGCAGCAGGGTGCCCTCCGGCAGGTGCGCCGTGCTGAGCACCTCGCCCGTGCGGTGCACCCGGGCAACCAGGTCACCGCGGTCGTACGGCAGCACGGCCCGGACCTCCACGGCCGGTCGCGGCAGCCGGTCCTCGATCGCCGCGCGCAGCTCGTCCATGCCCCGCCCGGAGTGCGCGGAGACGAAGATCGCGTCCGGCCAGAGCCGCTTGAGCCGCAGCAGCGAGTCCTCGTCGGCCGCGTCGGTCTTGTTGACCACCAGCAACTCGGGAAGCCGCTCCGCGCTCACCTCGGCGAGCACCGTGTGGACCGCCCGGACCTGCTCCTCGGGATCCGGGTGGGTGCCGTCCACGACGTGCACCACCAGATCCGCCTCCGCGACCTCCTCCAGCGTCGAACGGAACGCCTCGACGATCTGGTGCGGCAGGTGCCTGACGAAACCGACGGTGTCGGTCAGGGTGTAGATCCGGCCGTCCGCGGCGGTCGCCTTCCGGGTGGTCGGGTCCAGTGTCGCGAACAGCGCGTCCTCGACAAGCACGCCCGCGTCGGTCAACCGGTTGAGCAGGCTGGACTTGCCGGCGTTGGTGTAGCCGGCGATGGCCACGGCGGGAACGGAGTTGCGGTTGCGTCGGGCGCGCTTCGTGACGCGTACCGTGCGCATGCTCTTGATCTCGCGGCGCAGCCGGGAGATGCGGTGCCGAATCCGCCTCCGGTCGGTCTCCAGCTTGGTCTCACCGGGACCACGCACACCCACGCCGCCGCCGGCGCCGCCGCCGCGGCCGGAACCACCGGTCTGCCGGGAGAGCGTCTCACCCCAACCGCGCAGCCGGGGCAGCAGGTATTCGAGCTGGGCCAGCTCGACCTGGGCCTTACCTTCCTTGCTCTTCGCGTGCTGGGCGAAGATGTCGAGGATCAGCGCGGTCCGGTCGACGACCTTGACCTTGGTGCGCTGTTCCAGGTTGCGCAGCTGCGACGGGGACAACTCACCGTCACAGATGACCGTGTCGGCACCGCTGGACAGCACCACCGCGCTGAGGTCGTCGACCTTGCCGCGACCGATGTAGGTGGCCGGGTCGGGGCGACTGCGACGCTGGATGAGCCCTTCGAGCACCTGCGAACCGGCGGTCTCGGCCAGCAGGGCGAGCTCGGTGAGCGAGTTTTCCGCGTCCGCCGCCGTGCCCTCGGTCCAGACGCCCACCAGGACGACCCGCTCCAGCCGCAGCTGGCGGTATTCCACCTCGGTGACGTCGGTGAGCTCGGTTGACAGGCCCGGGACGCGTCGGAGGGACTGCCTCTCCGACAGATCCATTTCGCCGGTGGTGACGTCGTCGAGCTCGTCCTCGACGGGGACAAAGCTCTCCTGGTCTCGCAAGCGGTTCTCCTGTCCGTTTTGATAAGTGGAACGTAATCCTGACATGACACAACGCCGGACGCACCTGCTATATGCCCATGCTCCGAGTCTCGAAAAGCGGGGGCGAATGCTGGTCGGCTGCGTCAACCCGGTAGAAATGCGGGCGGCGGCCGACTGGCCGCACAGCCGTGACGGAGGGATCCCGTGGCCATCACCCGACTGCCGAGCGCCGGATTTTCGATCACCATCCGGATCGCCGTGACCGCTGACGCGTCCTCGATCGGGCGGCTCACCACCTCCGTCGGCGAGGCCGGCGCGATCGTCACGGCGTTGGACGTGGTGGACTCCGACCCGACGAACGTGATCGTCGACCTGACCTGCGACACCGCCGACGCCGGCCACGCCGACCAGGTGGTCGACGCGCTGACCGCGCTGGACGGCGTGGACGTGCGGAAGGTGTCGGACCGGACGTTCCTCCTGCACCTCGGCGGCAAGATCGAGGTGACGTCGAAGGTCGCGCTGCGCAACCGCGACGAGCTGTCCCGGGCGTACACCCCGGGGGTGGCCCGGGTCTGCATGGCGATCGCCGAGAACCCGGCGGACGCCCGGCGACTGACCATCAAGCGCAACACCGTCGCGGTGGTCAGCGACGGCTCGGCGGTGCTCGGCCTGGGCAACCTGGGTCCGGCCGCCTCGCTGCCGGTGATGGAGGGCAAGGCGGCGCTGTTCAAGCGCTTCGGCGGGGTGGACGCCTGGCCGGTGGTGCTGGACACCCAGGACACCGACGAGATCGTGCAGATCGTGAAGGCGATCGCGCCGGCGTACGGCGGGATCAACCTGGAGGACATCGCCGCGCCGCGCTGCTTCGAGATCGAGGCGCGGCTGCGCGAGGCGCTGGACATCCCGGTGTTCCACGACGACCAGCACGGCACCGCGATCTGCGTGCTGGCCGCGCTGACCAACGCGCTGCGGGTGGTCGGCAAGCAACTGGAGGACGTCCGGGTGGTCGTCTCCGGGGCCGGCGCGGCCGGCACCGCGATCATGAAGTTGCTGCTGCGCCAGGGCGTCGGCGACATCATCGCGTACGACCGCCAGGGCGCCCTGCACCGCGGGCTGACCGGGCTCAACTCGGCGTGGCAGTGGCTGGCGGACAACACCAACAAGGAGAACTACTCAGGCGACCTGCCGGGCGCGATCCGGGGCGCCGACGTGTTCATCGGGGTGAGCGCGCCGAACCTGCTCACCGGGGACGACATCGCCCAGATGGCCAAGGACTCGATCGTCTTCGCGCTCGCCAACCCGGACCCGGAGGTCGACCCGCGGGAGGCGCGCAAGCACGCCGCCGTGGTCGCCACCGGCCGCTCGGACCAGCCGAACCAGATCAACAACGTGCTCGCCTTCCCCGGAGTGTTCCGCGGGATGCTCGACGCGCACGCCGAGGAGTTCACCGAGGAGATGGCGATCGCGGCCGCCCGGGCCATCGCCGACGTGGTGGGCGAAGACAAGATCAACCCGACGGTGATCGTGCCGAGCGTCTTCGACTCCCGGGTCGCCCCGGCGGTCGCCGCCGCCGTTCGCGCCGCCGCGCACAACCCCAGCCCGCTGCCGGCAGCCGACCCCGGCCCCGCCGACCTCCCCGAGATCGCGGCCAACGCCAGCGCGACGCCCTGAACGAGTTCCCCCTGGTGATCAAGAGGTTTGCGTCAGGATCCGCGTTGTTCCTGACGCAAACCTCTTGATCAACCCGGGTGGCGGGTCAGGGGCGGAGCGTGGTCAGGTCTACGTCGCCTCTTGCCACCAGGACGGCGGGACCGGACAGCCAGCAGGAGGTCTCGGTGACGGTGACCGTCACCCGACCGCCGGGCACGTCCACGGCGATCACTCCGGTGTCCCGGCCGAGGTCACGCAGGGCCACCGCGCCCACCGCGCAGGCACCCGTGCCGCAGGACAGGGTCTCGGCGCTGCCGCGCTCGTACACGCGCATCAGGGTGTGCCCGTCGGCGTCGTCGACCGGATCGCCCGCCACGATGAACTCGACGTTCACCCCGTTCGGAAAGAACGCCGGGTCGAACCCGGGCGCGGTGGTCAAATCCAGCGCGGACAGCTCCACGCCGGCCGGCAGCACGCACACCAGGTGCGGGTTGCCGATGTCCACGGCGGTGCCGGCCAGGGTCAGCCCGCCCAGGGTGGCGGTCGAACTGTCGTACACCCGGGGTCGGCGCATCTCGACGGACACGGCGTCGCCCTCGACCAGCGCGCGCACGACGCCGGCCCGGGTGGCCACCGGCAGGGCCGCGCCGGCGGGCGTCGCCAACCCGGTGTCGAGCAGGTAGCGCACGAAGACCCGGGCACCGTTGCCGCACATCTCGGCGAACGAGCCGTCGGCGTTCCAGTAGTCCATGAACCACTCGGCCTCGCCGGCCAGCCCCGCGCCGTCCGGATGCTTGGCCGCCCGGACCACCCGCAGCACGCCGTCCGCGCCGATGCCCCGCCGCCGGTCGCAGAGCGCCGCGACCAGCTCCGGGGTCAGGTCGAGCTGACCGTCCGGGTCGGGAAGAAGGACGAAGTCGTTGCCGGTGCCGTGGCCCTTGGTGAACTCCACGCCCCCATTATCGCGTCTCGGCCGGCACCAGACGCAGCGCGGCCCCGATCAGGTCCGGCGCGGCCGAGTCCAGCCAGTGGATCCGCTGGTCGCGCCGGAACCAGGACCGCTGCCGGCGGACGAAACGCCGGGTGGCGCGGACCGTCTCCTCGTGCGCCTGCGCCTCGGTCAGCTCACCGGCGAACAGGCGCAGCACCTGCTGGTAGCCCAGCGCCCGGCTCGCCGTCCGCCCCTCGGGCAGCCCGCGTGCGACCAGCTCCCGGGTCTCCGGCACCAGACCGTCGGCCCACATCCGGTCGACCCGCAGCGCGATCCGCTCGTCCAGCACGCCCGTGTCCAGGTCCACGCCGAGCTGCACGGACGGGTAGTACGGCGTGGGCTGCGGCAGCGACGCGGTGAACGGCGCGCCGGTGAGCTCGATCACCTCCAGCGCCCGCACGATGCGCCGGCCGTTGCCGGGCAGGATGCCCTCGGCGGCGACCGGGTCGGCGGCGCGCAGCCGCGCGTACAGCGGGGCCGGGCCGACCTCGGCCAACTCCCGTTCCAGCCGGTCCCGCAGCGCGGCGTCGGTCCCGGGGAACTCGAAACGCTCCAGCACCGCCCGCACGTACAGCCCGGACCCACCGACCAGCAGCGGCACCCGCCCCCGGGACAGGATGTCGTCCACCGCCGCGCGGGCCAGCCGCTGGTACTCCGCGACACTCGCCGGCTCGGTGACCTCCCAGATGTCCAACAGGTGGTGCGGCACGCCGTCCCGCTCGGCTGCGGTCAGCTTGGCGGTGCCGATGTCCATGCCCCGGTAGAGCTGCATCGAGTCGGCGTTGACCACCTCACCGTCCAGCGCGTGCGCCAACGCGATGCTCAGCGCCGACTTGCCCGCCGCGGTCGGGCCGACCACCGCGACGACAGTGCCCCCCGCGTCGCCTCTCACACCCGCGTCGCCTCTCACATCCGCTCCCAGGACGCCACGAAGTAGGCCACCCCGTAGGGGGCGGAGTCGTGCAGCAGCTCACCACGCCACCCTCCGCCGGCCGCCCGGGCCGCGCCGGCCAGCACCTGCCAGGGCGCCCGGCCGGCGGCCTTCAGCTCCGCCGACACCACCGGGTCGAGGCCGAGCAGGGCGTCCAGGTCCGCCTCGGCCAGAGCCGTGGCAACCCCCTTGTCGTACGCGCTGGCGCGCGGGTCGTCGTACCCGGGGGCCTTCTCGCCCCGGCAGGCCGACCCGTCACCGAGCACCAGCAACGCCACCCGGTCCCCCGTGGCGCCGACCTCGTCCGCGAGCGCGGCCAGCTCGGCCGGGCCGGCGTCGGCGGCCACCTGCACGGCGGTCACCGACATCCGGGCATCGTGCGCCCGCGCGTCGTGCGCCCGCGCGTCGTGCCGGGACAGCAACCACGCGCCGATGGTCAGGCTCAACGGCAGCACCGCGCCCCGGTCCGGCTGACCGGGGACCAGCGGCACGTCCAGGTCGACACCCCACGGCTGGAGGGAACCGGTGGCCGGGGAGTCGATCAGGCCGGTGACCGGGCCGGTGCCGAGCAGCACCACGGTGTCCGGGTCGACGGCCAGCAACCGGCGTACGGCCACGTCGCAGGACGCCCGCAGGCCGTCCAACTCCGGGGCCGCGGAGCCGGCCACCTCGGGCACGAGCAGGGGCGGATGTGGGCAGACGGCAGCGGCGACCAGTGGCACCCTTTCACCGTAGCGGGAATCGTCGGTGCGTCTCCGCGCCGATCCGGTCATTCGGCCCCTAGGACACCGTATGGTCACGGTCGGCGATAGGCGCTCGACGCGGACCGGGTGAGACCTGTGACAATGCCGGAAGCAACTTGGCTGCGCCGTGGCGGCGACGGGGGTTCGTTCCCTCGACGCCGGGAGAACGAGGATGGGCACATGAGCGACTGGACTGCCTTCGGACGGGTGGACGCGGACGGCACCGTTTACGTCAAGACCACCGAGGGTGAGCGGGTGGTCGGATCCTGGCAGGCGGGTGCGCCGGAGGAGGGCCTGGCACACTTCGCGCGCCGCTTCGCCGATCTGGTCACCGAGGTGGACCTGACCGAGGCTCGGCTCAAGTCGGGTGCGGCGGATGCCGGACACTCGGTGAGCACGATCCGGCGGATCCGTGCCACGCTGCCCGAGGCCAACGTGGTCGGCGACATCGACGCACTGGCCGCTCGCCTCGACAAGCTGGCCACCCTCGCCGAGGAGAAGGCCGGCGAGGCGCGCGCTGCCCGGGAAGCCGCTCGCGGCGAGGCCCTGGCACGCAAGACCGCCCTTGTGGAGGAGGCCGAGAAGCTGGCCGCCGAGTCCACCGGTTGGAAGACCGCCGGGGACCGGCTCAAGGAGATCCTCGACGAGTGGAAGACCATTCGTGGGGTCGACAAGAAGGCCGACGGCGAGCTGTGGAAGCGTTTCGCCGCCGCCCGGGACGGTTTCACCCGTCGCCGGGGCGCCCACTTCGCGTCCCTGGACTCCCAGCGCAAGCAGGCGCAGACGGTCAAGGAGGAGCTGGTCGCCGAGGCGGAGAAGCTCTCGGAATCCACCGACTGGGCCGCGACCGCCAACCAGCTCAAGGACCTGATGACCCAGTGGAAGGCCGCGCCGCGCGCTTCCAAGGAGGCCGAGCAGAAGCTCTGGGAACGGTTCCGGGGCGCGCAGGATGCCTTCTTCAGCCGGCGCAGTGAGGTCTTCTCCGCCCGGGACAACGAGCAGCGCGGCAACCTGGAGCGCAAGCAGGCCCTGCTCGCCGAGGCCGAGGCGTTGGACATCGACGCCGACCCGAAGGGCGCCCAGGCCAAGCTGCGGGAGATCCAGGCACAGTGGCACGAGGCCGGCCGGGTGCCCCGCGAGGCGGCCACCGGACTGGAGCGCCGACTGCGCGTCATCGACGACAAGGTCCGCGACGTGATGGACTCGGCGTGGCGCCGCACCACCAAGGAGGACAACCCGCTGCTCGCGCAGATGCGGGCGCAGGTGGCCGAGGCCGAGGAGCGGCTGGCCCGGGCACAGAGCGCCGGCGACGCGCGCCGGATCAAGGACGCCGAGCAGGCGCTCGCCGCCAAGCGGCAGTTCCTCCAACTCGCCGAGCAGGCCGGCTGAGCTGACGACGTCCGGAGCCCCCGGTCCCGCTCGGGACCGGGGGCTCCCGCGTCTCCACCCGCACGCCTCACCCGCCCTGGTGCACGCGCCCGCGACCCTCGTCCTCGCCCTTCGCGCCGCACGCGCCCGGCGCCCGGCGCCCGGCGCCCGGCGCCCGGCGCCCGGCGCCCCGGCAAGATCACACTCGATCCTGGATGTAGTGGCCACGAAGCGCCGGGATGCAACTACATCCGTGTTCAAGCGCGATCATGCAGGGGCGCGCGGCGCAAGGGGCAGCGGGCGGAGACGCGCGGTGTGGGATACGGCGCACGGGACGGACGGGCAGGGTGTGGGGGCGCAGAGGACCAGCGGGCCGCGGGCAGGTGCGGTCGGCGCGGGGCGCAGGGCAACGCACGCCGGACGCAGGGCGACGGCGCGCCGGGCGCGGGGCGACGGCGCGCCGGGCGCGGGGCGGCGCGCAGGCGCAGGTTGACGCATCGAGGCTGGCTGATCAGAATGAGCGACGGAGCCAGGTAGGGCCACCGGCACGAGGGCGACGAGGGCGGGACATCCGCCGTCGAGGGTCGCCGGTGAGCTGCCGCGAGTGACCACGTCCGCGTGACATGGGCCGTCGCGCACTGTCCGCGTACCCGAAAGGGGCCGTGAGGTGCGGACGGCCGCCCGCCGACGTCGTCATCGGACGGCGTCGGACCTCCGAAGTGGAGCTCGAATGTTCCGTCCCAAGGCTCTCGGCGGCGCGCTGACCGCGCTCGCCACCGTCGCGGCTGGCGTGTTCCTCGCCACCGCCGTCAGCACCAGCCCGGCCGTCGCCGCTGGCACCGGCTCCGGTTACCTGCACACCAACGGCAATCAGATCGTGGACAGCACCGGTGCCACGGTCCGGTTGACCGGCATCAACTGGTTCGGCATGGAGACCGACAACAAGACCTTCCACGGGCTGTGGTCGAACAACCCGTGGCGGGGGCAGCTCGACACGATGGCCCGGCTGGGTTACAACACGTTGCGGGTGCCGTACTCGAACGACGCGCTGAAGCCGGGCGCGACCGCCAGTGGGATCAACGACTTCGTCAACCCGGACCTGATCGGGCTGTCGCCGTTGCAGATCCTGGACAAGGTGATCGACTACGCCGGCAGCAAGGGAATGCGGATCATCCTGGACCGGCACCGGCCGACGTCGGCCGGGCAGTCGCCGTTGTGGTACACGTCGACGGTCTCCGAGGCGACCTGGATCAACGACTGGAAGATGCTCGCCCAGCGGTACGCGGGCAACCCGACGGTGATCGGCGCGGACCTGCACAACGAGCCGCACGCCGAGGGCACCAACCCGGCGGCCACCGGCGCGTGCTGGGGCTGTGGCGACACCACCCGGGACTGGCGGCTCGCCGCCGAGCGGGCCGGCAACGCGATCCTCGGTGTCCAGCCCAACTGGCTGATCTTCGTGGAGGGGGTGAGCTGCCCGAGCGGTGGCCTCTCCAACGTCTGGGACGGCGACACCAGCAACGACGAGGACTGCGGTTGGTGGGGTGGCAACCTGTCGAAGGCGGGTCAGTTCCCGGTACGGCTGAGCGTGGCCAACCGGCTGGTCTACTCGCCGCACGAGTACGCCACCTCGGTGTACCGGCAGACCTGGTTCGACGCCCCGGACTACCCGGCGAACATGCCGGCGATCTGGGACAAGTACTGGGGTTACCTCTACAAGCAGAACATCGCTCCGATCATGATGGGTGAGTTCGGTAGCACTCTGGTCGACCCGAAGGACAAGGTGTGGCTGGAGAAGTTGATGGCGTACACCGGGACCGGGGTGACGGGGATGTCCTTCACCTACTGGTCGTGGAACCCCAACTCCGGTGACACGGGCGGCATCGCGCTTGACGACTGGACGAACGTCAACACCACCAAGCAGGCGATCCTCCAGCCGTACCTGATCGCACCGTCGGGTGGCGGACCCACCGGCGGACCGACGGGCGGACCTACCGGCGGGCCGACCACCCCGCCGCCGGGTGCCTGCACGGCCACCTACCGGCAGGTCAACGCCTGGCAGGGCGGCTTCCAGGGTGAGTTGACCGTGAAGAACACCGGTTCGGCCGCGGTGAATCCGTGGTCGGTCACCTGGACCTGGCCGGCCGGGGTGACGTTGGGCAGTGGCTGGAACGCCACCGTCTCCCAGTCCGGCACGACTGTCACTGCCGCTGCGCCCAGTCACGCGCCGTCCCTGGCGGCGGGTGGGTCGGTCACCGTGGGCTTCACCGCCAACGGCACCGCCAGCGCCCCGGGTGCCGTGAAGCTCAACGGCGCCAGCTGCTGAACCGCTGGGACGGCCGATGCGGTGCGCATCGGCCGTCCCAGCCATTTACATTCACATGCTTCTATGCTTTCATCGGGAAAGCGTTTGCCTTCGCAGAGGTGGCCGCGAGCGCGGGAGCCGCTTTCCTTCACGTCATCGCACTGGCGGGCCACTGGTCCGGGCACGATTCGCCGCCCACGGGCATGGGTGTCGCGACGGTCCCGTCCGCCTCCTCGAAAGGAAGCAGCATGCGCACACCACAGCGTCGAATGACGCTGCTCGCCGCCACCGCCGCCGCCACCGCCAGCCTCGTCACCGCCGGGCTACTGACGTCCGTGTCCGCGCAGGCGGCCGCCGGCTGCCGGGTCGCCTACTCGGTCGCCAGCCAGTGGCCGGGCGGGTTCACCGGCAACGTCACGGTCACCAACCTCGGCGACCCGGTCTCCGGTTGGACGCTGCGCTGGTCGTACGGGGCCGGGCAGCAGGTCAGCCAGGCGTGGGGTGCCACCGTCTCGCAGACCGGGGGCCAGGTGTCCACCGCCAACGTGGACTACAACGGCAACCTGGCGACCAACGGCAGCGCCTCGTTCGGCTTCAATGCGAGTTGGAACAACGCCAGCAACCCGGACCCGACCAGCTTCACCCTGAACAACGTCGCCTGCACCGGCGGCACCACCACCCCGACCAACCCGGGCACACCGACGACCCCGCCGATCCCGAGCGATCCGCCGCCCAGCGTCCCGCCACCGACCGGTCTCGTCGGTTGGGCCACCCAGAACGGCGGCACCACCGGCGGCGGCGGCGCACCGGCCACCACCGTCACCAACGCGTCGGCGCTGACCAGCGCGCTGAACGCGACGGGCGCCGCGGTGATCCGGGTGTCCGGCACGATCTCCTGCTCGGGAATGCTGCGGGTCCGGTCCAACAAGACCATCCTCGGCAACTCCGGCGCCACCATCGCCGGCTGCGGGCTCAACGTCAGCGGTGACCGCAACGTCATCATCCGCAACCTGACCTTCCGGGACTGGAACGACGACGCGATCAACGTGCAGGAGTCGGCCACCAACGTGTGGGTCGACCACAACACCTTCAGCAACGGGTACGACGGCGCGGTCGACATCAAGCGCGGATCGGACTTCGTCACCGTGTCGTGGAACCGGGTCTTCAACCACGACAAGGCCATGCTGCTCGGCCACAGCGACGACAACGGCGCCCAGGACACCGGCCACCTGCGGGTGAGCTACCACCACAACTGGTTCGACGGGAGCAGGCAGCGCAACCCCCGGGTGCGCTTCGGCAACCCGGTGCACGTGTTCAACAACTACTACCGGGCCAACGGCGGCTACGGCGTGGCCTCCACGGAGAACGCCGGCGTGCTCGTCGAGGGCAACTACTTCGAGAACGTCAACGACACGTACCACCTGGGCGAGGCCGACTCCGGGCCGGGCCGCCTGGTCGCCCGGAACAACCACTTCGTCAACTCGCCCGCCGGGCAGACCGGCGGCAGCGTGGCCAGCATCCCGTACTCGTACCAACTCGACACCGCGAGCAGCGTCAAGTCCGTCGTGACGGCGGGCGCCGGCGCCGGCCGGATCACCGTCTGACCGAGGAAGGGCCCCTCGACGAGGGGCCCTTCCGTGCGCTCAGTACGTGGCGCAGCCGGCGGTGGGTGCGGGCGCGACCGGCGGTGCGCCGATCGTCGGCAGACCGAGCAACACCCCGGGGGTACGCGGGGAGCGGCCCGCCTCGGCCGCGTCGCCGGCCCGGGTCCGTCGGTGCGCCACCGGCGGTCCGTCGGCGTTGAGGTGGTGCGGAGCGGCGTACGTGATGGTGGTGTGCACGATGTCGCCCGGCCGGATCTGCCCAGCGAGGGACTCCCCACCCGCGGTCTCGGTCGCGAAGTGCACCAGCCGGCCGTCGCGGGCCCGACCGGACATCCGGCCGGTCCGCTCGTCCTTGCGGCCCTCGCCGACGGCGACCAGCACCTCGACGGTCTCCCCGACGAGCCGCTTGTTCTCCGCCCAGGTGATCTCCTCGACGCAGGCGACGAGCCGCTCGTAGCGCTCCTGCACGACCTGCTTGGGTAGCTGATCGTCCATGGTCGCGGCGGGGGTGCCGGGGCGCTTCGAGTACTGGAAGGTGAAGGCCGAGGAGAACCGGGCCTCGCGGACCACGTCCAGGGTGCGCTGGAAGTCGGCCTCGGTCTCGCCGGGGAAGCCGACGATGATGTCGGTGGTGATCGCCGCGTCCGGCATCGCCGCCCGGACCTTCTCGATGATCCCCAGGTAGCGCTCGGAGCGGTAGGACCGGCGCATCGCCTTCAGCACGTCGTCGGAGCCGGACTGCAACGGCATGTGCAGCGAGTGGCAGACGTTCGGCGTCTCGGCCATCGCGGCGATCACGTCGTCGGTGAAGTCCTTCGGGTGCGGGCTGGTGAACCGGACCCGCTCCAACCCGTCGATGTCGCCGCAGGCCCGCAACAGCTTGCCGAAGGCGTACCGGTCGCCGAACTCCACCCCGTAGGAGTTGACGTTCTGCCCGAGCAGGGTCACCTCCAGCACGCCCTCGTCGACCAGGGCGCGCACCTCGGAGAGGATGTCGCCGGGACGGCGGTCCTTCTCCTTGCCGCGCAGCGCGGGCACGATGCAGAACGTGCAGGTGTTGTTGCAGCCCACCGAGATCGACACCCAGCCGGCGTAGGTGGACTCGCGGCGGGTGGGCAGCGTGGAGGGGAAGACGTCGAGGGACTCCAGGATCTCCACCTCGGCGGCGGCGTTGTGCCGGGCCCGCTCCAGCAGCACCGGCAGCGCACCGATGTTGTGGGTGCCGAAGACCACGTCCACCCAGGGCGCCTTGCGGACGATCTCGCCCCGGTCCTTCTGGGCCAGGCAACCACCGACCGCGATCTGCATCCCCGGGTGCTTGTCCTTCACCGGGCGCAGCCGACCGAGGTTGCCGTAGAGCCGGTTGTCCGCGTTCTCCCGGACGGCGCAGGTGTTGAACACGACGATGTCCGGGTTGTCGTCGGAGGGCACCGCACGTACGTAGCCAGCCTGTTCGAGCAGGCCGGAGATGCGCTCAGAATCGTGGACGTTCATCTGGCAGCCGTACGTCACGACGTTGTAGGTCCTAGCCACCCTCTTGGTGCCCCTTCCCCTCGGGCTACCAGGGTAGCGGCCCAGTTGGCAGCCCCCACCCACCGGCATTGACCCGGCGGTCCACGGTGAGGGTTCCCGGCGGGGAGCACGCTGCCGCCCGGGCCTCGGCACGGTCACAGCGGGGAGCCGGAACGGTGCCCCGATCACAACAGGTGCAGGTCGATCACCCGGACGACGAACCGCCGGTCACGCAGGGTCCGCACCGTGGGGTGCTCCGCGCCGATGACCTCGGCCAGCCGGTCCGCCACCGCGCCGACGTCCTCGGCAGGGGCCTCGCCACCGGCGCGCGTCGACACCAGGGCGAGGTCACCGAGGCAGCGCAGCGTGTCGGGGTGATCCGCCCCGATCACCGCGGCCAGGCGACCGGCGGTCTCCCGCAGTCGCTCCCGCGCCGAGTCCCACGCCCCCTCCTCGGCGAGACACACCGCGTGGTTCACCTCCGCGGCAAGGGTGTGCGGGTGGTCGGGGCCGAGTATCTTGCGGAACTCACCGGACGCCCGGGCCGCCGACGTACGGGCTTCCGACCTGCGGCCGAGCGCGCGCTCGGCGGCAGCGATGTTACTCAGCGTGGCCAGGGTGTACGGGTGTTCCGGGCCGAGCCGGAGACCCTCCTCATACGCCTGGCTGACCGCGAGCATCTCGGTCAGTGCCCGAGTCGCATCGCCGACGGCCAGCAGGTTCGCCGCCCGGCTCGCCCGGCACGCCAGCGTGTCCGGGTTGTCCGGACCGAAGCGTTCGCCGAGTTCGCGGTAGGCCGTGTCGAACATCGGCGCGGCCTCGCTGCCCCGACCGGAGCTGCGCAGGGACACCGCCAGGTTGACCTGAGCGACGAGGCTCTGGCCGTCGTCCGGCCCGAGCACCTCGCAGTACGTGTCGTAGACCGCGCGCAGCAGGGTGGCCGAGCGCTCGTACTCGCCGGCCTCCCGCAGGTCGCTGCCGAGCCGCACGGCGGAGACGAGCGTGTCGGGATGGGTGGGGCCGAGCACCAGCCGCCGCCGCTGGTGCACCTCGTCGTCCCACCGCCGGGCCGACCGGTAGTCGCCGACCAGCCGGTACGAGACGGCGAGGTTGTTGGCCGCGCTCAACGTCCCCGGGTGGTCCTCGCCGAACACCTGGAGCCATGAGGCGTAGGTGGACCGGTCCCGTTCCAGGGCCTCGGCGTAGCGGCCGAGCGCTCGTAGGTCAGCGCCGAGGCCGCCGGCGGTCATCAGGCTGTGCGGGTGCAGCGGGCCCAGCAGCCGGTGTTGCTCGGCCAGCACCGCCTCGTCCAGGTCCCGGGCCTCGTCGAAGCGGCCCAGGCTGCGCAGGATGTTCGCCCGGTTGAACCGCAGGTGCAGCAACTGTCGACCCAGCGCCGACGTCTCGACCTCGTCGTGCGTGTCGCCGAGCCGGGCGCTCCAGGTGTCGTCCATCTCCTGGCTGAAGACGTCGGCCTGGTCCAGACCGCCGCGCTGCCACAGATAACGGACCCGGTCGATCAGGAGCTGACACACCGGCTCGTCGGGGCAGGTCAGCGCCTCGGAGACCTCCAGGTGCGGCCAGAGCATCCGCAGCCGGGCCCAGGTGGTCGGGTCGTCCACGTCGCCGCGTGGCCGGGACGCGGCCAGCACCAGGTGCACCTGGTGTCGGGCGCCGTCGATCTCGTCGTCGGTCATCCGGTCGCGGACCACCGCCTGCAACAGCCGGTGCACCTGCACCCGACCGCCCTGGACGTCGAGTTTGAGCAGCGCCAGGCGGTTGATCTGCTGGACCAGGGCACCACGTACGAGCCGCTCCGACACCGACGGGTCGAACGGCACGAGGGCTGCCGCCATCTCGTCGCTGTAGACGAGTTCGAGGGCGATCTCCGGAGCCAGCACCGAGCAGAGCTGCAACAGCCGGTACGCGGCCGGCGCCTGGTCGAGCAGCCGGTTCAGCGACAAATCCCAGGTCGCCTCCACCGAGAGGGCGCTCGGGCCGTGCCGCTCGATCTGCCGTAGGTAGTCGGCGACCGACGTGCCGGTGTCGGCGAGCCAGGCGCCCGCCGCGGCCACCGCGATCGGCAGGTCGCCGAGCGCCTCGGCCACCCGGTTGGCCTCCTCGGCGCCGATCGTGGGCACCCGCTGGGCGAGGTGCGCGACGGCCTCGGTGCGGTCGAAGACGTCCACCTGGATCGGGTTCGCCCGGTCACCCCAGGCGCGGTTGCGGGAGGTCAGCAGGACGTGCCCGGGGCCCTGCGGCAGGAAGGGCTCGATCTGGTCGAGCTCTTCGGCGTTGTCGAGTACGACGAGCCACCGCTCGTACGGTTCACCACGGCCGAGCACCTGGAGCACCGACCGGACCGTGTCGGGCAGGGTGGGACCGACGAGGATGCCGAGGCGACCGGCGAGGTCGGCCAGGGCGGTGTCGACGAACTGCGGCGGGTCCGCCACGATCCACCAGACCACGTCGTACGCGGACTTGAACCGGTGCACGTATTCCAAAGCCACCTGCGTCTTACCGACGCCGCCCATGCCCTGGAGGGCGACCGGCAGCACCACCGCGACGCCCCCGCCCTGCAACTGCGTGCGCAGTCGCGCCAGGTCGCCCTCGCGGCCGGTGAACCGGGCGTTCCGGTTGGGGGCGTTGAAGATCAACGGCTCGGTGCCGGGATAACGGGTGGCCCCGCCAGCCGGCCCGTCCGCCGACGACGGCACCGGCCGGCCGACCAGCCGCAACACCCGCTCCACAGCGGTCGCGGCGCTCACGTTGACCAGGGTGGTGGAGCTCCGGGCCGAAAACTCGGCCAACGGGCGCAGGTCGGCGACGTACACGGCCAGGGCCATGAAGTCGGAGCTCGGGCCGCGGTCGGGCGGACCGCCGGACGGCGTCGCCACGTAGGCCGGCGAGACCACGGTCAGCGTGCGCGGGGCCGGCGTGCCGGTGGAGCCGACGCCGGCCGTCGGCTCCACCACCCGCAGCCCGGACGAGCTGAGCACCTGCTCCAGCCACTCGGCCCAGATGGCGTCCTCCGGCGCGTACCGGAGCACGATCTGGTCGTCGATCGCCTCGGCGCGTCGGCGGAAACGGGCCTTGACCCGCTCCCGCACCGACTCGTCCATCACGGGCAGCGCCGTTACCGCGCCGGCGGTGAGGATCCCGGTCAATGTCTCGAACGCGGCCAGCAGCGAGGTCGGGGAGCCGGGCGGGTCGCAGAATGTCGCCAGCTTCTCCTCGTACGCGTAGTACGGCCGGTACGGCACCTCGACTGCGGCCCAGTACCGCTGGCGCTGCGCCTCGGTCATCTCCGCCGGCAGACCAGCGAACCGGCGCATGGCCAACAGACGACCAGCCTCGCTCTGCTCCTTCACGGCGTGGTCGACCCGCATCGGCACTGGCAGGACCCGGATGTCCCGCTGCCGGTACCGTTCCCGGACCGAGTGCGCGACCCGAGCTGCCCCGTCGATGCCCTGGTCGCTGAGGGTGAAACAGTCGACCAGGGTGTCCGGCAGGTGCAGGGTGCAGATGTCGGCGACGTCGCTCGACCCGGTCCGGCTGTCGATCAGGGTGAAGTCGTACTGCCGCTTCATGTCCGCCCGCAGCGCCTCGAAGAACTGCGCCCCGCCCAGCCGGTTGTAGAAGTTGTCCCAGTTCAACCCACTCACCGAGACGGCGTAGTCGCTGTTCTGCCGGCCGGCGGAGAGGAAGTCGAGAGCACCGCCGTCGGGGAAGTTCCAGCGCAGCGAGAACGCGTGCCGGCCGACCCGGGCGTACTGCTCCATCCAGCGGTCCGGCCGGTCGTCGAGCCGGGTGGTCTCCCACTCGTAGTCGCGGATGATGTCGATCACGCCGCTGGCGCCCTGGATCGCCCCGGTGTCGAGGAACGGGTGGAAGAAGCGATGCAGGCCGGGTGACTCGAGATCCCAGTCCGCGACCAGCACCCGCTTACCGTTGGCAGCGAGGATCCACGCGATGTTGGCCAGCGCCGTCGTCCGTCCCGTTCCACCCTTGAACGAGTAGAAGGTGATGACCTGACCTTCGCGATCAGCGCTCATGCCTGTCCTCTCTGGACCGGGCGTCATGCCCGATCAGAACGGTTGCGGGTCGATGATCCGGGCGACCAGCCGCCCCTCCCGCAGCGCGCGCACGCTTGGATGATCGGCCGCGACCACCTCGCCCAGCTTGACGACCGGGTTGGTGATCGCCGCCGACGGCCGGTCGCCGTCGCTCTCCCGCAGGACGAGATCCAGGTTCGCCCGGCAACGCAGGGCGTCCGGATGGCTCACTCCGGACTTGCCATCCCAACGGTCCGCGGTCGCGCGGAGGCAATCGATCGCGGCATCCCGGCTGCCCTCCTCGGCGAGACAGATGCCGAAGTTCTCCTCCGCCGCGAGGGTGTGCGGGTGGTCCGGCCCGAGCACCTCGCGCAGCGCGCTGGCGGCCCGTTCGGCTGTGGCGCGGGCCTGGGTGGCCCGCCCCACGGCTCGCTGCGCGACGGCAAGGTTGCTGAGCGCACCCAGGGTGTGCGGGTGGCGGGCACCCAGCCGCCGCTCGTAGATCATCGCCACCTGCTCGGCCTCGGCCACGGCGCGGTCGTTCTTGCCGAGTGCCAGCAGATTGGCCACCAGAGCCGCCCGGCAGATCAGGGTTTCGGGATTGTCCCGCCCGAACTTTGCCTCGAGCACCGGGTACGCCGAGTCGAGCAGTCCGGCTGCTTGCGTCTCCTGACCCGCACAACGCTGCGACACCGCGAGGCTGACCTGGGCGTTCAAGGTGTCCCCCGCCTCGCTGCCCATCTCCTTCAGGCCGGTGAGTTGATCACGGAGGTCGACCAGCATCGCCGCCGATTTGCCGTATTCGCCGGCCTCTCGCAGGTCGCGTGCCAGTTGCGCGATCGAGTGCAGCGTGTACGGGTGTTCCGGGCCGTGCACGAGCCGGCGGTGATGGAGAACGGCATCGTCCCCGTTGCGCGCCGACTCGAAATCGCCGACGAGGCGATAGGAGTGCGCGAGGTTGTTGCCCGCGATGAGCGTCCGCGGATGCTGTTCGCCGAACTCCTCACTCCAGAGGTCGTAGGTCTTCTTGTCGTGCTCGAGCGCCTCGGCGTAGCGGCCGACCGCCCGCAGATCGGCGCCCAGGCTCCCGGCCGTCATCAGGGTGTGCGGATGCCGGTTGTCCAGGAGCTCCCGCTGCTCTCCAAGGACCTGCTCGTCGAGGGCGAGGGCCTCGTCGTAGCGGGCCAGTGCCCGCAGCACGTTCCCACGGTTGAAGCGCAGGTGCAGCAACTGCCGGAGCAGCGTGGCGACCTCGTGGGTGCCCTGGAGGCGGTCCAGCCCCGCCGACCAGACCTCGTCGGCCTCCGCGGCGAACGCGTTCGCCTGATCGAGGTCACCCCGACGCCACAGATACCGCACCCGGTCGATAATCAACTCGCGGGCCGACTCATCCTGGCTGCTGACCACGCCGGAGGGCTCGAAGTGCGGCCAGAGCATCCGGAACGTGTCCCAGGTCTGTGGATCGTCGGTGTCGCCCTTGGGGCGGGCTTCAGCCAGCACCTGGTGCACCTGGTGCCGGGCGTCGGCGAGTTCCTGCACGGTCATCGTTTCCCGGACCGCCGCCTGGAGCAGCCGGTGCACCAGCACCCGCTTCTCCGATGTGTGGATCGTGACCAGCGCCGACCGGTTCATCTGCTGGACCAACCGCCCCCGCACCTCGCGCTGGGAAACCTCGGGGTCGAACGGCTTCAGCGCCGCAGCCATCTCGTCGTTCTCCAGCAGCAGGTCCGTGTGGATCTCCGGGGCCAGCACCGAGCAGAGCTGCAACAAGCGGAACGCCGCCGGGAACTGCGTACGCAACCGTGCCAGCGACAGGTTCCAGGTGGCCTCCACGGAGAGGGCGGTGGGCCCGTGCCACTCGATCTGCTCCAGGTACGCGTCGACCGAGGTACCGGTGTCCGCCAGGTACGCGCCGGCGGCGGCCACCGCGACCGCCAGGTCCCCCAACGCGTCGGCGATCCGCCCGGCCTCCTCTTCGGTGAGGGAGGGCACCCGGCGTCGCAGGTGGGCGACGCTCTTCGCGCGGGCAAAGACGTCGACCTGGACCAGGGTGGCCAACTCCGCCCAGGTCGGGCTGCGGGAGGTGAGCAACACGTGGCCACCGCCGGTCGGCAGAAAGCCCTCGACCGGGTCGACCTCCTCGGCGTTGTCGATCACCAGCAGCCACCGCCAGCGCTCACCCCGCCCGAGCGCCTCCCGCACCGCCCGGACGTCGTCAGCCCGGTCCGGGTGGCCACCGACACCGAGCCGGGCGGCGAAGGCCGCCAGGGACTTCTCCACGTCGGCGCCGGCCGACTCCGTCGCGCCGATGGTGATCCACCAGACCACGTCGTACGCCGACTTGAAGCGGTGTACGTACTCCAGGGCGAGTTCGGTCTTGCCGACACCGTCCATCCCCTGGAGGGCGACCGGCTTGGCGGGGGTCAGGTGTCGACGCAGGTAGGCCAGCTCACCTTCGCGGCCGGTGAAGCGCGCGTTGCGGTCTGGGGCCTCGAAGACGGCAGGCTCGGCGGCCGGGAAGCGCAGGCCGGCGTCGGCCGGATCGTCGGCACGCAGCGGCGGCGGTCGGTCCACCAGCCGAAACAGCCGCTCCGCGGCCTCCTCGGCGCTGACGTTGAACAGACTGGTGGACGAGGCCACCGGGAACTCCGCGAGGGGCCGAAGATCACTCACGTAGACCGCGAGCGGAGTGGTGCCGGCGGCCGGGTCGCGCGGGGGCAGTGCCGCAGGGGGCAGCGCCACGTAGGCCGAGGAGAGAATGGTCAGCGTACGGGCCGGTGGCTTGGCGCGGGGCTCGGCCGGTCGGGTGCCGTCGACGACCTCGACACCGGTGGCGCTGAGCACTTTCTCGATCCATTCCGCCCAGACCGCGTCCTCCGGGGCGTAGCGGAGCAGGAGGTCGTCGGGGAGCGCGGAGCGGCGCCGGAAGCGGGCCTTCTGCCGCTCGCGCACCGACTCGTCCATCGGCGGCATCGCGCTCACCTCGCCGTCGGTCAGCTCCGCGGTGAGCCTCTCGAACGCGGCCAGCAGTGAGGTGGGCGAGCCGGGATCGTCGCCGAAGGTCGCCAGCGTCTCCTCGTACGCGTAGAACGGTCGGTACGGCACCTCCACCGCCGCCCAGTAGCGCCGGCGCTCCTCCTCCGTCATACCGGTGGGGAGCCCGGTGAATCGGCGCATCGCGAGCGCCCGTCCGGCGTCGGCCTTCTCCTTCTCCGCCTGGTCGACCCGCATCGGCGCCGGCAGGATCCGGATGTCGCGCTCTCGGTGGTGCTCGGCGGTGCGGGCGACCCGAGCCCCGCCGTCGATGCCCTGGTCGCTGAGGGTGAAGCAGTCCACCAGGATGTCCGGCAGGTGCAGCGTGCAGATGTCGGCGACGTCGCTGAGCCCGGTCCTGCTGTCGATCAGGGTGTAGTCGTACTCGCGTTTCATGTCCGCGCGCAGCGCCTTGAAGAACCGGTCGCCATTCAGCCGGTTATAGAAGGTGTCCCAGTCCAGGCCGCTCAACGAGGTGGCGTAGTAGCTGTCCTGCCGGCCGGCGGAGAGGAAGTCCAACCCGCCACCGCCCGGGAACTCCCAGCGCAGCGAGAACGCGTGCAGGCTGACCCGGGCGCACCGCTCGACCCAGCCCTCCGGCCGTGCCGCCTCGAGGATGGTCTCCGACTCGTAGTTCCGGATCAGGTCGATGACCCCGCCGGTCCCGCCGATCGTCGCCTCCTCCAGGAAAGGGTGGAAGAAGCGGTGCAGGCCGGGCGATTCGAGGTCCCAGTCGGTGACCAGCACCCGCTTGCCGTTGGCTGCCAGGATCCACGCGACGTTGGCCAGCGCCATCGTCCGGCCCGTTCCACCCTTGAACGAGTAGAAGGTGACTATCTTTCCGTCGCGCTCACTCCTCATCGGGCACCTCCGGGGCTTTGAACGATGACGGGACCGGGGTGCGCAGGCTGGGTGGCCGGGTGCCCGGCCCCGATGCCGGGAACACCGCGCCGTGCTTCAGGTAGAGCCGCCGGGCCTCGGTCACCAGGGTCGGCATCAATCCGGCGAACTCGTCCATGCGGCCGACCCACCGGGCTCGTGTCATTCCCGCGTCCTGGAGCACGCCGAGCGCAAGCCGGGCCAGATCGGCGCTGCGCTGCGCGTCGCGCGGGTCGTCGGCGTCGGTCACCACGAGCGGGACCGCCCACTGCGGAAGCGCCCGCGCGGCGGCCCGCAGAGTGGACGCGCCGCCAGGCAGCTCGGTGATCCACGGGTCGATCAGGACGACACCCGGGCGGATCTCGAGCAGGTCCTCGGCGTCGACGAAGTCGGTGGTGCGCACCGGCAGACCGAGTCGCTCGGCGGTGCTCGCGGCGTACTCGGCCAACGGGAGTTCCTGTCGTGCTCCAAACGGGCGCCAGAGCGAACTGCGCTCGGCGTACGAGGACGGCTCCCGTCCCTGCGGCGGCCGATCCCGGGTGGGCGCCAGCACCGCCACCACGAACGCCGGGTCTGCCGAGGTCTGCCGCGACACCTCATCCAGGGCTGGCGCTCGGGACGGGCGCAGCCAGAACCGCTGGGTGGGCTCCACGATCCGCCGGGCCAGCCGCCCGAGCAGGACCCGATACTGGTCCTGGTAGGCGTTGAGCATGCAGAGCGCTCGCATGCCGTTCTCGGCGTACTCGGGGACGTCCCGTCCCAGGGCCAGTGCCGCATCGAGCTCGGGATGGGCTTCCCAACTGGGGATCGGGATCCAGAGCACCGGTGCCACGTGTTCGGCCGCCACGACGGGAGGCACCGACCCCGCGCCCGCGGCCGTGAGCAGTCTGGCCAGGAAGGATTTCTGCTCGCCCAGCGCCCACGGCCTGTTGAAGTAGCCCGGCGAGTAGAGCGGCACGAACACCTGGGCCGCGCCGAGGGCACCCGCCAGGGCCGCCTTCACGTCGGCGCCCGGGGGGATGTGCTGGTCGATGAAGCCGATCTCCACGCCCGGCCGTGGGGACGCCAGCCGACCCACCTCGTTCGACAGGTCGGCGAAGAACCGGCGGACCCAGACGTCGGTTTCGGTGCGGGCGCTCCGCACGGGTGCGGAATGCGCATAGCTGAGGAAGAAGTACGTCTCTCGCGTCGGTGCCGCCCCCGCGGCGGTGAGCGGCGTCATACGGCTGCCTCCTCGGTGAAGACCGTGCGCAACTCGTCGACACCCTTCGGCACCAGCGGATGGACGCGGTAGGCCCGGTGGATCGCCACCACCCGCTGGGCCAGACGCCACACCACCGCGCGGTACGCCTGTTCCATCTGCATGGTCAGCAACCCGTAGACCCCCTCCTGCTCGTACTGGCGCGCGACGGAGTTGTCGTCCCGTATCGCGGTTGGCGAGAACCGTTGGATGGCACGGAGGCTCGGGGGCAGTGCCGCCTCGGCAGTGGGCGACCAGTTGACGGGCACGATCGCCGTCTCATGCGCGGAGGCACCTGGACTCAGCGGCTCGATACGGCGTCGCGCGAAGGCGTGCCACTCCATCGCACACCATGTGCTGGTGATGAAAGAGCTGGACACCAAGGGGATGAAAACCTGGCAGGTGCCGGCCGCGTTCAGCAGTTCGGGGGTCCACCGCTCACCGCCGGAGAGCGTGCTGTCCATGAACCCGGGATCCACCCCGGTCGGCAGCCCGACCAGCTCGCTGACGTGCGTGGAGAGGTCGTCGAAGAACCGGAAGACGTACTCCTGGGGGTTGTTTCCGGCCCGCCGGACCGTCGGACGGGAATAGCTCACGAAGAACAGCGGGGTTCGCGAATTGACGACCGCCACCGCTTCGCTCACCGTCGTTCCTCCGCCGGCCGGAAAGCGACCGGATTCTTAACGTAAGGCGTCCGTCAATGGTTCGGGCTGATCCGGTTGCTGACGAACCACTCTACGGCGAAGTCCACTGTGGCGGGTATCGGTAGCAGTCGGCTGATCGCCCGACCAACCGTGGCACGACGCACGAAGGGCTGATCGTCCAGGCACGAGCCGAGATCGTCGAAGTCGCTGTCGTCCAACTCCGGCGCGACGAAGTCGCAGCGCAGCCGCCCTCCGTCGACCTGACGGTAACAGCGATAGGCCTTTGTCGTCACGCTGGGCAGTCGGTACTCGGCCAGGTGCAGAGCGGTGCACGCCTCGTAGCCGACCCCGAGGAGCAGCACGTGGCCCCCGCTGTCGTACATCCGACCAATCGGCGACCGCTGCCCAAGGTGGCAGTCCAGGGCATGATCGGCCGTCAGCGACTCGGCCCGGCGTCCGACGGCGGCGAACGAGGTCTGCGGGTGGTCACTGCGCACGGCTCCCGGCAGAAGGCGTACGTACTCGGCCAATGCGCCGACACCCTGCGCGGGAGTGCGCCCGCGGTCCCAGCCCGGCAGGGTCGCCTCGTACCGGAGCCGCTCGTCGGCGCTCATCCCCCGGGTCGCCTCGTGCCAGGTACGTGAGGTCGTCGAGTTGCCCGCGTTGTGGGTCGGCACGACGAGCGTGCCCCGCGGACCGAGCACCGCGCTGAGCGCCTCGACCAGGGTCTCCGCCCCCTTGGCCAGCGGGCCCACCCGCCGCAGTGACGAGTGCACCAGGACGTCTTGCCCGGCGGCGAGACCTGCGGCGCGCAACTCGGCGGCGACGGTGCCGACGTCGAACGGGGGCGTTTGCGGGTCAGCCACGAACCAGCCCCGCCAGCGCACGTCCCAGCCCCGCGACGAAACGGTCCCCGGCTGCGGTCAACGAACGGCTCGCCGCCAACTCGTCGAGCGCCTCACCCGTCCAGCGGTGGAATCGGTCGGCGTGGGTCGCGGCCGTCCGATCAGCGGGTCGGTCGGCGACCGCGCGGGCATGCCATACCTCGGCAATCGCCAGGTGGGCGTACGCGCCCTGGAGCACCCCTTCGGCTGGCCGCGGATCGGGACGCCAGGGAACCGACAGCCGGACCGGCGATCCCGGTTCGACCAGGTCGTACAGGTCCAGCACCGCACCGAGTTTGGAGTGCTGCCACTCGTGCACGAGCAGCACGGCGAGGGTCTCCGGGTCGGCGACCGGCCCCACCGCCACGGCGCCGAAGGCGGCGCGCGCGGTGGCACTGCGCAGTGCGCCCGTAGGCGAGGTGTCCAGTGGAACGACAGCGCGCATTCCCACCCTCATCGCCGTCGCGTGGCGGGGGACATCCCGTTCGGCAAGCCGCCACGCCTCGGTGACCGTTTCCACCAGATCGGCGGCCGGCCGCTCCGCCAGGCGTTCCCGTACCGACTGCCCGTAGCAGTCCCGTGCCGGGTCCAGGTCCTCGATGATCACCTCGTGGCCGGGCAACCCGCTCCGTCGGGTCGGCCGCCATCCCGAGGGCCAGCCGGCCGGCTCGTCCAACCTGACGTCGTACGGTTCGGATCCGGCGAGTAACCGGAAGCCGCCAGGACGGACGGTGAGCACCACGGTGTCGATCCCCGTCGACGGCATCCAGAATGCGCCCAGCGTGGGCAGGAAGACCTCGCCACCAGCGACGGGGACCTGGACCTCGGCGGAAATTCCGGCGCGAACGGCGGCCGCCGCGGCGAGCGCGGCGACCGGGTCGGGTTCGGGGGATCGCGACCCGGGTTGCCGGGGACCCGACAGCAGACTGGTCAGGCGCGGGCGTAGAAATGGATGTCGGAGCACGGTACGGAGCGTTGCCGGCGCGGTCGTGTCCAGGTCGACGAGGAGGTCCCATCCGGGGCCGGGCGCCGTCGCATCCCGGCTGGCCGCCAGGAGCGCGCGGACGATGGCCAACTCGGCGTCGACCAGGAACGCGATCGATTCCGGGCCACCACCTCCGCCGGCGAGATCGTCCAGGATCCGCTCCACATCGAGCGGCACCGGTTCGGCGTCCGGCCGGTCCGGCGACCGCCGAGGAGGGGGAATCTCCCCGGGCGGTCGCGGCGCCGCCGCACGGTCGACTGTCGGGGCCGACCCGGGCGGGTGCCGGTCGATGATTGAGATCAACTTTCGGAGGTCGGCGCAGTAGACCGACGGGTTGTCGAACCCGGCGCCGCTCCGGTAGCGGTGCGCGTAGAGCCCGCCGCCGCAGCGCGCGACCACTGGGCAGGACTGGCAGATCGAGGAAAGCCCGGCCAGCCCGGTCTGCCGGGTGGCCACCCCGGGATGCCGCGCCGCCTCGTCCACCGTGTGGTCGAAGACCGTTCGGCCGGTTCCCGCGGCGCCGTCGTACGCCACCTTCAGCGAGTCCGTCTGCTCCCAGGTGCCGTCGGTCTCGACCACCAGCAGGTCGGCCGGCCCGAGGCCGACAGCCTCCGTGCCCGCGGGCGTCCCGCCGGGGCACAACGCGTCGAACAGGCGGATCGACACCGGCCGGCCGTCGTTCACCCACCGCCGGTAGATCCGGCCCAGCCAGTCGGCGTAGGGGGTCGGGGAGCCGCCCGGTCGAACCGGTGGATGATCCCAGGTGTGGTGGGGCAGCAGCAGGTCGATCCGGGGTGGCTCCTCGGCGAGCAGCGCCGCGTAGACCGCCTCCGGGTCGTTGGCCACGTCCACCGTGCAGAGGATCCCGGCGTAGCTGGCGCGGTACTCGGGGCGCCGGAGCAGGGCCAGGGCCTGTCGGACCGGATCGTGGCTGCTGGCGCCGTTGGCGAAGCGGCGGTGCCGGTCGTTGGCAACGCGGTCGCCGTCCAGGGAGACCCCCACCTTGACGTCGTACTCGACGAAGAGGTCGCAGAACGCGGGATCGAGCCGGACGCCGTTGGTCTGCAACCGCAGATCGAGCGGGGCGACCGGGTCGATCACCGTTCGCAGCCCGTTGAGGATCTGCCGCATCCGGGCCGGACCGAGCAGCAACGGTTCGCCGCCGTGCAACACGACGTGGACCACCGGCAGATCGCGTGCCGTGGCATGCTCGGCTATCCGGGCTGCGGCGGCGTCCAGCGTCGCCGCGGCCATCTCGCGCGGCCGGCCCCGCCAGGTCTGGTCGACGTGCTCGTAGACGTAGCAGTGATCGCAGCTGAGATCACAGCGGCTATGCACCTTCAGGACGTACTGGCTGATCGCAGCGCTGGGCGGAGCCGGCGCGGATCGCCCAGCCATCATGGGTCAGATGGCCGAGTTGAAGGCGGCGATGGGCACGACCGTCTCCGCCGGACCGGTCGCCGGAGGGAGGACGCGGCGCAGGAGCACGTCGACCGTCTCGGGGTGCTCGGCCGTAACCTGATCGAGCCGAGTCCTCAGGATCGACGCGATCGGGTCGAAACTGCGACCGGCGGGCGATGCGGGCTTCTGGTCCACAGTGAGTCTCCGGGTCCCGCGGACGCGCCACGGGAGGTGTGATGGACGGCCCGAGGGCCCTGACGCGCCACCAGAATAGGCAACAGCCCCAACGATGCCATCGTTGGTCAAGTAGCGCACCAACCGAGGAGGAACTCACATGTGCCGGAGCATCAAGACGCTGCGTGAGCCGTTCACCCCGCAGGTGACCGACGCGGATGTCGAGGCGGCGGCGTTGCAGTACGTCCGGAAGATCTCTGGCTTCCGGGCGCCCGCCGCACACAACGCCGCCGCGTTCGACGCCGCGGTGGCCGCCGTGACCGCGGCGACGCGCGACCTGCTCGACCAACTGGTGGTGCGGGGCGCCGGATCGGGCACCCCGGACCGGCAGGCCGCCGCCACCACCTGATCGCCGCACCACCTGACCGCGGGCGCGGACCGACCTGCTGTTGCGGCACGCGGGCCGCCCCTCTGGCGGGTCCGGCCGCGGCGATTCGCGCCCGAACCCTTGGCCGAAGGTCAGGCCGCGGCGAGCGCCGGGACGACCGTGTCCGGCGCCCAGCGTGAACGGTGGCACTGCGACCAGCCCCGACAGCCCGGGTCGCCCACCGTGCAGAGCCGGTGCCTGCTGAGCACCTCACCGTCCTCGGTGTCCCGTACGTCGAAGTGCACCGGACGGACCGTGCCGTCCGGGGCGACGAGCAGGTGCCGGCCCGCGTCGAGCGTGTCGTCGCGCAACAGGCAGTTGCGGCCCAACAGTCGAGCGAGCGCGGCGATGCTGGCGTGCTCGGAGAGCCGCTCGGGCACCCCGTAGCAATCCACCACCGTCGCGAACTCGCCCGGCGCCTCCCAGACGTCGCACACCACCGCGTACGCCGGCAGTCGGGCTGGGTCGGCCACCGCCAGCGGCATCACCACCCGACCAAGCGCCTCGGCCAGCGCCGGGTAGACCTCCACGGGTCGAGCCCCGTCGATTCTCCAGTTCCACAGCTCGGTCATTCCGCCTCCTCGCTGCGTTCGTCCCACCGGCCTCCGGATCGGGCCTTACTCACGATGGTGGGGGGCATTTGACCCCAGGCGGGGGCAAGTTACCGGTCTGTGACCATTCCGGGCCAAATTTCCCTGAGCCGCATTGCTCGGAGTAGCGGGAAGGTGACAGTTTATCGGCTATGGTGCACCGGCCGCACCACCGCGACCGCGTGTCCGGCGAACCGAACTCGCGTGTCCGGCGAGCGTGACCACCGCGTATCCGGCGTCGACCAGCCGAAACGGTCAGCGCAGGACGACGAGGTGCTCGCCGCGCGGCAGCAACTCACCCACCACGGGAGCGCCCGGAACCTCGCCGGCGACCAGCAGGCCGCCGGAGGTCTGCGCGTCGGCCAGCAGCAACCGCTCGTCCTCCCCCACGGTGCCGAAATCGGTCCACGGCGTGACCCACTCCAGGTTGCGCCGGCTGCCGCCGCTGACGTACCCGTCGCGCAGCGCCTCCCGGGCACCCGCCAGGTACGGCACGCTGGCCGCGTCGATGGCCACCGTGAGCTGGCTGGCCCGGGCCAGCTTCGAGGCGTGCCCGAGCAGCCCGAACCCGGTCACGTCGGTGCCACAGCGGATGCCGGCGGCGACCGCCGCACGGGCGGCGTCCCGGTTGAGTGCGCTCATCGAGGCCACCGCCTCCGGAAAGGTCTCACCGGTGGCCTTGTGTCGGGTGTTGAGCACACCCACCCCGAGCGGCTTCGTCAACGACAACGGGACTCCGGCCACTCCGGCGTCGAGAGTGATCAACTCCTCCGGACGGACCGTGCCGGTGACCGCGAGCCCGTACTTCGGGCCGTCGTCGTCCACGCTGTGGCCGCCGGCCAGGTGACAGCCGGCCTCCCGCGCCACGTCCTGGCCGCCGCGCAGGACCTCGCCGGCCAACTCCATCGGCAGCACGTCGCGGGGCCAGCAGAGCAGGTTGAGCGCGACCAACGGGGTGCCGCCCATCGCGTACACGTCGGAGAGCGCGTTGGCGGCGGCGATCCGACCCCAGTCGTACGCGTCGTCGACCACCGGGGTGAAGAAGTCGGCGGTGGTGACCAGCCCGGTCCGCTCGTCCAGGCGGACCACCGCCGCGTCGTCACCGTGGTCCAGCCCGACCAGCAGCTCCGCGGTTCCGGTGGCCGGCCCGAGACCGGACACCATGATCTCCAACTCACCCGGCGGGATCTTGCAGGCGCAGCCGCCACCACGGGCGTAACGGGTCAGGCGTACCGGTTCGGTCATCCCCCCATGATCTCGACAACGCGCCACGATCGCCACCGTTGTCACCCGCGCAGTGACCAGAATCGGACGCTCGTCGACGATCGTTACCGGTGTTATCGCTCCGTGACCCGCCGAGTTGCATACCGCCACATCAGGCCGCCTACAGTGGCCGCACCGGGGGTCAACCGACCCCGATCCGGGAGACGACAGGGGACGGTGGACGACGTGACGACGGGCGAACCGCTCATCGTGCTGGACGCGGTCAACAAGTGGTTCGGGCCGCTGCACGTGCTGGACGACGTCTCATTGTCGGTGGGTCGGGGTGAGGTGGTCGTGGTGATCGGCCCGTCCGGCTCCGGCAAGTCGACGCTGTGCCGCGCCATCAACCGACTGGAACCGATCAGCTCCGGCAGCATCACCTTCGACGGTCAGCCGCTGCCGGCGGAGGGCAAGCCCCTCGCCAAGCTGCGCAGCGAGGTGGGCATGGTCTTCCAGTCCTTCAACCTCTTCGCGCACAAGACCATCCTGGAGAACGTCACCCTCGGCCCGATCAAGGTCCGCAAGGAGAAGCCGGCCGCCGCCCGCGAGCGCGGCCTGGCCCTGCTCGACCGGGTCGGCATCGGCAACCAGGCGGACAAGTTCCCGGCTCAGCTCTCCGGCGGCCAGCAGCAGCGCGTGGCCATCGCCCGAGCGCTGGCCATGCAGCCGAAGGCGATGCTCTTCGACGAGCCGACGAGCGCCCTCGACCCGGAGATGGTCGGCGAGGTGCTCGACGTGATGACCTCGCTGGCCCGCGACGGCATGACGATGGTCGTGGTCACCCACGAGATGGGCTTCGCCCGGCACGCGGCCAACCGGGTCATCTTCATGGCCGACGGCAAGCTCGTCGAGGACGCCTCCCCGGCGGAGTTCTTCGAGAACCCGCGCAGCGAGCGGGCGAAGGACTTCCTCTCCAAGATCCTCACGCACTAGGCGTCCGTAGTGGAGCGCGCCGCACCTCGGTGGGCTCCGTCGAAGAAGGAGAAGAGTATGCGTATCAAGCGCATTGCGGCAGTCGCCGCGGTCGCGGCTCTGGCCGTCACCATGACCGCCTGTGGCGGGGACGAAGGCGGCAGCACCGGCAGCTCGGGCGCCAAGGGCATCGTCGGCAAGGCGGAGAAGCAGAAGAAGCTCGTCATCGGCGTCAAGGCCGACCAGCCCGGCCTGGGTCTGCAGACCGGCAGCCAGTACGAGGGCTTCGACATCGAAATTGGCAAGATCATTGCCAAGGGCCTCGGAGTCGAGGCGAACAACATCGAGTGGAAGACGACGGTCTCCAACAACCGGGAGCCCTTCATCCAGCAGGGCACCGTCGACCTGGTGGTGGCCACGTACACCATCAACGACGAGCGCAAGCAGAAGGTCAACTTCGCTGGCCCGTACTTCATCGCCGGCCAGGACCTGCTCGTCAAGGCCGACTCGACGATCACCGGCCCCGAGGGCCTGGAGGGCAAGAAGGTCTGCTCGGCCTCGGGCTCCACGCCCGCCAAGCGGATCCAGTCGGACTACCCGAAGGCGAAGCTCCAGCAGTTCGACGCGTACTCCAAGTGCCTGCCGCTGCTGGAGAACGGCCAGGTCGACGCCGTCACCACGGATGACATCATCCTCGCCGGCTACGCCGCCCAGTCGCAGTACGCCGGCAAGTTCAAGGTGGTCGGCAAGACCTTCTCCAACGAGCCCTACGGCATCGGCCTGAAGAAGGACGACAAGGACGGCTGCGAGAAGGTCAACGAGATCCTCAAGACCGCCGCCTCGGACGGCACCTACAAGGCCGCCTGGGACTCCAGCCTGGGCAAGAGCGGCAAGGCCGCACCCGAGCTGGACACCACCAAGCTGACCAACTGCGGCAGCGTCTGACCGGTCCCGGGGGCCGGCACCCGATCACGGGTGTCGGCCCCCGGTCCGTGACGACGCCGACGACCTGCCCCCGGGAGCCGACGCATGCACGTATTCGCTGATCCGACGAACTTCGACGCGTACCTGTCGGGTTTTCTCTGGATCCTCAAGCTGACCGGCGCGTCGGCGTTGTTCGCGCTGGCGCTCGGCCTGGTGCTCGCCGCCATGCGGGTCTCGCCGGTCCCCGTGCTGCGCGGCTTCGGGGCGGCCTGGGTCAACATCTTCCGCAACACACCGCTGACCCTGGTGGTCTTCTTCTGCTACTTCGGGCTGTACTCCAACCTCGGCCTGAGCCTCTCCGACGACCTGGACCTGAACAACTTCTGGCTCGGGGTCGTCGGCCTGTCGGTCTACACGGCCTCCTTCGTCTGCGAGGCGCTGCGCTCCGGCGTCAACACCGTGCCCACCGGTCAGGCCGAGGCGGCCCGCGCGATCGGTCTCACCTTCATGCAGACCCTGCGGATCGTGGTGCTGCCCCAGGCCACGCGCTCCGTGATCGCGCCGCTGGGCAGCATCCTGATCGCGCTCTGCAAGAACGCCACGATCGTCGGCACGATCGGGTTGATGGAGTCCTCAAACGTGATGAAGCAGTTGATCAACGACAACGGCGACGCGGTCATCATGATCTTCCTGGTCTTCGCCGGCACCTTCGCCGCGTTCCTGATCCCCACCGGCTACGCCTTCGGCTGGCTGGCCAATCGACTGGCGGTGAAGCGCTGATGAGCACCGACTCCGTCCTCTACGACCACCCGGGGCCTCGGGCACGCATCCGCAACGCGGCACTGACCGTCATCTTCGGGGTCGCCCTGGCCGGGCTGCTCTGGTGGATCTACGCGAAGTTCGACGAGGCGGGCCAGTGGGACGGGCAGCTCTGGAAGCCCTTCACCGAGGCCACGACGTGGACCCAGTTCATCGGGCCCGGCCTGCTCGCCACGCTCAAGGCGGCCGCGACCGGCATGGTGCTCTCGCTGGCGTTCGGCATCATCTTCGCGGTCGGCCGGCTCTCCGAGCGTCGCTGGATCAGCATTCCGTCCGGCGCGGTGGTCGAGTTCTTCCGCGCCGTACCGCTGCTCCTCATGATCTTCTTCATCTTCTACGGCGTGCCGTTCGTGCTCGACGGGCCGGTGAGCAACTTCTGGGCCGTCGTGATCGGGCTGACGCTGTACAACGGTTCGGTCCTCGCGGAGGCGTTCCGGGCCGGCATCCGCTCGCTGCCCGGTGGGCAGTCCGAGGCCGCGTACGCGATCGGCATGCGCAAGAGCCAGGTCATGCAGCTGATCCTCGTGCCGCAGGCCGCCCGGGCGATGCTGCCGGTCATCGTCAGCCAACTCGTGGTGCTGCTCAAGGACACCGCGCTCGGCTACATCGTCGCCTACCCGGAGCTGCTCCAGCGCGGGGTCAACGACCTCGCCGCGAACAAGGGCAACATCGTCGCCGCGGCCATCGTGGTGGCCGCGATCTACATCGTGATCAACTCATTGCTCACCGCGCTCGCCAACTGGTTGGACCGGCGCAGCCGGCAGCGTGGGTTCCGCGCCCAGCGACGGACCGCCACCGACGCCACGCCGGTGGGCGGCCACACGGTCAGCGAACCGCAGGGCTGACCGGCGGCGTGCTTCCCGCCGGGCCGCCCGGCGCTTTTCTTGATATCGGGGTGTCCCCTCCTTGGGGACACCCCGATATTGCTGAACTCGTGGTGAGCGGGCCGGTCAGCGGGCGATCTCGGTGACCCGGGACTCGCGGACCACGGTGACCCGGATCTGACCCGGGTAGGTCAGCTCCTCCTCGATCTGCTTGGCCACGTCACGGGCCAGCACGGCCGCGCCGATGTCGTCCACGTCGTCCGGCTTGACCATCACCCGGATCTCCCGGCCGGCCTGCATGGCGAAGACCTTGTCCACGCCGAGCTTGCCGGCCGCGATCTCCTCGATCCGCTCCAGCCGCTTGACGTACGCCTCCAGGCTCTCCCGGCGCGCGCCCGGCCGACCACCGGAACAGGCGTCGGACGCCTGGGTCAGTACGGCCTCGATGGTCTGCGGCGGCACCTCGTTGTGGTGCGCCTCGATGGCGTGCACCACGTCCTCGTGCTCGCCGTACTTGCGGGCCAGGTCCGCGCCGATGATGGCGTGGCTGCCCTCCACCTCGTGGGTGAGCGCCTTGCCGATGTCGTGCAGGAATGCCGACCGCTTGATGATGGGCACGTCCAGCCGCAGCTCGGCGGCCATGATGCCGGCGATGTGTGCGGTCTCCACCAGGTGCTTGAGCACGTTCTGCCCGTACGAGGTGCGGTAGCGGAGGCGACCGAGCAGGGCCACCAGCTCCGGGTGGATCTCGGTGATGCCGACCTCGACCAGAGCGTCCTCGGCGGCGCGGAGGCAGAGCTGCTCCACCTCCTGCCGGGCCAGGTCGTAGACCTCCTCGATCCGGTGCGGGTGGATCCGCCCGTCCAGGACGAGCTTCTCCAGGGTCAACCGACCCACCTCGCGGCGGACCGGGTCGAAGCAGGAGAGCAGCACCGCCTCGGGGGTGTCGTCGATGATCAGGTTGACGCCGGTCACCGACTCGAAGGCGCGGATGTTGCGCCCCTCGCGGCCGATGATCCGCCCCTTCATCTCGTCACCGGGCAGGTGCAGGACGCTGACCACGCTCTCCGCGGTCTGTTCGCTGGCGACCCGCTGGATCGCGTCCACCACGATGTGGCGGGCCCGCTGGTCCGCGGTGTTGCGCGCATCGGACTCGATGTCGCGCACCAGCAGCGCCGCCTCCCGCTTGGCCTGGGTCTCGATCGCCTCGACCAGCTCCAGTCGTGCCGCGTCGGCGCTGAGCCCAGCGACCCGCTCCAGCTCCCGGCGGCGCAGTTCCTCGGACTCGGCGAGCTCGGCCTCCCGTCGGGCCAACGCGGACTCCCGGGTCGCGAGGGCCGCGCGCGCCTCGGTGAGCTGCCGCTCCCGCTCGGCGAACCGCTCCACCTCCTCGGTGTGCATCCGCTCCCGCTCGTCCATCCGCGCCGCCCGACGCTCCACCTCCGCGGCCTGCTCGCGGGTGGTGGCGGCGAGCACCGCGACCTCCCGCTCACCGCTGCGCCGGGCCGTCGTCCGTAGCTGCTCGGCGTCCGCCTCGGCCTGCTTGTGGGCGCGCTCCAGGACGGTGTCCGCCTCGGCGCGGGCGTCGTCGAGCACCCGGCGCGCCTCGGCGCGAGCTGCCTTCGCCTCGGCCTTCGCCGCCGCCGCCTCGGCACGAGCCGCCGCGGCTGCGGACTTCGCCACGTCGATCGTGCTGTTCGCCTCGTCGGCCGCGGTCCGCAGGGCAGCGAGAGACTGCTCCTGACGGTCCTTCTCGGCGATGAAGGCGGGATCCTCCGGAGCCGGCGCGGCGCCCATCCGCCGCAGCGTCCGGATGCCGACGAGGACAGCCCCGATCACCACCACGGCGAGGACGAGGACGGCCGCGAGGAGCACGACGTCGAACGCGTTCATGCCGGGACCCCGTCGGGTCTACCGATGAACCTGTGCCGCCGCCCCGCCATGGCCGCCTCCCCTAAGGTCGAGACCGCAGCGACCGTGCCGGGGGCACACTCCTGCGGCTGTGGACGCCCGACCGGAGCGGCTGGCCGTGGGTAGCTCTCTCCGCCGGCGGTGCCCGCGGGCAACGTCGGCGACCGGGTGCAGTTGTCGCGGCGTTCCGGACCGGCCTGTCCGGAGTTGCCGCCAAAGGCCGCGGAGTCGGCCAAAGTGATGCTGTCTTGTTACGCGATCTATGTTGTGCGCTTAGCCTGCAATGGTCGGGCAATGTGAGCCTGTATGGCGAGGCTAGGTCGCCGGGGGTGCTCTGGTCAAGGACTCATGATCAAACCCCCCGAACGGAGAGAAGTTGCATCGTCACCCAAAGGTGATGCCGTGTCGGACACGACGGGACAAACACGGCGAGGCGTCCGCCTCGATCCGGATGTCGTGCCTGTTCAGCGACGGCAGCGCCCCTCGGGGAGCCGACTGTGTGACGCCAACGACCCCACGTCCGCGCCCGACCCGCCGCCGGGCTCGCCCCGACCAAGATCACACTTGCCGTCCCAAGATCATGCCTCGCCGGCCAAGATCGTGCTAGATCGTGGAGGTAGTGGCCTCACCGCGCGAGGACCCCACTACATCCCGGATCGAGCACGATCTTGGCCGGCGGCCCGGCGGCCCGGCGGCCCGGCGGCCCGGCGGCACGGCGGACGCTGGCCGCCCAGCGCCTCGGCGCGACTCTCACCCGATCGAGCGGTTGTCGCGGTCCAACTCGCCCTCGGCGTCGGCGAGCGCATCGGCGTCGATCTGCTCGGCGAACTCGGCCGCCTCGGCGCTCTGCGCGGCCAGCGCGTCCTTCACCGCCCGGATGGCCACGCCGGGCGGGTAGCCCTTGCGGGCCAGCATGCCCACCAGCCGGCGGAAGACCGCGTCGGGCTCACCTCGGGCCGTGCGTAGCTTGCGCTCCACCAGGCCACGGGCGGTGTCCGCCTCGGTCTCCTCGTCCAGCTCATCCAGCGCCTCGGTGGCCACCTCGCCGTCCACGCCCTTGCGGCGCAGCTCGTTGGCGAGCGCCCGGCGAGCGAGGCCGCGCCCGGAGTGCCGGCTGGACACCCAGGCGCGGGCGAACGCGGCGTCGTCGATGATGCCGACCTCGTCGTACCTGTCGAGCACCTCGGCCGAGACCTCCTCGGAGATGCCTCGCTTGGCCAGCGCACCGGCCAGCTCGGCCCGGGTGCGGGGCCGGACCGCGAGCTGCCGCAAGCAGATCTCGCGGGCCACCTCCGACTCGTCCCGAGGGGGAGACTCGACCGCGTCGGTCTCCGTGGAGCGCCCACGGCGGCCCTGGCGGGGGCGCGGTGGATCGGTGGCGTCGCCCGTACGGGGTGGGCTGGCATCCCAGCCCCGCCCCGTACGGGCGCGTCGTCCTGCCATGGGTCAGCGACCGTCAGAAGTCGACAGGCGGCAGCTCGGGGCCACCGGCGGCGTCACCCGCACCGACACCGACGCCGAGCTTCTCCAGGATCTTCTTCTCGATCTCGGCGGCCACGTCCGGGTTTTCCTTCAGGAACTCCCGGGCCTTCTCCTTGCCCTGGCCGAGCTGGTCACCGTCGTACGTGTACCACGCTCCGGACTTGCGGATGATCGCCTGCTCCACGCCGACGTCGATCAGCGAGCCCTCACGCGAGATGCCCTTGCCGTACATGATGTCGAACTCGGCCTGCTTGAACGGCGCGGCGACCTTGTTCTTCACGACCTTGACGCGGGTGCGGTTGCCGACCACGTCGGTGCCGTCCTTGAGGCTCTCGATGCGTCGCACGTCGAGCCGGACCGAGGCGTAGAACTTCAGCGCCCGACCACCGGTGGTGGTCTCCGGGCTGCCGAACATGACGCCGATCTTTTCCCGCAGCTGGTTGATGAAGATCGCCGTGGTGCCGGTGTTGCTGAGCACACCGGTGATCTTCCGTAGTGCCTGGCTCATCAGCCGGGCCTGGAGGCCCACGTGGCTGTCGCCCATCTCGCCCTCGATCTCGGCGCGCGGCACGAGGGCCGCCACCGAGTCGATCACGATGATGTCCAGGGCGCCGGAGCGGATCAGCATGTCCGCGATCTCCAACGCCTGCTCACCGGTGTCCGGCTGCGAGACCAGCATCGCGTCGGTGTCGACGCCGAGGGCCTTCGCGTACTCCGGGTCGAGCGCGTGCTCGGCGTCGATGAAGGCGGCGATGCCGCCGTTGCGCTGGGCGTTGGCCACCGCGTGCAGTGCCACCGTGGTCTTACCGCTGGACTCGGGACCGTAGATCTCGACCACCCGGCCGCGCGGCAGACCGCCGATGCCCAGCGCCACGTCGAGCGCGATGGAGCCGGTCGGGATGATCGCGGTCTGGACGACCGGCCGGTCACCCAGCCGCATCACCGAGCCCTTGCCGAATTGCTTGTCAATCTGAGCGAGAGCAAGGTCGAGTGCCTTCTCCCGGTCAGGCCCTGCTGCCATGGTTGCCACCCCTGCCTTCGCCGGCGTCTTTGCTGAGCTTCGCGTCACGCGGACACGCTAGGCGCTAGGTCCGACAGAAAACCAGCCGACGGGCCGCGAGCTGTGGACGAGCACCCCGCTGTGGACAATAGCCGAACAGGTGTACGACTGGACAAGCGACACGCGGAAGCGACGAAAAGGCTGCTCAGCGTAGTCGGGCGGGCACTCGGTCGGGGTACGCGGCGCACACCGCCCGCCACACCACGTGCGTCTGCTCCCCCGACGACAGAGCCTGCTCGATGGTCCGTCCGCCGAGCTGCGACAGCACCTGGTCGCGGGCGATGCTGGCCGCGTAGCCGGGCCCGAACGCCTCGTCAAGGCGCGTCCAGAAGTCGGTCAGCCGCACAGTGATCAGCCCTCCTCGTCCGGTGCCCCGGTCGGCACCGGGCGCAACGCTAGCGCCACCAGGGGCACCGCCGCGACCGCCGCGAGCAGGGTGAGCACCGGATAACCGGCGAGCTGCATGACAAACCCGCTCACCACGGCGGCCGCGGCCCCGGCCAACCCCATGATCAGGTCGCAGAACCCCTGGACGCTCGGCCGCACGTCGGCCGGCACCGACTCGGACAGCAGGGTCGAACCAGCCACCATCGTGCCCGACCAGCCCAGCCCGAGCAGGGCCAGACCCACCGACAGCCGGGGTGTGTGGTGCCCGGCGGTGCCGGCGACCGCGCAGGCGGCCAGCAACAACCCGACCCCACCCAGGATCACCGCCCGCCGACCGAGCCGGTCGGTGAGCCAGCCGACCACCGGGGAGAACGCGTACATGCCGGCGATGTGCAGGCTCAACACGATGCCGACCAGCCGCAGCACGTCGGCGTCGGCGTGCGACTCGCCGAGCCGGACCGGCGTCATCGCCATCACCGCCACCATCACCAGGTGACCGACCGCCACCGCGGCGATGCCGAGCCGGGCGGCCGGCCGCCCGCGTACCACCGACCAGGCCGTCCGCATCCCGGCGGTGCGCGGCGCGCGTACCTTGACCGGCGCGACGGCCGGCGGCGTCTCGGCCGCCGCGGTGGCCGCCGGCGCGTCGGTGGCCGGCGGCGGGCCGGCGAAGGGCGCGTCGGCCGCCGCGAGCCGCCGCGCGGTGAGCAGCGGGTCGGGCCGGAGCAACCCGAGGAGTACGACGGCGGCCAGCACGAACGCGGCCGCGCTGAACGCGAACGGGCCGGCCAGCGCGGGCAGCCCCCAACCGGAGGTGACCCGGTCGGCCAGCGCGGCGAAGTTCGGCGCGGCCACCGCGCCGATGGTGGTGGCCCAGACGATCAGGGAGAGCTGCCGCCCGCGGCGGGCCGGCTCGGCGAGATCCACCGCCGTGTAGCGGGCCTGGAGGTTCGCGGCGGTTCCCCCGCCGAAGAGCAGCATGCCGAGGAAGAGCAGCGGCACCCAGCGGGTGGCCGCGGCCAGCACCACCAGTACGCCACCGACGGCGCCGATCGCGTACGCCAGCACCAGGCCGGGCCGGCGACCGTGCCGCGCCATGATCCGGGTGACCGGGACGGCGAGCAGCGCCGCGCCCACCACCCCGGCGCTCTGCGCCACACCGGCCATCGCGGTGCCGGCGATCCGCGCGGCGAGCAGCGCGCCCACGGCGATGCCGATGGTCACGCCGATCCCACCGATGATCTGGGTGGTGAAGAGCAGCCGCAGGGTACGCCGCTGGATCGACGCGACGTCGGGTCGGGCGGCGGTACGCGGCGCGGTCAGGTCGGTCGCCATCGGCGCTCCTCGGGACGGGTGACCCATCCTCGCGCACCCACCCCGACCAGCGGCAGTGGGTTTCGCCCACAGCCGACAGCCGACAGCCGCCCGCCGCCCGCCGCCCGCCGCCCGCCGCAAGATCCTCGCCACTTCGGGGAAACTGCTGTCTCAGCGCGCCGGGACGCAGCACCTTCCCCGAAGTTACGCGGGCCGGGGTTTGGTCAGCCTGCCATCACCCGCTGGTGCAGCGCGGAGACCGCCGAGCGGGCCGCCACGAACGCCCCGTGCTGCCAGGCCACCTCGTGGCTCAGCCAGTCCCCGGCGAAGTAGACCCGCCCGGCCGGCTGAAGCAGCAGGTTGTATCCGGGTGTGCCGTACCGGGGCGAGGTCCACGCGCCCTCGATGTAGGGGGTCCGGTCCCAGGCGTGCGAGTACGAGGTGACCAACTCACTGCGGTACTTCTCGCCGTGGATCTTCACACCCTGGCTGACGGCACGCTCTCTGCGCTGCTCCGGCGCGAGTGCGCTGTACGCCCTGGCGTTCGCCCCGGTGTTGTAGTAGCCGACGACCAGGCCGCGCCTGCCGTGGAAGCCGTACGACGGGTACCAGATGTGCGACAGGTCCAGGTCGGTCTCGGTGATGCCGCCGTAGATCCGCTGGTCGGTCTCCCACCAGCGGCTGCGGTACTCCAGGCCGATCTTGCCGGAGGCGGTGACCGGGAAGTCGGCCAGCGCCGCGGTCACCGCCGTGCCGAGATTGTTCGGTACCCGGGCCATCAGGTGCGGCGGCAGCGCCGCCACGCAGTAGTCGGCGGTGATCTGCGACTGCCGGCCACCCTGCCGGTAGGTCACCTCCACCCGGCTGCCCCGGTCGGTCACCCCGGTCACCTCGGCGTTGAGCCGTACCCGCTTCGGCCCCACGGCCCTGGCCAGGGCGCGCGGGATCTGGTCCATCCCGCCGACCGGCTGGAACATCAGCATGGCCTGGTCGTAGCCGAGTTCGAACGAGAAGTACCGGCCCACGTTGCTGGCGAAGACGTCGGAGAGCGGCGGCGGCGTGCCGAGCGAGGTGCCCACGTCGTTGCCCGCGCCCGGATACCCGGAGAAGCCGCGCCGGCTGGTCCCGGTGTACGCCCAGTCGCTGGCCCGCCCGCCGATCGCGCCGAAGCTCTGCAGGAACGACAGCAGCCGGTCGCGATCGTCGGTGGTCAGCCGGCCGTCCAGCGCACCCTGGTCGGTGGCCTTCGCGAGCAGTTCCGAGACGTAGCCGTACACGTCCGCCTTGGCGGTGCGGTACCGGACCGGCTCGGTCATCCCGGCGGACTCGTTGTAGATCCAGGCGTCGGCGTTCTGGTTGGTGAAGACCTCGATGGGTACGCCGAGTTCCCGGCAGTAGTCCATGGTGAGCATCCACTGCGCGATCCGACCCGGCCCGGCGTTGAAGTAGACCCCGTCGGAGAAACCGGCCCGCTGGGTGCGTCCGTCGAGGTCGGTCTCGACGTCGCCACCCCGGATGGTCAGGTTCCGCCCACCGACGCGGTGTCGTGCCTCCAGGATCGTGCAGTCGTAGCCGGCCTTGCCCAACTCGTACGCGGTGGTGAGCCCCGCGATGCCGCCGCCGAGAACGACCACGCTGGCGCCCGACCGCCCGGTCAGGGTGAAGTCGGATCGCTCCGGCGCTCGGAATGCGGGGAGCACGGCTCCGGCCGGGCTGGGAGCGAGTCCCATGGCACCCATCGTGGCGAGCATCGCACCGGCACCGCCGCTGACTCCGACCGCCCGCAGGAACCCACGCCGGCTGACCATCGACTGTGTTTGATCGCTCATAACGGCCTCCCCTACAAGATCGACTCCCGTGAGTCTGTAGAGGACCTGTTACGCGGATCGCGCATTGCCGTTTCTGGCAGGTATCGCCTCAGCGTTTAGCCGCAGTGGCATTTTCCGACGGAGATTCCCGACCCGGCAGGGCGTCGCCGACCTCCCGGGTGCGGCGGGTGAGACCACTGACGAGCGGACGAGCCTGCCGGTCCCTACCCGGCGAGGGCACGGGTGACGACGGCAAGGTCGGTGACCAGCCCTTCGTACGCCTTGTCCTGGTCGTCGGCGCGCAGCACCGCGGACGGGTGGATGGTGGCCAGCAGCCGTGCCGTGGGCGCGTCGGCCCGCTTCCCGGAGTTGTCCACCGGCACCCGCCGGAAGTCCTCCGGGTGCTGTGCCGACTCGGGCCAGGGCAGCAACTCGCCGCGCTGCCGGGTGACCCGGAAGGACGGGCCGAGCAGCGCCTTGGCGGCGGTGGCGCCGAGCACCACCACGATCTCCGGACGCAGCCGGGCGAACTCGGCGACCAGCCAGGGCCGGCAGGCGGTGACGTGCACCTGGTCCGGCGTCTGGTGGATCCGCCGCCTGCCGCGCAACTCGAACCGGAAGTGCTTCACGGAGTTGGTGAGATAGAGCTGACCCGGCTCCAGCCCGGCGTCGTCGACGGCACGTCGCAGCAGCCGTCCGGCGGGGCCGACGAACGGCAGCCCCTTCTGGTCCTCCAGATCACCGGGCTGCTCCCCGACGAGCACCACCCGGGCGCTCTCGTCGCCCCGGCCGAACACCGTCTGCGAGGCGTCGCGGTACAACTCGCAACCCCGGCAACCACCGGCCGCGGTGCGCAGGTCATCGATGGTGTCAGCGTCGGGCGGGATGAACCGCTGGGCGCCCGGAGCGCTCCCGGTCTGCTCGGCCATGCCGACTGTTATATACCCGTCAGGTGCCCCGCGCCCGGTACGTCCACGGCGCGGTGCCGCGACGCGACGCGGTGCCGCTTGCTCCCGGCGGCGACGCGACACGCTCCCGGCCACGCCAGGTCGTCGGCGACGCGACGCCGGCCCGCGTCAGTACCCGTTGCCGCCGCCATCCCCACCGGAAGCGATCGCGATCAGCACGATGATGATAATGATGATCGCCACTGCGACAGCGATCCAGACTCCCTTACGCGCCCCACCTGAAGCCATGACCCCACCTCCGGCGCCCGCATACCCGCCTCGTCCGCCCCGAATCCCCGCGATCTTGCACTTTCTGCCCGGACTAATGCCGCATCGATCGACATATCGGCGACAGAAAGTGCAAGATCGCGGGGGTGGGAGGGGCGCGGGGCGGGCTAGGTTTGGAAGCCTCGGGGTGGGGTGGGATTCTGGGCTTGCGCCAGGGCGGCCGCCAGTGGAGCCAGATCCTCGGTGGTCAGAGGGCTGACGCAGATGCGGACAGCGGGTGGCGCGGCGATCCGGTAGAGGGCGCCGGGGGCCACCGCCCAGCCGGCGTCGCGCAGGGCGGTGACCACGCTTGTCTCGTCCGCCACGGGGAGCCAGACGTTGATGCCGCTGCGGCCCTGTGCGGTCAGGCCGTGCGCGGCCAGTGCGGCCAGCAGCCCCGTACGCCGCTGCTCGTAGCTCCGCGCCGCCCGCCGCACCTGCTCGGTGACCGCCGGGTCCTGCCAGAGGGTGAAGACCAGCCGCTGCAACACCGTGGAGACCCAGCCGGCGCCGACCCGGGTGCGGCCGGTCACCCGGGCCACCGTGGTCTCGTCGCCGACCAGCACCGCGAGCCGCAGGTCCGGGCCGAAGGGCTTGCTCACCGAGCGCACGAAGGCCCAGCTCGACGTCGCCCCAGCCAGCGGGTGCAGGGGTACGCGGGCCAGCTCCGCGGCGTGGTCGTCCTCGATCAACAGCAGGTCCCGCCGACCGGCGAGCAGCGCTCGCAGGGCCTCGGCGCGGGCGGCGGAGACGGCCGCGCCGGTCGGGTTCTGCGCCCGGCTGGTGACCACCAGCGCCCGCGCTCCGGCGGCCAGCGCGGAGGCCACCCCGGCCACCAGGGGTCCCTCGTCGTCAAGCGGTACGCCGATCGGGCGCAGGCCCAACGCGGCGACCAGGTCGAGCAGGTTGGCCCAGCCCGGATCCTCCACCGCCACCGCGTCACCGGGGCGCAGGTGTGCGCCGAGCAGCCGTTCGATGCCGTCCAGCGCGCCGCCGGTGAGGGTGAGCTCCCCGGCCGGTACGCCGTCGGCGCTCAGCCGGGCGCGGGCCGCCTCGGCAAGCTCCGGCAACACCCCGGCGTCTGAGTAGCCGACCGACGGGCCGTTGTCGGCGGCGAGGGCCGCCAGGTGCGGGCCGAGTGGCGGGAGCAGCCGAGGGTCGGGCTCGCCCCGGGACAGGTCGCGGGCGCCGGGCAACGGCGGGGGGCGCAGCGCGGAGCGGCGGGCGGCCACCGGCGGGCGCGGACGCACCCGGGTGCCGTGCCGTCCGGCGGTGGCGAGCAGGCCGCGCTGGCGCAGGTCCTGGTAGGCGCGGGCCACGGTGGCGGGGCTGACCCCCAACTCGGCGGCGAGAGCCCGTACGGGCGGCAGCGCGGCCCCCGGCGGCAGGGCACCGGTACGGATGCCCGACTCGATGCTGGCCGAAATCTCGGCGGCCGTCGTTCCACTGAGCTGATAGCGTGCTGACACAAACAAGAGATTGTACTAGAACAAAGGGACGCGCGCATGTATCCACCTACCGCCCGGACCACACCCCACCGCTCCCGCGACAAGATGACCTACGACCGGGCCGCCGCCCACGCGGTGCTCGACGAGGCGTACCACTGTGCGTTCGGCTTCACCGTCGACGGCCAGCCACGGGTGCTGCCCACCCTGCACGTCCGCATCGGCGACACGCTCTACCTGCACGGCTCCACCGGCAGCCGCCCGCTGCTCGCCGCCCGCGATGACGGGCTGGAGGTCTGCGTCACGGTGACCCTGCTGGACGGTCTGGTCTACGCCCGCTCCCAGTTCCACCACAGCGCCAACTACCGCTCGGTGGTCGCGCTCGGCACCGCCCGACTGGTCACCGACGAGCGGGAGAAGAGCGCCATGCTCACCGCGCTCGTCGAGAAGGTCGGCTCGGGCCGCAGCACGGACACCCGCCCACCCAGCCGGCGTGAGCTGGCCGAGACCGCCGTGCTGGCGCTGCCGCTGCACGAGGTGTCGGTCCGCACCCGCTCCGGTGGGGTCCGCGAGGACGAGGCCGACCTGGACCTGCCGCACTGGGCCGGCGTGCTGCCGCTGCGGCTGACCGCCGGGCAACCCGAGCCGGACGCCGGGGTCACCGCACCGCTGCCGGCGTTCCTCCGCACGGTCCGCACGCCCTGGCACGACCCGGTGGCGCTGCACGGCGAGCACGTCCGGCTGGAGCCGTTGGAGTTGGCGCACGCCGACGAGTTGCACACCGCCACGGCGGACCCGGAGGTGTGGCGGCACCTGAGCGTCGCACTGCCCACCACGCCCGCCGCGACGGCCGAGGTGATCCGCACCGCCCTGGCCGCCCAGCACCGTGGCGAGCGGGTGGCCTGGGTGCAGCGGTGCGCGAGCACCGGGGCGGTGGTCGGCACCACGTCCTACTACGAGATCGACCCGCAGCGGCGATCGGTGGCGATCGGGCACACCTTCCTCGGCCGGCCCTGGTGGCGTACCGGGATCAACACCGAGGCGAAGTTGCTGCTGCTCAGCCGGGCCTTCGACGACCTGGGCGCGGTCCGGGTGGCCTGGCACACCGACATTCGCAACGTGCGCTCCCAGGAGGCCATCGAACGGCTCGGCGCGACCCGGGAAGGGGTGCTGCGGATGCACCGGCAACGCCCGGACGGCTCCTGGCGGGACACCGTGCAGTACGCGATGACCGTCGACGAGTGGCCGACGGCACAGGCACGGCTGCGCGAAAGACTTCTGCGGACGGCACCGGTGGCGTGATGATGGCGGGCGTGCTGGGGATCACCGACATCTGGACGTACGTGCTGGGCACCGTGGCCATCATCCTGCTGCCCGGGCCGAACTCGCTCTTCGTGCTCTCCACCGCGGCCAAGCGGGGCGTCGCGGTGGGCTACCGGGCCGCCGGCGGTGTGTTCGTCGGCGACGGGGTGCTGATGTTCCTCTCCGCCGCCGGGGTGGCGTCGCTGCTCAAGGCGTACCCCCCGCTGTTCCTGGTGGTCAAGTACGCCGGCGCCGCGTACCTCGGTTATGTCGGGGTGACCATGCTGCTCGGCGCCGTGCGACGCTGGCGCGACCGCAACGACCCGAGCACGCCGCGGCTCATCGACGCCGCGGAGCCGGCGGCGATGCGCAGCCCGTTCCGCAAGGCGCTGGTGATCAGTCTGCTGAACCCGAAGGCGATCCTGTTCTTCATCTCGTTCTTCATCCAGTTCGTCGACCCCGGCTACGCCTGGCCGGCGCTGTCGTTCCTGCTGCTCGGGCTGATCGCCCAGGTGACCAGCGCGCTCTACCTCACTGCGTTGATCTTCGCGGGCACCTTCCTGGCCGCCCAGTTCCGCCAACGCCGCCGCCTGGCCGCCGGCGGAACCACCGCCGTGGCAGCCCTCTTCCTGGCCTTCAGCCTCAAGCTGGCCACCGCCAGCGCCGGCTAATCCCCGCGGCAGGTCAACGCTCGTGCGAGCGTCGGTCCTTCTCCGCGCGTCGACGCTCCTGCGCGCGTCGATCATGGAGTTGTGGTGTCTCGCAAAAGGTGCAATAGCGGATATTAATCCCACCACACCTCCATGATCGACGCGGGCGGACTGATCCCTCGCGCCCTACACCCGGATCTTGCACTTCGGTCGCTGAAATGAGCGCTTTGGGCAGAAAGTGCAAGATCGCCGAGTGGCGGCCGGGTCGGGCCGGGCGGGATTGGCTTTGCGCTGGTCAGGTGCCGTCGCCGCCGGAGCCGCCGCCTCCTACGCCTCCGCTGCCCGCCGTGCCGCCAAGGCCGTAGCCGGATCGGATCGGCTCGTCGGGGTGGCGGCTGGTGTGGGCCGATCCCGCGATCTGCGCGGACCAGTCGGCGTGCGCGGCCGCGGCGGCGTGCCGGTTGATCGCCTGGCGGATCCAACCGTCGACGGTGGCGACCCAGTCCCGGCGGTCGGCGTCCTCGTGCCAGATCCGGAACCGGCTGATGCTCTGATGCGTGATTCCGGCCAGCGCCAGCTTGCGGTCCATCCAGAGGATCGCCTCCATGCCCGCCGAGTTGGTCACGAAGATGATCTCCAGCTCGGTGATCGGGCCCGCGTAGAGGGGCCCCACCCAGTATCCCCAGCGTTGATGCAACGGCAGGGTGTGCTCCACACCCGGCAACCCGCCCTCCTGCAAGCCGGCCTGGCGGATCATGAAACCCAGCGTGTCCAGCGCCGCCAGCACGTGCTGCTGGGTGGGGAGCGGGTGCACGAAGACGGGCACCATCGCACCCTGGTCCAGGTCGGGGTCGAGCGACACCTCGGTCCGTAGGCCCATCCGCAGGCTCAGCAGCGGCACCCCGCCGAAGATGGTCACCGGTGTCTCCCACGGCAGCGGCAACGCGAAGTCGACCGCCCGCCGCCGGCCGGCCGGTACGACGAACCGGCCGGCGATCGGCAGTTGGTGGAACTGCATGAGGCGTCGGGCTCCAGCCGGATCATCCGGCTCGACGGTGCTGACGAGGCCGAGCCGGATGTGGCGCACCAGCACGTCGTCCGGTCCGGCGGCGAGGGTCACCCGCCCCGGCAGGCGCAGGCCCGGCCGGGTGCTCGGGTTGGGGAGCGTGGTCTGCACGGACAGCCCGGTCCCGCCGGACTCCGGAGACACTCCCGTCAGCCGCACCGCGCGCCCCCTCTCGGGACGGGGCCCCGCCGGCCCCACACCGGCGCGCCTACCCAGTCGAGGTGACCTCAAGCCCGACCGCGTCGAACCGCGACCCGCCCACGCCGGGCAGCGACCCGGCCGCGTCGCTCGGACGCGGCCGGGTCGACGGCTCAGCGCAACCGCCGTCCGCGCGGCACCGTGTCGGTCTCGTCGTCGAACTCACCGATGACCTCCTCCAGGAGGTCCTCCAGCGCCACGAACCCGATCGGTCGGGTCGGGCCACCGCCGTTGCGCACCAACGCGAGCTGCGACTGCCGGCCCCGCATCGCCGCCACCGCCTCGGTGACCGAGGAGGTGGCGGGCAGGGTGAACGCGGGCGTCATCAGCGACCCGGCGGTGGCGACGCGGCCGGTGGTGACCACCCGTACCGCCTCCCGGACGTGCACCAGACCGCAGACGTCGCCCGCCTCGTCGAGCACCGCCAGTCGGGACCGGCCGCTGTCCCGGCTGACCTGTTCGATCCGCTCGGCCGGGTCGTCCCGACGGACGGTGACCATGGTGGCGAACGGTTCCATCACCTGCGCCACGGACGTGCCCTGCAACTCCAGCATGCTGGTCAGCAACTGGTGCTGCTCCGCGCCGAGCAGCCCGTGCTCACGGGACTGCTCCAACAGGATCCGCAACTCGTCCGGGCCGTGCACCTGGGCGAGCTGATCCTGCTGGTTCACCCCGACCAGCCGCAGGATCGCGTTGGCCAGGGCGTTGAGGGCGGAGAGCACCGGCCGGGACACCCGGGCGAAGGCACGGAACGGCAACGCCAACAACGTCGCCGAACGCTCCGCGTCGGTGATCGCCCACGACTTGGGCGCCATCTCCCCCACCACCAGGTGCAGGAAGGTGACCACCCCGAGGGCGAAGACCAGGGCCACGAGGTGGCTGGCCGCGTCCGGCAGGCCCACCGCGTGCAGCAGCGGGCTGAGCAGGTGCTCGATCGCCGGCTCGGCCAGCGCGCCGAGACCCAGGGTGCACAACGTGATGCCGAGCTGCGCGCCGGCCAGCATCAGCGACAGCTCGCGGACACCGTCCAGCGCGGCACGTGCCGCCCGACCGCCGTTCGCCGCCGCCTGCTCCAGGCGGTAGCGCTTGCTGGCCACCAGGGCGAACTCGGCGGCCACGAAGAACCCGTTCAGCGCCAGCAGGATCACCGAACTGAACAGCGCGATCCCGGGGCTCATCGGTGCTGTCCTTCGTTCGCGACTGCGGGGCTCGCAAGCTCACTCCTCGCGCTCACGCGCTCACCCCCGGTTTGGTCAGCTGCAACCGCACCGAGTCGGCCACGTGCCGGTCCACGGCCAGCACCTCGACCAGCGCCCGGGGCTCGGCCTCGTTGTCCTCGCCGTCCGCGCCCTCGGGCAACAGGCTGATCTCCAGCCGGTCACCGACCTCCGGCACGCGGCCCAGCTCCCGCATCACCAGTCCGGACAGGGTGTCGTACTCCGGGGCCTCGGGCAGGGCGATGCCGGTGCTGTCGGCGACCTCGTCGATCCGCCAGCGCGCCGGCACCACCCAGGACCCGTCGTCCTGCCGGGCCGGTGCCCGATCCGGCGGGTCGTCCTCGTCCCGGATCGGGCCGACCAGCTCCTCGGCGATGTCCTCCAGCGTGATCACCCCGGCGAAGCCGCCGTACTCGTCGACCACGCAGGCCATCTGCCGATGCCCGGACCGCAGCCGGTCGAGCACCGTGGGCAGGGGCAACGTCTCCGGTACGAGCAGCGGAGGCACGGCCACCGCGCTCACCGGGGTGGTGGCCCGCTCCCCCGGGGGTACGCCGAGCACGTCGGCGATGCCGACGACACCGAGCAGGTCGTCGACGCCCTCCGAGCCGCGTACGGGGAAGCGGGAGTGGCCGGTGTCCAGCAGCTCGACCACCCGGCTGACCGGCTCGTGTGCCCGTACGGTGTGCACGTCGACGCGGGGCACCATGGCCTCCCCGGCGGTCAGCTCGCGGAAGTCCAGACCTCGGTCGAGCAGCGTGGACATCTCGGCGTCGAGGGAGCCCTCCTCGCGGGACTCGGCGATGATCTGTTCCAGGTCCGCCGGGGTGGCGCCGCTGGGCAGCTCCTCGATCGGCTCGATGCCGATCCGCCGCAGCAGGCGTACCGAGGCCCGGTCGAAGAGCCGGATCAGCGGCCCGGCGACGGCCAGGTAGATCAGGGTGGATCGGCTCAGCGCCCGGGCCAGTTGCACGGCCCGGGCGATGGCCAGGTTCTTCGGGGCCAGCTCACCGAGCACCATCTGCACGACGGTGGCGATGACCAGGGCCAACGCCACCGACAGAGGGAGACGGACCGCCTCGCTGACGCCGGCCACGCCGAGCAGGTCGGCGAGGCCACCACCCAGGTACGGCTCGGCGACGTAGCCGACCAGCAGGGCGGTGACGGTGATGCCGAGTTGCGCGCCGGAGAGCATGAAGGAGAGCCGGCTGGTGACGGTCAGCGCCCGGGCGGCGGCCTGATCGCCGTCATCGGCGAGCTGGCGCAGCTTGCCCCGGTCCACGGCGACATAGCCGAACTCCTGCGCCACGAAGTATCCGGTGGCGGCAGTGAGAAGAATGATCAGAAGGAGACCAACGACGATCAACACGGGTCGCTCAGGGCTCCCGGGGTCGTCGGTACGGGGATATGCCGGGCACGACCCGGCTGGCTACTGCTGCCCTCCTGGGCAGAAGAGTCGATCATGCCGCTATTTTATCGGCGCTGGCTGGGACCGCGCTGGGGGTGGGCCGAAGGAGCGGCAACGTCCGGTTCGACAGCCGTCACGCCGGCCCCGCCGACCCGCTGCCTGGGCCGCGTTCGGCCAGCTCGTCGGCGTCGAGCAGGCTCCGGTCCAGCCGCCCCGACCGGTACGCGGCCCGCCCGATCATCTGGGCCGCGACCGGCGCGGTCGCCAACTGGAAGACCGCCACCAGCGCGACCATGCCCAGGTCCGCCGGAGACCGCAGGCGCAACGCGATGCCCACCAGCAGCAGGAGCACCCCGAGCACCTGTGGCTTCGTGGCCGCGTGCATCCGGCTCAGCGCGTCCGGGAAACGCAGCACCCCGATCGCGGCGGCCAGGCCGAGCAGGGCACCGGCCACCAGACAAGCGCCGCCGAGCCAGTCCGCGATCGTCGCGATCACTGCTGCTCCCGGACGGCGAAGCGGACAAGTGACACCGAGCCCACGAAGCCGAGCAGGGAGAGCACCACGAGCACGGGCAGCGTGGTGGCATGCCGGTTGACCGCCGCCTCGGCGCCCACCGCGCCGACCATGGTGGCGAGCAGCATGTCCGCGGCGATCACCCGGTCCACCAGCGACGGGCCACGGTACAGGCGGGCCAGCGCGAGCAGCGCGGTCACCGACAGCAGCGGGGTGAGGACGACGGCCAGGAACGTGGTCACGGACTGGTTCCCCTCTCGGATCGGTCGGTCTCGACGCGGCGCAGTTCGGCGGCGGAGCCCACCGCGCGGACGATGCGCCGTTCGACGGTGCGGGTGCGCTCGCGGGCCACGTCGAGGTCCGCCGGTCCGTGGGTGTCGAGCACGTGCAGGTAGAGCGTCCCGGAGTCCCGGTCCACCTCGAGGATCAGCGTGCCCGGCACCAACGAGACCGCCTCGGCGGTGAGCGCCAGATTGAGGTCGGTGGTGACCCGCAGCCGGACCGCGACGATCGCCCCGCGCGGCCGGTAGCCGGGCTGCACGGCGATCCGGGCGACGTGCAGGCTCGCGCTGACCAGCTCGACGACGAACCGGCCGGCGAACACCAGCAGCGCCCCTGGTCGCAGCCGGCCGCCGAAGCTGACCGCCGGCAGCGGGTAGAAGACCAGCACCGCGCCGCCCACCAGCAGGCCGCCGACCACGTTGGCCCAGTTGACGTCCCCCCAGAGCAGGTTCCAGACCACCACCAGCCACCCGAGGGCCGCCACCTGGTCGCGCCAACGCCCGAGCCGGCCGCGTCCCACCACGGGGGGCGCGGTGGCGTCGGGAGCCGGGTCAGGGGGGCCGGTCACGGCACGCCGCCCGGCAGCACGGCATCCACGTACGGCGTACGCAGCCGCAGGTCGGCGGCCGCGTCCGTGGTGACGTCGAACAGCGGTCCGGCCAGCACGGTCAGCGCCAACCCGAGGGCGACCAGGGCGACGGTGGCCCCGACCATCAGCTTCGGCAACCGGACGGCCGGCTCGCTGGTGGCCAGTCGGGGCGAGCGCCAGAAGGCGATGTTCCACACCCGGGACGCCACGTAGAGAGTGAGCAGGCTGGTCAGCGTGCCCGCCGCGACCAGCACCCAGGGCAGCGGACCGCCGGCCGCCACCCCGGCCTGGAGCAGGCCGAGCTTGCCGAGGAAACCGGAGAACGGAGGTACCCCGGCGAGGTTCATGGCCGGGACGAAGAACAGCACCCCGAGCAGCGGCGCCACCCGGGCCAGCCCGCCGATGCGGCGGAGGTCGGTGCTGCCGGCGCGCTCCTCGACCAGCCCGGCGACGAGGAACAACGTGGTCTGGATGGTGATGTGGTGCACCACGTAGAAGATCGCGCCGGAGAGCCCGGCGGCGGTGCTCAACGCCACCCCGAAGATCATGTAGCCGATGTGGCTGACCAGGGTGAACGAGAACAGCCGCTTCAGATCGGACTGGGCCACCGCGCCGAGGATGCCGATCACCATGGTCAGCCCGGCGACGACCATCAGGAGCACGTCGGCGTGCCCACCGGGGAACAGCAACGTCTCGGTGCGGATGATCGCGTAGACGCCCACCTTGGTGAGCAGACCCGCGAAGACGGCGGTGACCGGGGCCGGCGCGGTGGGATAGCTGTCCGGCAGCCACGCCGACAACGGGAAGACCGCCGCCTTGATCGCAAAGGCCAGGAGCAACATCAGCTCCAGGGCCAGTCGGACGCCGTCGGGCAGGTCGTCGAGGCGCTGGGCGAGTTGGGCCAGGTTGAGCGTGCCGGTGGCCGCGTACACCAGACCCACACCGGTCAGGAAGATCATCGAGGAGAGGATGCTGACCACCACGTACGTCGACCCGGTCCGGATCCGGGTCTCGCTGCCCCCCAGGGTGATCAGCACGAAACTCGCGGCCAACAGGATCTCGAAGCCGACGAAGAGGTTGAACAGGTCGCCGGCCAGGAACGCGTTGGTGACGCCCGCGGTGAGCACCAGGTACGTCGGGTGGAAGATCTCCACCGGGCTGGACTCGCTGCTCTCGCTGCGACCCTGGCCGATCGAGTACAGCAGCACGCACAGGGTCACCGCCGACGAGACCACCACCATCAGCGCGGCGAGTTGGTCGGCGACCAGCACGATGCCGACCGGCGCCGGCCACCCACCGACCGCCACCACCACCGGCCCGTGCCGGTACGCCTGCACCAGCAGCAACAGCGCCACGACGAGCGTGCCACCCAGACAGGACACGCTTATCGAGCGCTGGAGTCGGGGCTTACCGGCCAGCAGCAGCGTCAGCGCCGCACCGAGCAGCGGCACCACCACCGGCAGCGGCACCAGCGCGCTCATCACGACTCCTGCCCGCGGCGGAGCCGGCGGCGGGCGGGTTCGGGATCGACCTGCTCCGGGTCGCCGTTCGGGCCCTCCCCGCCGTGGTCCACAGCGCCGACCTCGTTCCGCACCGCCCGACGGATGATCTGCCGGTCCTCCAGGTCGTCGGGCACCTCGTCGTCGCCGGTCAGATACCAACTGCGGTACGCCACCGCGAGCAGGAACGCGCTGAACCCGAAGGTGATCACGATGGCGGTCAACACCATCGCCTGCGGCAGCGGATCACTCATCCGCTCCTTCGCACCGGTGCCGACGATCGGCGCCCCACCCGGACGCCCACCCAGCAGGATCAACAGATTCACCCCGTTGCCGAGCAGGATCACCCCGAGCAGAATCCGGGTCAGGGTGCGCTCCAGCAGCAGGATCACCCCGCAACCGACGAGCACCGCGACAGCCAGCACCAACACCAACGTCGGTCCCGCTTCGCTCGCCGTCACCGTTCTGCCCTTGTTCGCGACTGCGGGGCGCGCAACCCCGGCGCACTCCTCGCGCTCATGCCCGCTCGCCCTTGTCGACGGCCAGGCCGCCGGTGGCCGTTCCGGTGGCCTCGATGTGTCGGTCCACCTCGGCGCCGAGGCTGCGCAGGACGTCCAGCACCAGCCCGATCACGACCAGGTACACGCCGATGTCGAAGAAGAGCGACGTGACCAGGTGGGCGTCACCGATCAACGGCAGCGACCTGTCGACCTTGGCGCTCTCCAGCACCGATCCGCCGACCAGCAGTGCCACCACACCGCTGCCCACCGACATCGCCAATCCGGCGCCGAGGATCGCACCGGCGCCGATCGGGGCGGCCTCGGTCAACTCGTACCGACCCCCGGCCAGATAGCGGACCACCAGGGCGAGACCCGCCACCAGACCGCCGGCGAAGCCACCGCCCGGCGCGTTGTGCCCGGAGAAGAGCAGGAACAGGGAGAACAGCACCACGGTGTGGAAGATCAGCCGGATGACCACCTCCAACACGATCGAGCGGCGCTCCTCGTAGAGGGTGGGACCGCCGCGCAGCCACACCGGGCGGCCGGGCTCGTCGGTCCGCTGGTCCGAGTCCGGCCGGCGCGGTCGCGGCCCGGTCCGGGACCGCTCGAAGATCAGGCTGGCCACCCCGGTCGCGGCCACCACCAGCACCGCCAGCTCGCCCATGGTGTCCCAGGCCCGGATGTCGACGAGTGTCACGTTCACCACGTTGCGGCCGTACCCCTCGGCCACCGCCAGATCCGGGAAGGCGGCGGAGATGTCCGGGGCCCGGCGGGCCGCGGCGGCGGTGAGGGCCAGCCCGGCGGCCACCACACCCACCGCCACCCCGATCGCCCGACGGACCCAGCGGGTACGCCGCAGCGGGCGGGCCGAGAACCGCTGCGGCAGGCGACGCAGCACCAGCACGAAGACCGCGATCGTCGCGGTCTCCACCAGGAACTGGGTGAGCGCCAGGTCGGGTGCGCCGTGCAGGACGAAGAGCATCGCGGTGCCGTAGCCGGTCATGCCCACCAGCAGCATGGCGGTCAGGCGACGGCGGGCGCCGACCGCCAGCACCGCGGCGACCGCGATCACCACCACGACCACCGGTTGGAGCAGGTTGTCCCAGAGCGGGATCCGGGCCCGCCACGGGCCGGCGGAGAGCATCGCCGCACCGGGCACCAGCACCAGCGTGACCAGGATGATGCCGAGATACTGCGGCAGCGAGCCGCGCTGGGTCGCGCCGGTGACCTCGATGGCCAACCGGTCGAACCGGCCCACGACCCACTCGTACCCCTGGTTGCCGCCCACCGGCGAACGCAGCCGGGCCAGCACCGGGGCGACCGGCGCCCGCACGGCGAAGAGCAGGCCACCGCCGGCGAGAGCCAGCACGGACAGGCCGAGAGCCGGGGTCGGCCCGGACCAGAGCGCCAGGTGCGCGTCGACCCCACCGAGCAGATCGGCGTACGGGCGCAGCACGTCGTCCAGCACGCTCGCGGCCGGGCCGGCGAGCAGCCCGACCCCGGCGAGCACCGCTGGCGGGAGCAGCAGCGACGCGGCGATCGGGCCGGGCCGGGCCGGTGCCACACCTGGGCGGTCGGCGAACGCGCCCCAGAGGAAGCGGGCGCTGTACGCGACCGTGAGCACCGTCCCGGCGACCAGGCCGGTGAGGAGCACGGGTTGGTCGGTGAACGCCCCGAACACCGCCTCCTTCGCGACGAAGCCGACGAACGGCGGCACACCGGCCATCGACGCCGCGGCCAGCACCGCGACCACGAACAGCGGCCGGGACCAGCGCCGCAGCCCGGACAGCTCCCGCAGGTCACGGGTGCCGGCGCCGTGATCGATGATGCCGACGACCAGGAACAACGCCGCCTTGAACAGCGCGTGCGCCAGCAGCATCGCCGTGCCGGCCAGGGCGGCGTCCGGGGTGCCCGAGCCGGTCACCGCGACCAGCAGACCGAGTTGGCTGACCGTCCCGTACGCCAGCAACAGCTTCAGGTCGGTCTGCCGCAGCGCGGCCCAGCCGCCGAGCAGCATGGTGGCCACGCCGGCGATCTGCACCACCGGCCGCCACGGCCCGACCGTGGCGAGCACCGGCGCGAGCAGCCCGACCAGGTAGACGCCGGCCTTGACCATGGCGGCGGCGTGCAGGTACGCGCTGACCGGAGTGGGCGCCGCCATCGCGACCGGTAGCCAGGAGCTGAACGGCAGCACCGCCGACTTGGACAGCGCGCCGGCCAGGATCAGCAGCACGGCGACCACCAGGTACCCGCCGCCGGGTGGTGGCTGGGCGGCGATCTCCGACCACCGGTAGGTGCCGGCGTGCACGCCCAGCATGATGAACCCGACGAGCATGGCGAGCCCGCCCAGCGTGGTGACTGTCAACGCCTGCGCCGCCGCCCACCGGCTGGACCGCCGCTCGGTGCTGTGCCCGATCAGCAGGTACGAGAAGATCGTGGTGAGTTCCCAGCCGACGTAGAGCAGCAGCAGGTCGTCGGCGAAGACCAGGACGAGCATCGCGCCGGCGAAGGCGACCAGGACACCGACGTACCGTGCCAACCCGTTCGATCCGGCGTTGAAGTAGCGGGCGCTGTAGACCAGCACCAGCGCGCCGACGCCCCCGATCAGCAGCGTCATCAGCCAGGAGAGCGTGGTGAGCCGGAACGCGATGTCGAGGCCCAACTGCGGGATCCACCGGTACGTCTCGACCACCGCCCCGCCGTCGCCGACGGCCGGGGTGCGGGCCAGCGCCCAGCAGAAGGCGGCAGCCGGTACCAGCGCCAGCGGGTAGCACGCGCGGGATCCCCACCGCCGGACGAGCAGGGGCGCGACGAGGGCCGCCACGAGGTGGAGGACGAGCAGTACCAGCACCTGCGCTCCCGATCCAGGTGGCCGGCGCTCGTGCAGCGGCGGCCCCTAGCAGCGATCAGACGCCAGTTTGTCGCTCACCGGGCGGTTTTGCCGGAATCCCCCCGCAGATCGCGGGTCCCCTCACCCCGCCGATCATGGAGTTGTGCTGCCGGTTTTGCCCCACGACACGAGGTTTGTCACCCACCACAACTGCATGATCGACCCGGGGTGGGGGTGGGGTGGGGTGGGTTAGTGGAGGAGGGTTTGGGGGTGGGGGTGGGGGTGGGGGGCTTCGGGGGTGGGGTGGTCTTGGCGCAGCTCGGTCAGCAGGTCGGTGCGGCCGAGTTGGCGTGCCACCCGGTCGACCACCCGTTCCGCGGCGGCCAGTGACCGCACCGAGAGCAACCGACCACGGCTCTCCCGGCGGAGCACGAAGTAGTGGACGGCGGCGCGGACCTGGCCACGATCGGCGGCGCTGGCCTGGGCGGTGCACAGGACCAGCTCCCGGAGGCAGCGGGCGAGGCGTTCGGCGAGCTCGAACTCGGGGCCGTGCAGGCCGCCACGGAGGGCTGCGAGGTGGCTGTCGACCTTGCGAATCAGCACGTCGGTGCCCGGTTCGACGGTGTGCTGCTCGCCGGCCATCAAATCCCCTCACCCCGGTTCGCGTTGGCAGTGAAGTTACTTTATGTTGCTCCTTAGAAGCAAGCAGTTAAGTGAGACTTAACGCATTAAGCGCACGTTCCATGCTTTTTGCTTTTGTCCGGCGCATTCCACCGGCGGTCGGTCGTCGTTGTCGTACCGGCGGGGCAGGATGGACCGGTGACCGGGGCAGACGCAGACGCAGACGCCGGCGCGGTGCTCGCCGACTTCGGCCCGGCCACCCGCGCCTGGTTCGAGGCCGCCTTCGCCGCCCCCACCGCCGCGCAGACCGGCGCCTGGCGGTCGGTCGCCGCCGGCCGCAGCGCCCTCGTGGTCGCACCCACCGGCTCCGGCAAGACGCTCGCGGCCTTCCTCTGGTCACTGGACCGGCTCGCCCGCGAGCCCGCACCGGCCGAGGCCCGACAACGGTGCCGGGTGCTCTACGTCAGCCCGCTCAAGGCCCTCGCCGTCGACGTGGAACGCAACCTGCGCACCCCACTGGCCGGCATCCGGCAGGCAGCCACCCGGTTGGGCGTCGCACCACCGGACATCACCGTCGGCATGCGCACCGGCGACACCCCGGCCGACGAGCGACGTGCCTTCGCCCGCACCCCACCGGACATCCTCATCACCACGCCCGAGTCGCTGTTCCTGCTGCTCACGTCCGCGGCTCGCGACTCGCTGCGCGGCGTCCAGACGGTGATCGTCGACGAGGTGCACGCGGTGGCCGGCAGCAAACGAGGCGCCCACCTCGCCCTCTCCCTCGAACGCCTCGACGAACTGCTGCCCGCCCCGGCGCAGCGCATCGGCCTCTCGGCCACCGTCCGGCCGATCGACGCCTGCGCGCAGTTCCTCGGCGGCGCCCGCCCGGTCGACGTCGTGCAGCCGGCCACACCGAAGACCATCGAGGTCAGCGTCCAGGTCCCGGTGGAGGACATGACCCGCCTGGACGAGCAGGAGCAGCCACCGGAGGACGACCTGGGCGGCCCCGGGCCACGCCGCGCCTCGATCTGGCCGGCCGTGGAGGAGCGGGTCTTCACCCTCATCGGGCAGCACCGCTCCACGATCGTCTTCACCAACTCCCGCCGCAGTGCCGAGCGCCTCTGCGCCCGCCTCAACGAACTGGCCGCCGAAGCGGTGGCCGCATCCGCGCCCGGCGACGGCGCGATCGTCGTACCCGAGGGGTTGTCGGCGGGCGACGGTCCGGCGGGCGACGGCGGCCCGGTGCCCGGCGCGGAACGGTGGGGTGGCCCCGCCGGCCCGCTGCGCAACCGGCCGCCGGCCGAGGTGATGGCCCAGTCCGGTGCGGCGACCGGCGCGGCGCCGGTGATCGCCCGCGCCCACCACGGCAGCGTCTCCCGGGAGGAGCGCAAGCACATCGAGGAGGCGCTCAAGTCCGGCCAGCTCCCGGCGGTGGTGGCCACCTCCAGCCTGGAGCTGGGCATCGACATGGGCGCGGTCGACCTGGTGGTGCAGATCGAGGCGCCACCGAGCGTGGCCGCCGGGCTGCAACGGGTCGGCCGGGCCGGGCACCAGGTGGGAGCGGTCTCCCGGGGCGTGGTCTTCCCCAAGCACCGGGGCGACCTGCTCTCCTGCGCGGTGGTCGCCGAACGGATGACCGCCGGCGCGATCGAGGAGCTGCACTACCCCCGCAACCCGCTGGACGTGCTGGCCCAGCAGATCGTCGCGATGGTGGCACTGGAGCCGTGGCCGCTCGGCGACCTGGCCGTGCTGGTCCGCCGGGCCGCGCCCTTCGCCGAGCTGCCCGACTCCGCGCTGCACGCCGTGCTCGACATGCTCTCCGGCCGCTACCCGTCCACCGCGTTCGCCGAGCTACGCCCCCGACTGGTCTGGGACCGGGCCACCGACCTGCTCACCGGCCGTCCCGGCGCGCAGCGACTGGCGGTGACCAGCGGCGGCACCATCCCGGACCGCGGGCTGTTCGGGGTCTTCCTTGCCGGCGCCGAACGGGCCGCCCGGGTCGGCGAGCTGGACGAGGAGATGGTCTACGAGTCCCGGGTCGGCGATGTCTTCCTGCTCGGCTCGTCCTCCTGGCGCATCGAGGAGATCACCCCCGACCGGGTGCTGGTCTCGCCCGCTCCGGGGCAGGCCGCGCGGATGCCGTTCTGGAAGGGCGACCAGCTCGGCCGCCCGGTGGAGCTGGGTCGGGCCATCGGCGCCCGGGTGCGCACCCTGCTGCGCCAGACCGACGAGGCGGCACTGGCCGCGTTGCGGGACGGCGGGCTGGACGACTGGGCCGCCGGCAACCTGATGGCCTACCTGCGCGAGCAGCGGGAGGCCACTCGCTCGCTGCCCGACGACCGTACGGTCGTCGTCGAGCGGTTCCGCGACGAGTTGGGCGACTGGCGGCTCGCCGTGCACAGCGTCCTCGGCGCCCGGGTCAACGGGCCGTGGGCCCTCGCGGTGGGCCGCCGGCTGGCCGAACGGTACGGGGTGGACGCCCAGGTGATGCCCTCCGACGACGGCATCGTGGTGCGACTTCCGGACACCGCCGACGAGCCGCCCGGCGCCGACGTGGTGGTCTTCGAGCCGGACGAGATCACCCAGCTCGTGGAGGAGTCGGTCGGCACCTCCGCGCTCTTCGCCGCCCGTTTCCGCGAGTGCGCCGCCCGGTCGCTGCTGCTGCCCCGCCGCGACCCGCGTCGCCGCCAACCGCTGTGGCAGCAGCGGCAGCGCGCCGCGCAACTGCTCGACGTCGCCCGCGAGTACGCGGACTTCCCGGTCACCCTGGAAGCTGCCCGGGAGTGCCTCCAGGACGTCTTCGACCAGCCGGCGCTGGCCGGGCTGATGCGCGACCTGGCCACCCGCAAGGTGCGGCTGGTCGAGGTCGAGACCAGCGCGCCGTCGCCGTTCGCCCGGTCGCTGCTCTTCGGCTACGTCGGCGCGTTCCTCTACGAGGGCGACGCCCCCCTCGCCGAGCGCCGCGCCGCCGCGCTCGCCCTGGACTCCACCCTGCTCGGTGAGCTGCTCGGCCGGGTCGACCTGCGCGAGTTGCTCGACCCCGCCGTGCTCACCGAGACCGACCGGCAGCTGCGGTGGCTGACCGAGCAGCGCCGCCCCCGCGACGCCGAGGACGTGGTCGAGTTGCTGCGGGTGCTCGGTGACCTGAGCGACGCCGAGCTGACCGAGCGGGGCGTGCCGGAGACCTGGCTGACCGAGTTGGAGGCCACCCGCCGGGTGCTGCGGGTCCGGATCGCCGGCGAGCAGCGCTGGGTGGGTGTCGAGGACGCCGCCCGGCTGCGCGACGCCCTCGGCGTGGCGTTGCCGGTCGGGGTGGCCGAGGCGTACCTCGCCCCGGTGGCCGATCCGCTCGGTGACCTGGTGGCCCGGTACGCCCGCACCCACGGGCCGTTCGCCGCGGCCAGTTGCGCGGCACGCTTCGGGCTGGGTGTGTTCGTCGTCGAGCAGACGTTACGTCGGCTCGGTGCCACCGGGCGGGTGGTCTCCGGGGAGTTCACCCCGGATTCGGCGGGTGCCCAGTGGTGCGACGCCGAGGTGCTGCGGATGCTGCGCCGCCGCTCGCTCGCGGCGCTGCGCCGGGAGATCGAGCCGGTGCCGCCCCGGGCGCTCGCCACGTTCCTGCCCCGCTGGCAGCAGGTCGGCTCGTCCGCCCGCGGGGTGGAGGCGCTCGCCGCGACGGTGGAGCAGTTGCAGGGCGCGGCGGTGCCGGCATCCGCACTGGAACGGTTGGTGCTGCCCGCCCGGGTCGCCGACTACTCCCCCGCCCAGCTCGACGAGCTGTGCGCCAGCGGGGAGGTGCTCTGGGCCGGGTCGGGAGCGATCTCCGGCGGTGACGGCTGGGTCACCCTGGCGTACGCGGATGCCGCACCGTTGCTGCTCCCGCCACCCGACGAGGCGCTGACGCGTACGCCGCTGCACGACGCGGTGCTCGACGCGCTCGGCGACGGGCAGGCGCTCTTCTTCCGCCCGCTGGCCGACCGCGTCGGTTCGACCGACGACGCCGCCCTGACCACCGTGATCTGGGATCTGGTCTGGGCCGGGCACCTCACCAACGACACCCTCGCCCCGCTGCGCGCGGTGCTCGGCGCGGGCGGCGCGCACCGCTCCAAGCCGTCCGCGCCGCGTACCCGCTACCGGCGGCCCGGCCGGGTGGCGCTGCCCACCCGGGGTGGCCCGCCGACGGTCGCCGGTCGCTGGTCCCGCCTCCCGGAACGGGACGTCGACCCGACCCGGCGCGCCGCCGCCCTCGCCGACGTCCTGTTGGAACGGCACGGGGTGGTCACCCGCGGCGCGGTGATGGCCGAGCAGGTGGTCGGCGGGTTCTCGGCGGTCTACCCGGTGCTGTCGGCCCTGGAGGAGCGCGGCGCGGCCCGCCGTGGTTACTTCGTCGAAGGGCTGGGTGCGGCGCAGTTCGCGGTACCCGGTGCGGTGGACCGGCTGCGCGCACTGGCCGAGCCGATGGACGGCACCCGGGGGCGGGGCGCACCGGCCACCGTCCTGGCCGCCACCGACCCGGCCAACCCGTACGGCGGGGCGCTGCCCTGGCCGGAACGCGTGGTCGACTCCGGCGACGGGGCTGCCCCGGCGACCGGGCACCGGGCCGGCCGCAAGGCCGGCGCGCTGGTGGTGCAGGTCAGCGGTGACCTGGTGCTGTACGTGGAGCGCGGCGGTCGGACGCTGCTGTCCTTCAGCGACGACACCGAAACGCTCGCGGTGGCCGGCAAGGCGCTCGCCGACGCCGTGCACTCCGGGGCGTTGGGCGCGCTGTCGGTGGAGCGGGCCGACGGCGAGGCGGTGCACTCCTCGCCGCTGCGCGACGCGCTCACCGCCGCCGGCTTCCGGGCCACTCCTCGCGGCCTGCGCCTGCGCGGCTGACCCGCCCCGGGTCGTCGAGCCCCGGCCCGGTGCTCAGCGCAGGCCGTTGAGCACCTTCTCGTAGCGCGGGCGCTCGCCCACCGGCGTCTTCGCCTCGAGGTAGTTGAGCACCACCGCGCCACGCCGGTACGACTGGCCGCCCCAGGTCTCCGCGATGTCACCGGCGCTGGTCTCGTCGGGGAAGACGTACACGGTGACGGTGTCGGTGGCGATCAGCTCGGAGCAACCCAGGCCGAGCCCGTCCGGTCCACAGTCGACCGAACGGTCCTTCGGGTGCGGCACCGGCAGGCCGGCGGCCCGGAACGCTTCGACGATCTGCTTCGCTCCGGGCGCTCCGTCCGGGCGTTTGGGCAGCACCACCGGCGGTGGACTGGCCGGCCGGCGCTGCGTCGGCCCCTGCGGGGCAACGGAGGGTGGGGTCGGCGGGGGTGGCGCGCCGCCGGTGCGGGACGGGGCCAACGAGGACGTCGGCGCGCTCGACGGAACGGCTGCCGTCGAACCCAGGTCGGACGAGCCGGGCGACGCGGGCGAGGCGGTGGGGGGCGCGCTCGACGGGTCGGCGTCGTCGCCGCCGCAGCCGGCGGTGAGGGCGACGGCCACCAGCAGCACCGCGACGGCAGGCAGGCTCCGATGTGTCACCAGGGCAGTCTCCCCCGGCACCACCACAGCGCGGGAGTGGCCGGTCGGCCACCGCGCTGTCCCATATCCGCCACCCACGTCGGCCACCCGTCGGCCGGTACGCTCCGGGGCCGACGAGCGGACGCGACGAAGGGCGGAGGCGGAACATGGAAGGGTTCGAGGTGCGAACGGCGCGACCTGCCGAGCGGGCCGCCATCGACGCGCTGCACGAGCGAGAGTGGGGTGGCCCGTACGTGGTCGCCCACGACACCCGGCACGACGTGCGTACCCTGCCGACGCTTGTGGCTGTCGACGGCGCGGCGGTGCTCGGCGCGCTGACCTACCGCGTCGACGAGGACGCCCTGGAGGTGGTCACCCTCGTCGCGGCCGTGCCCGGCCGGGGCGTCGGCACGGCCCTGCTGTCGGCGGCGACGTCGATCGCGGCCGAGACCGGGCTGGCCCGGGTGTGGCTGATCACCTCGAACGACAACCTGCGGGCATTGCGGTTCTACCAGCGGCGCGGCATGCGGCTGGTCCACGTCGACCGGGGAGCGGTGGACCGCGCCCGCCAGCTCAAGCCGGAGATCCCGCTGGTGGGCGAGGACGGCATACCCCTGCACGACGAGCTGGTCCTGGAACGGCGTACCGCCGCCGGGGGTTAGCCTGCGGGCATGTCCGCAACGCCCTGGATCTCGCTGACCACCGACTACGGCCTCACCGACGGCTTCGTGGCCGCCTGCCACGGGGTGATCGCCCGGCTCGCGCCGGCCGTCCGGGTCATCGACGTGACCCACCTGGTGCCACCGGCGGACGTACGACGGGGCGCCGCGGTCCTGGCGCAGACGGTGCCGCACCTGCCCGTGGGTGTGCACGTGGCGGTGGTCGACCCGGGGGTGGGTACCGCCCGACGGGGCGTCGCGTTGGCCACCCCGGGTGGGCTGCTGGTCGGTCCGGACAACGGGCTGCTGCCGGACGCCGCCGCCGCTCTCGGCGGGGTGACCGCCGCGGTGCGGCTGATCGAGCCGAGTTGGCTGGCCGATCGGGTGTCCGGCACGTTCCACGGGCGCGACGTCTTCGCGCCCGTGGCGGCCCGGCTGGCGCTCGGCGCGCCCCTGGCCGAGGCGGGGCCGCCGGTCGACCCGGCGGGCCTGGTCCGGCTGCCGACGCCGACGCTGACCTCCGACGACGAGGGCTTCACCGCCGAGGTGCGAACAGTGGACCATTTCGGAAATGTCCAGTTGGCCGCCCCGGCGCACCTGCTCGACGGACTTCCGGCCACCCTGCGGGTCGGGCCGCCCGGCGCGGAGCCGGCCCGGCCGGCCGTCCGGGGACGGACGTTCGGGGATGCCCCGGCGAATGGCCTGGTGGTGTACGTCGACTCGGCCGAACTGGTCGCGGTCGCGGTGAACCGTGGGCGGGCGGTGGACCTCCTCCGGGTTGCCCCGGGTGACGTCCTGCGGGTTTCCCGCTGATATTCGACTGTGGAATGCTGCCCCGGTGGGTGAACAAGTGGTTCCCGTGGGCTGTCCCTGCTGTGCATCCCGGACCGGTGGGGGGACCTGCCCGGTCTGTTTCTGGACCGACGACGGCCAGACCGACGCCGACGCCGACGCGGTCCGCGGCGGCCCCAACGGTGATCTGAGCCTCTCGCACGCTCGACTCAACTACGCCGTCTACGGTGCCAGCCACCCGCGCTACCAGGACATGGTGCGCCCGGCCCGCCCCGACGAGCGCCCCTGATCGACGCCCGTCGGGCAAGCACGGGTCAGCAGACCGGCACAGCACCTCCGTAGACGACCGAGATGTACGCGTGGCTGACGTACTGGCCGGTGGCCAGCCGGTTCCACCGGGTGGTGGTGCGGTAGGGCCCCGCCACCGACTGTCCGGTCACGTAGCACTCGATCGGCACGGTGGCGAACCGGGCGGCGAGGCCACGCGCCGGAGACGAGGTGGTGGCCCCGCTGCGGATGTTGAGCGGCCCGTCACCGACCACGCCGCGCGGCCCACCACCGGTCCACAGGTAGGCGACGTCCACCCAGGCGTTGGTGGTCAACTGGAGGCCGTCCCAGAAGGTGCCGTCGGCCAGGTCGATGGCGGCAGGGTTGAGGACGGTCCGGCCGAACTGGTCCCGACCGCCGTTGTAGCCGGACTGGTAGGCCGCCTGCGCCTCGGGCCGGCCCTGCCCCAGGTCCTTCCAGTTCTCCCGCACCGCCGACGGGTTCCAGTAGTCGTCGCGAGTGTTCCACGGCCCGACGTCCCAGACCGGGGCGTACTCGCAGCGGGAGCCGCTGGTGGTGCAGACCCGCACGGTGTAGTCGCCGGAGTTGAGCGGGGCCAGGCTGCGCCGCGACGGTAGCGCCACGAAGTGGTCCCGGGGCTGCACGGTGCGACCGTTGGCGGTCTGCTCGCCGACCAGGCCGATCCGGGTGGCGAACACCCGGTAGGTGATGCCCGGCGTGGTCGCGGAGACGGCGGCGGTCGTGTCGGCGGTGAGCTGGACGCCGCGTACCGTCGCGGTGGCGCCACCGGCGGTGGCGGTGAGCACGACCCTGCTCTGCACCCGGCTCACCGGGCTGTCGAAGACGGCGCCGGCGGTGGCGGTCCGCCACTCGGTCCAGCCACTGGCCCGCCAACCTCGGACCTGGGCCTCGACGGTGGCGCCCGCCGGTGTCTGGGCACTGACCTGGGCGCGGACCCGGGTGGCCGGCCGCTTGAGGGTCCGGGGAGCGCTCAGCAGCATCCCCTCGGCGACAGCGCTGCGCGGGCTGCGTCCGGCGGGCCGGGCTTCGCGCAGGCGCAGCCCGGCGGCGGTGCGCCGGACGTTGACGTCGTCCCGGTCGACGACGGACAGGTCGGCGTTCCACAGTTCGCCGCCAGGTGCGGCGGCGGTGAAGGTGAGCGGGCTTCCGGCGGCGGGGACCTGGCTGGTGGCGGGTAGGAGGGTGGCGGTGAGGGCGAGGGTGAGGGGGACGACGAGGGCGAGGGACCGAGTACGACAATGCAGCCTGGACATAGGCATTCTCCTCAGAACTCCTTGACCCTCGCATGTCGGGAGATCATGAGGAACCTGTGTACAAATAGCGACACATGCGAATTCTGCTCAAATGAGGGAGGATGACAGGGTGCCCGAAGGCGACACCGTCTGGAACACCGCGCGTGTGCTGCATCGCGCGCTCGCCGGCGCGCGGATCACCGACAGTGACTTCCGGGTTCCCCAGCTCGCCACCACCGATCTCACCGGTTGGACCGTCCGCGAGTCGGCCAGCCGGGGCAAGCACCTGCTGCTGCGCCTCAGCGCCCCGAACGAGGCGCACTGGACCCTGCACTCGCACCTGCGGATGGACGGCGCCTGGCGGGCGTACGCCCCGGGGGAACGCTGGACCGGCCGGCCCGCCCACCTGATCCGGGTGGTGCTGCGCAGCCCCGGCGCCGTCGCGGTCGGCTATCACCTGCACGAGCTGACCCTCGTGCCGACCGCCGAGGAGGACCACCTGGTCGGCCACCTCGGCCCCGACCTGCTCGGCCCGGACTGGGACCCGGCCGAGGCGGTCCGCCGACTCGGCGGCCACCCGGAGCAGACGGTCGGCGAGGCGCTGCTGGACCAGCGCAACCTGGCCGGGGTGGGCAATCTCTACAAGTGCGAGGTGCTGTTCCTGCGCGGTGTGTCCCCGTGGACACCGGTCGGCGCGGTGCCCGACCTGCCCGGCCTGGTGGCCCTCTCGCAGCGGCTGCTCGCCGCCAACCGTGGCCGGTGGACGCAGAGCAGCACCGGCTCCCTGCGCCGGGGCGAGACCAGCTACGTGTATGGTCGCCGCGCCCAGCCGTGCCGCCGCTGCGGCACCGCGATCCGCAAGGAGGAGCTGGGCGAGAGGGTCACCTACTGGTGCCCGGTCTGCCAGCCCGCACACCCGGGCGCCCCGGAATCCAACTGACCAGGGCCGTCCCTCGACCAAGGCCATCCCAGATACGGACGATTGGGTAATTCCTATCCGGCCGTCTGAGTCGCATGCTGCGGTTGAGTGCTCACCGATCGTCAACAGAGCGCCGAGGCAGCCACGCCGGGGTGGCGACCCTCGCGCCCCGACCCGGGGAGAGTCATGGCGTTGTTCCGCAGGCTCCGCTCCACCTTCTTCGTCCGGGCCACCCGCGACACCGACGGCTCCGTCGACGGCGCGACGGCGTCCGTGCCGGCCGCGCGTACCGCCGAGCAGACCGCCCCCGCGCCGAGCCTGGACCCGACCGTGGTGCCCCGCTGCTTCGGTCCGGTGCCGAACTTCGCCCACAGCCCTCGCCCGAGGCGCGACACCGGCGGGCAGGTGGTGCCCGGGACCGGGCTGCGCAAGTTCGTCGACCCGCTGCCCGTACCGGGCCGGCACACCGGCACCGACCTCGGCGGTCAACTGCCGGTGGCGACGCCGGACACGATCAGCTATCCGGGCTGCGACTACTACGAGATCGTCGTGCAGGAGTACGCGCAACGGCTGCACCGGGACCTGCCCGCCACCCGGCTGCGCGGCTACCGGCAGCTCAACCTGGGCACCGACCCGGCGGGCCACAACACGGTGGCACCTCCGGAGCGGCCCTGGCACCTCGGCCCGATGGTCCTCGCCCGGCGGGGCCGCCCGGTCCGGGTGAAGTTCATCAACCACCTTCCGACCGGCCGGGCCGGTGAGCTGTTCCTGCCGGTCGACGACACCATCGAGGGGGCCGGGATCGGCCCGCTGGACGGACCCGCCCCGTTCCCGCAGAACCGCGCGGTGCTGCACCTGGCCGGCGCGCAGACCGGCTGGAACAGCGCCGGCAATCCGGGGCAGTGGATCACTCCGGCCGGGGAGATCACCCCGTACCCGAACGGGGTGGGCGTGACCCACGTGCCGGACATGCCACCGCCGGGTGCCGGGGCCACCACCCTCTACTACCCGAACGAGCAGAGCGGCCGGCTGCTGTGGTGGCACGACAACACCCTCGGCCTGGCCCGGCTCACCGTCTACGGCGGACAACTCGCGCTCTACCTGCTCACCGACCCGGCCGAGGAGCAACTCGTCGCCGACGCCGTGCTGCCGGCCGACCAACTGCCGCTGGTGATCGAGGACAAGACGTTCGTGCCGGACGACGCCCAACTCGCCGCCGAGGACCCGACCTGGGACCGGGAACGCTGGGGCGCCCGGGGCAGCCTCTGGCACCCGCACATCTACCAGCCACGGCAGAACCCGTACCGCTCCGGCGGACGCAACCCCACCGGCCGGTGGGACTACGGCCCCTGGTCGCGTGATCCCGCCCCGGACCACGCCCGCGCCGACGGCTGCGTCGCCAACCCGCACCACGACCCGGTCGACGCACCTGACGAACCGCCGTTGCGCCCCGGCGTGCCGCACCTGTCCGCGGTGCCCGAGGCGTACGGCGACACCCCGCTCGTCAACGGCGCCGCCTACCCGTACCTGGAGGTGGCGCCGCGCGCGTACCGGTTCCGGATCCTCAACGCCTGCCTGGACCGCAGCCTCAACCTCCAGCTCTACCGGGCCTGCTCCGACGCGCCGATGTGGACGGCCGACGGTGCGCTCGCCGACGCCGAAGCCGGGGAGGTGCCGATGGTGCCCGCGGTGCGGGCGGCGGACCGACCGACGGGTTGGCCGACCGACGGGCGCGACGGCGGTGTGCCGGATCCGCGCGCCGCCGGGCCGGAGTTCATCCAGATCGGCAACGAGGCCGGGCTGCTGCCCGCCCCGGTGGTGCTGCCGAACCGGCCGGTCGGCTACCGCTACGACCGGCTCGACCCGACCGTGCTGAACGTCGACGGGCACACCCTGCTGCTCGCGCCGGGTGAGCGGGCCGACGTGCTCGTCGACTTCTCCACCGTGCCGCCGGGCAGCACGCTGATCCTGTACAACGACGCCCCGGCGCCGCTGCCCGGCTTCGACCCACGCTACGACCAGCACACCGACGCACCGGACCGCACGGCCGAGGGTGGGCCGCCCGGCACCGAACCGGGGTACGGCCCGAACACGCGCACCCTGCTCCAGTTCCGGGTCGCGGGGGCTCCGGCGCCGCCGTACGACCTGGACCGGCTGCGCGAACGGCTACCCGTGGCGTACGCGGCCAGTCAACGCCCGCCGATCGTGCCGCAGCCGGCGTACGACCCGGCGTTCGGCACCCAGACCGCGTCGACGACAACGGTGCCGGTGCACGCCACCTCGGTGACGATCACACCGACGGCCGGCGCGGACCCGATGACGCTGCCCATCGCGGTCAAGGCCGTACAGCAGGTCTTCGAGCCCGACCACGGCCGGCTGGTCGGCCGACTCGGCGTCGGACACCCGCACGCCGGGCCGCTCAACCCGACGACCCTGCCCCTCGGGCCGACCGACCCGGTCACCGAGGTGCTCTTCGCCACCGACCCCGCCGTGCCGCTGGGCACCACCAACGACGGCACCCAGATCTGGCGGATCAGCGGCAACGTCCGGCAGACCGAACCGCTGCACGTCGGCGGCTGCGACGTGCAGGTGGTCAACCGGGTCGGTTGGGACGGCACGCTGCGGCTCCCCCACGGCACCGAGTTGGGCTGGAAGCAGATCGTCCGGGTCAACCCCCGGGAGGACGTGGTGGTGGCGCTGCGCCCGGTCGCCCCGACGTTGCCGTTCAAGCTGGGCGACAGCGTCCGGCTGCTCGACCCGTGCCGCCCGGCCGGCGCACGGACCGGGTCGACCCCGGTCAGCCCGGCGGACGGGCGACCCGCCACCGTGGTCAACCACCTGGTCAACCTGGGCTGGGAATACCGCTGGCACAGCCAACTCGCCGGCCACCGCGACGGTGGGATGACCCGGCCACTTGTGCTCCGGGTGACACCGAAGGCACCGACCGGGCTGACCGCCACGCCGGTGCCCGGCTCGGCCACCGCGCTACCCGCGATCGCGCTCGCCTGGACCAGCAACGGCGGCCGGCCACCGGCCACCAGTCACCTGCTGCACCGGGCCACCGACGCGACCTTCGACGGCGAGATCACCACGATCACCGTCGCGGCGGCCGCCACCCGGTACACGGACGCGTCCGTCACTCCCGGGGTGACCTACCACTACCGGATCCGGGCGGAGAACGCGGTCAGCTACTCGTCCTGGTCCAACGGGGTGCCGGCCTCGGTGCACCTGGCCGCGCCGAGTGGCCTGGTCGCGGCACTGCCGCCCGCCGCGCCGCTACGGGTGGCCCTGCGCTGGGTGAACCGCTCGTTCGCCACCGGCATCGACGTGCAGCGGGCCACCAACCCGACATTCACCAGCGGGCCGGGCACCACGGCGATCGGTGCCGGCGACAATCACCTGGATGTCGCGATCGCACCGGACACGACGTACTACTACCGGGTGCGGACCACCTATCTGGGTGCCGCCTCGGCCTGGTCGACGATCGCCGCGGTGACCTCCCCGCCCGCGCCGGGCACCCCGAACGGGGTGAGCGCCACGGCGAGCGCACCCGGACCGGACACCGCGACGGTGGTCCTGGCCTGGGCGGCGAGCACCCCCGCCGGCCCGGGGTCCGGGTTCATCGTGCAGCGGGCGCTGGACCCGACGTTCGACCGGGAGGTGGCCACCTTCACGGTGACCGGTCGCGGCTTCAGCAACACGGGACTGGCCCGGGGCCTCACCTACCACTACCGGATCCGGTCGTTCAACGTCGTGGGCAGCTCGCCGTACACCGTCCCGGTCCGGGTAACGACGCCGCCGTGACCGGCCGGTGGGCGCGGTACGGGTCGCTCAGCGGGTCGGCGCGCGCGACGGAGTGCCGACGGTGCGCAGCTCGGCCAGCGCCCCGGCCACCCCGTGCAGCAGGTCGGTCGCCTCGGTGAGCCGGTCGGCGGCCGGGTGGGTGGGCTCCGGTCGGGCGTCCTCGGCCAGGTAACCGGCAGCGGCGACCACCAGCCGTTCGTAGGCCGCGACCCCACCCTCCAACTGGGCGGTCAGCATGGCGTGTGCCTCGGCCAGCGGCGGACGGGCGTCGGCCGGCGCCAGCCGCAGCGCACGTTCGACGCTGGCCACGCGTGCGGCCAGGTCGCGCAGCGAACGGTCGGCGGCGGCGGCCTCCAGCACCGCCGGCTCGGCCAGCCCGGTGAGCCGGGGGGCCATGCCGGCCAGGGTGAGCGCCGCACGGTCCAGTCGGGCCCACTGCTCGCCCGCGCTGGTGCCGCGCAGGGCGATCCGGGAGCGGACCCGGCGGACCTCGGCAAGCACCCCCGGGCCGACCGGCAGCCGCTCGACGGCGGCGATGAGGCGGGCCCGCGACCGGGCCGCCGCCTCCGCGGGGTCGAGCGCGGGCGGTGCGGGCTGGGCGGCGAGGGCGCGCACGTCGATCCAGCGCCAGGCGGCGAGCGCCACCGCACTGCCCGCGGCGCCGGCCCAGGCCGCGTCGGGCAGACCAAGGCCGGCGTACGGGGTGAGCACCGCGGCCGCACCCCCGAGCCCACCGGCCAGGACGCTCCACCGTCGGGCGGACCGGCGGAGCCGACCCAGTCTGCGGAAGTACCGTGTGCGCTCGTCTGCCACCCTGACCCCCTCGGTCCGGTCGTTCAGCCGGCGGCGGTCGGGTCGCCGGTGCCCCGTTCGCGGGCCATGCTGGCACGCAACTCGTCGAGTCGGGCAGCGGCCGTCGGGTCGGTGGCCGGGCCAGCCTTCTCGGCCGGCCGTTGCGCCGCGCCGCCGAGTTGCTCCCCCGCCATGCTGGACCGGATCTGCTCCAGCCGGGCCGAACCGGCCGAGTCGATAGTCGCCTTCTGGATCTCCAACATCCGGCCCTCGACGGAGTTGCCGGCCAGCTCGGCGCGGCCCATCGCGTTGGCGTACCGCCGCTCGATGCGGTCGCGCACCTCGTCCAGGGACGGGGTGTTGGTGGGCGCGGTCAGCGACGACATCGACTCCAGCGAGCGGGCCACCGACTCCTGCATCTTGGCCTGCTCCAGTTGGCTGAGCAGCTTGGTGCGCTCGGCGAGCTTCTGCTGGAGGATCATCGAGTTGTTCTCGACCGCACGGCGGGCCTGGGCGGCGGCACCCAGCGCCTGGTCGTGCAGGGTCTTGAGGTCTTCGGTGGCCTGTTCGGCGGAGACCAGCTGGGTGGCCAGGGTCTGCGCCGACTGCTCGAACCGCGTGGCCTCGGCCTCGTCACCCTTGGCCCGGGCCTGGTCGGACAGCACCAGGGCCTGCCGGGCGTTGCCCTGCAACCGCTCGACCTCGGACATCTGCCGGGACAGCTTCATCTCCAGCTGACGCTGGTTGCCGATCACCGCGGCAGCCTGCTGCACCAGCGCCTGGTGCTGCCGCTGGGCATCCTCGATGGCCTGCTGGATCTGCACCTTCGGATCGGCATGCTCGTCGATCTTTGAACCGAAGAGCGCCATCAGGTAGTTCCAACCCTTGACGAACGGGTTCGCCATCTCCGCCGTATCCCCTCAGTAGCGTCGCTCCACCACGGCCGGCCGGGCCGGATGGACCGACTGGCCGCCACCGGCCGATCTCCATCGTCCCAGCCGGATGCCAGTGAGGCATCCGTACCGGTCGGTCGACCGCACCGGCAGCTCCTGTGGGCCACCCTACGCGGCCGGAGCCAGCCCTCCCACGGTCAACCGAGCGACCGGCTCAGGCGGCGCAGACCACGTCCCGGTCGCGCTCGGTCGGGCGGACGCGCGCGCTGCGCAGCGTGGCCTTGAGCGGCGAGTCCTGGCGGACGGAGACGGAGACCTTGCCATCCGAGGTGACCTGCCGGACGCCCCGGCTGGTGCTCTTGGACACAGCCCCGGCGTCGGCCGGCTCGTCCTGCATCGAGACGAGCACCTCGGGCATCTGCTCGGCGAGCGCCACGGTGTCGCTCACCTCGCGGAGAAGCTCGGACAGACGGGCACCGAGGGCGTCACAGATCGCGGCGAGCAGTTCGCTGGACGGCTCCTTGTGCCCCCGCTCAATCTCGGAGAGGTAGCCGAGGCTGACGTTGGCGGCGGTGGAGACCTCACGCAGCGTGCGCTGCTGCCCCTGCCGGCGCGCCCGCAGTGCGTCACCGATCACCCGGCGTAGCAGGATCATCGCACCTCCCCCTGAGGGATACCTCGCGCCCGGCGCTGGGCGGCCGGCCGCGGCGGACCGCGCCGACCCCGAACGTCGGAGCCTTCCCGCAACCGTACCCGTTGCGAGCCCCGCCGACATCCCGCCCCGCCCGCCGGTTCGTCGAGACGGCCTCACGTCGGGTGGCACCGACCGTCGCCACCTGCCCCGGATGCTCCCCGGTCAACTCGCGGGCAGCGGGGCATCCGCGGTGTCGGCGGCGTGGATCTGCTCGGCGAGCAGCCGCAGCGCCTCGACCACCGCCGCGGAGCGGACGTGGTCCCGCCCGCCGTCCAGGTCGAGCTGTCGGACCTCGGCGCCGTTCGGTCCGGCGACCGCGACGTAGACCAGGCCGACGGGCTTGCCGTCCTGCGGTTCGGGGCCGGCGACGCCGGTGGTGGCCACTCCCCAGTCCGCGCCGCAGCGCTCGCGGCCGCCCGCGGCGAGCGCCGCCGCCACGTCCGGGTCCACCGGCCCCCGCTCGGACAGCAGGTCGGTGGGGACGCCGGCCAGGGTGCCCTTCAACTCGGTGGCGTAGACCACAAGGCCACCCCGGTAGATCCCGCTGACTCCGGCGATCTCCACGATCGAGGCGGCCAGCAGCCCACCGGTGAGTGATTCGACGGTGGCCAGGGTCTCGTGCCGCTGGGCCAGTCGGTGCACGACTCCGGCTGCCGCACTGCCCACCTCGGCGTCGTCCGCCGCACCGTCCGCCGGCCGTTCACGACCCGTGTCCCGCCGCATCAACCCGCCCTCCCCGCCACACCCACACCCTTCCCCGCCCACCGACCCCCAACCCTGCCGGCCCGATCGCGTCGATCATGAGGTTAGCGTCGCGACACGCCGCCCCGGACGCCGACAACCTCATGATCACCGGGATAACTCGCCGGGGGTGGGGGTCAGCGGGGGCGGCGAAGGCGGAGGGCTTGGGCTATGTAGTCGAAGCCGGTCGCCACCGTGACCAGGACGGCGGCGGCCATGATCCACGGACCGACGGCGGCGAGGGCGGCGGGCATCGGCCAGAGGTACCAGGCGATGGCCAGGATCTGCAGCGCGGTCTTGACCTTGCCGCCTCGGCTGGCCGCGATCACGCCGTGCCGGATCACCCAGAACCGCAGCCCCGTGATGCCCAACTCGCGGACGAGGATCAGCGTGGTCACCCACCAGGGCAACCTGTCGTACCAGGACAGCAACACCAGGGCGGCACCCGTGAGCGCCTTGTCCGCGATCGGGTCGGCCACCTTGCCGACCGACGTGACAAGACCGAACCGGCGGGCGATCCAGCCATCCACGAGATCCGTCGCCGACGCCACCGCGAAGATCAGACAGGCTGCCATCCGCCAGCCGGAGTGGGTCATCCCGGACATGACCACCGAGGCGGCGAAGACCGGCACCAGCGCGAGTCGCAGGGCGGTCAGCGCGTTGGCCGCGTTGACGACGGGCACCACGGCGACCACCCGGGCCGGCGTCGACTCCGCCGCCCCCGTCACCGCCGCGCTCCGTGGCGTTTCCGGCACCGCACCACTGGGCTCCCCCGCTCCGCCTGGGCCCACCGTCACCGTGCCGCGCCGGGCGCCGCCGAGATCATCTCATCCGGCACCGCCAGCAGGTCCACCCCTTCGGTGCCGGTCACCGTCGCGCGTACCAGGTCACCCGGTCGCAGCGCGGCGAGGTCGACCCCGCCCTCGACCGGGGCGACCAGGGTGGTGGAACCGTCCACCTCCGGCGCCTGATGCGCCGCCCGACCCTCCACCACACCGTCCGAGATCGAGTCGACGAGCACCTCGACGGTCGAGCCGAGCCGGTCCTCGGCCCGCTGTGAGCACAACTCGTCGGCGAGCGCGCTCAGCCGGTCGTAGCGCCGCTTGATCGTCGCGGCGGAGACCTTGCCGGGCAGGCCGGCGGCCTCGGTGCCGTCCTCGTCGCTGTAGTCGAACATCCCGATCGCGTCCAGCCGGGCCTCGGTCAGGAACCGGACCAGCTCGTCGACATCGGCGCGGGTCTCGCCGGGGAAACCGACGATGAAGTTGCTCCGGGCGCCCGCGTCCGGGGCCAACGCCCGGGCACCCGCGAGCAGCTCCAGGAAACGGTCGGTGGAACCGAAACGCCGCATCCGGCGCAGCACCGGCTCACTCGAGTGCTGGAACGACAGGTCGAAGTACGCGGCCACGCCCGGGGTGTTGGCGATCGCCTCGACCAGCCCGGGACGGGTCTCCGCCGGCTGGAGGTAGCTCGCCCGCACCCGGACGATGCCGGTCACCGCGGCGAGCTGCGGCAGCAGCTTCTCCAGCGCGCGGGGGTCACCGAGGTCCTTGCCGTACGACGTGGAGTTCTCACTGACCAGCACCAGCTCCCGTACGCCGGTCTTGGCCAACCACTCCGCCTCGGCGAGCAACTCGTCGGGCGTACGCGAGACGAACGCCCCCCGGAAGGCGGGAATGGCACAGAACGCGCAACGCCGGTCGCAGCCACTGGCCAGCTTCAACGAGGCCACCGGGCCGGTGTCCAGTCGGCGGCGCAGGATCTGCCGCAGGTGCGCGGGGGTGTGCTCGTCGGTGTCGACGGCGGCGCGGCTCACGGTGCCGTGACCGGGCAGCGACACGGCGCTGTCGCGCCGCTTCACCGGGGTCAGCGGCAGCAGTTCGCGCCGGTCGCGCGGGGTGTGCGCGGTGATCTGCTCACCGGCGACGACCGCGTTCAGCCGGGCGGCGATGTCCGGGTAGTCGTCGAAGCTCAGCACCGCCTGCGCCTCGGGCAGGCTGTCGGCCAGCTCCCGGCCGTACCGCTCGGCCATGCAGCCCGCCGCGACCACCTTGGCGCCGGTCCCGGCGGCGGCGAGCAGGGTCTGGATGGAATCCTGCTTGGCCTTCTCCACGAAGCCGCAGGTGTTGACGACGACCACGTCGGCGCCCTCGCCGTCGGTGGTCACCTGCCAGCCGTCGGCGTGCAGCCGTGCGGCCAGCTCCTCCGAGTCGACCTCGTTACGGGCGCAGCCCAGGGTGAGCAGGGCTACGCGACGGCCCTCGGCGTTGTCAGAGGGGGCAGGAGAGGTGGCAGACACCATCCGAGGGTACCGGGCCGTCCGGGGAAGCCCTCGCACACGGGGCTGCGGCGACGGCCGGACGCACGGCTCGGCACCGAATCGGTCACCCGGTCCCACGCCGGCGCTCAGCGCGCCACGGCGCCGATGCGGGTCAACGCATCGAGCAGAAAGACCTCGGTGCCGGCCAGGCCGGTGGAGCAGAAGACCGAGATCTGGTCCGCGGTGGTCCGGCCGGGGACCGCGCCGGCCAGGATGCCGCCCAGGTCGCGCAACCGCCCGGCGTACGGGGGCGTGGCCGCGAGCATCGGCGGCTGGTAGTCCGCCGCCTGGGCTGGCGAGTCGGTGACCAGCAGGTCGGCGACGTCCAGCAGGTCGGTGCCGAACTCGCTGCGGTCCCGCTGCTTGAAGCCGACCGCGTTGACGTGCGTGCCGGGGCTGAGGTCGGCGGCACGCAACACCGGGGTCGGGCTGGTCGTCGCGAGCACCACGATGTCCCGCCCGGCGACGGCCGAGCCCGGGTCGGCCACCGTTCGGGCGGGCACGCCCAGCTCGGCGCGGACCCGCGCGGCGAGGGCGTCCCGCCGGGCCGCGGAGCGGCTGTGCACCACCACCTCGCGCAGCGGGCGGACCGCGGCGGCGGCCCAGACCTGGGTCCACGCCTGCCGGCCGGAGCCGATCACGCCGAGGGTGGCCGCGTCCGGACGGGCCAGGGCGTCGACCGCCAGGGCACCCAACCCTCCGGTACGACGGGACCCCAGCTCCTCGCCCACCGCCACCGCCCGGATCGCCCCGGTGCCCGCGTCGTGCAGCACCACCAGCTGCTCGCCCTGCGGGTGGCCGAAGGTGTCGTAGGAGCGAAAGCCGTACCACTCGCCGACCAGGTGCCCCGCGGTGAGCACCAGCCGCCCACCGCCCAGCGGGGCGGCGGCCCGGGGCGGGGCCACGAGGCGTCCCTCGTACGCGGCCAGGAGGGCGGCCCGCATGGCGTCGACCGTGGTGGCGGCGTCCAGTGCGGCGGCGACCTCGGAGTCGGCATAGATCAGCGTCATGGTGGACATCCTGCAAGTTAGAGTCAAGTGCAGGTCAAGAAGGGGTGGCGGGAGTCACTGCGCCATCGCCGCCCAACCCCATCCATCCGCCCCGACCGCCGACCGGTGCTAGCGTCGGCTTCGGTGGCCCGCGGCCACCCCGGACGAGTGGTGGGCGTACCCGGTCAGGCCAAGACGCCCCGCGACGTGCAGACCCGACTCGTCCCGGCCCCCGGCGGCCCGGGCACTCTCGCGTGAGGTGAACGATGGCCTGGCTGGTGTTGGTGATCTCCGGACTGCTGGAGACGGCCTGGGCGGTCGCCCTGGACCGCAGCGCCGGCTTCAGCCGGCTGGTCCCGTCCGTGGTGTTCGCGGTGACGCTGGTCCTGAGCATGGCCGGCCTGGCGTACGCGCTGCGCGAGATCCCGGTCGGTACCGGTTACGCGGTCTGGGTCGGCATCGGCGCGGTCGGCACCGCGCTGGTCGGGATGCTGGCGCTCGGCGAGTCGGCGAGCCTGCCCCGGATCCTGTGCCTGCTGCTGGTGGTCGCCGGCGTGATCGGCCTGAAGATCTTCCACTGAGCAGTCACCTCGGCAGGCGTGACCACCGCCCACAGTGGGTAGTGATCGTGCCGTCACGACAGGCTCTCACCCGGAGGAAGACATGGCCGACCTGCCCAGCAACGCACGCCCCCGCGCCAACGCTGCCCGGATCCTCACCATCGTGGGCTTCGTCTTCGCGGTTCTCGCCCTGCTGCTTCCCCCGATCGTCTTCGGCGTGCTCGGCATCGTCGCGGGCATCGTCGGCGCGGTGCTCGGTGACAAGCCACTGGGCTGGTACGCCGCGGCGGCCAGCCTCGTCGGCGCGATCATCGGCACCGCCATCGCCGCCGCGTTGCTCAACTGAAAACTCCCCCGAGTCACGGGCCCGCCGGCTGCCGGCGGGCCCGTCGTGTTTGCGGGGTCGGTCGTCCTCGTCGGTCAGTCCACGTCGCCGCGCAGGCCGACCAGGACGTCCTCCAGCTCGTCCGGCTTGACCAGCACGTCGCGCGCCTTCGACCCCTCCGACGGCCCGACCACTCCCCGGGTCTCCATCAGGTCCATCAGGCGACCCGCCTTGGCGAAACCGACACGAAGCTTGCGTTGCAGCATCGAGGTCGAGCCGAACTGCGAGGTCACCACCAGCTCCACCGCCTGCACCAGCAGGTCGAGATCGTCGCCGATGTCCTCGTCGATCTTCTTCTTGTTCTCCTGCGCGGGGGCCAGCACGTCCTTGCGGAACTCCGGCTCGCGCTGGTCCTTGCAGAACTTCACGACGTCGGCGATCTCCCGCTCGGTGACCCAGGCGCCCTGGATGCGGACCGGCTTGGAGGCGCCCATCGGCAGGAAGAGGCCGTCACCGCGGCCGAGCAGCTTCTCCGCGCCCGGCTGGTCGAGGATGACCCGGGAGTCCGCGAGCGAGGAGGTGGCGAACGCCAGCCGGGACGGCACGTTCGCCTTGATCAGACCGGTCACCACGTCGACCGAGGGCCGTTGGGTGGCCAGGACCAGGTGGATGCCGGCCGCGCGCGCCAGCTGGGTGATCCGGACGACGGAGTCCTCCACGTCGCGCGGCGCGACCATCATCAGGTCGGCCAACTCGTCCACGATCACCAACAGGTACGGGTACGGGCGCATCTCCCGTTCGCTGCCCGGCGGGGCCTTGATCTCGCCGTTGCGGACCTTGCGGTTGAAGTCGTCGATGTGGCGGACACCGTTGGCGGCGAGGTCGTCGTAGCGCATGTCCATCTCGCGGACCACCCAGTCCAGCGAGTCGGCCGCCTTCTTGGCATTTGTCACGATCGGGGTGACCAGGTGCGGGATGCCCTCGTAGCCGGTCATCTCGACCCGCTTCGGGTCGATCAGCAGCAGCCGCACCTCGTCCGGAGTGGCCCGGGTGAGGACGGACACCAGCAGGGTGTTGAGGCAGCTCGACTTTCCGGCACCGGTGGCCCCGGCGATCAGAATGTGCGGCATCTTCGCGAGGTTGGCCACCACGTAGCCACCCTCGATGTCCTTGCCGAGCGCCACCACCATCGGATGGTGGTCGCTCGTCGCCGCCCGTGAGCGCAGCACGTCACCGAGGGCGACGTTCTCCGGGTCGGTGTTCGGGATCTCCACGCCGACCGCGCTCTTGCCCGGGATCGGGCTGAGGATCCGGACGTCCGGCGACTTCACCGCGTACGCGATGTTGCGGGAGAGCTGGGTGATCCGCTCGACCTTGACGCCGTGCCCCAGCTCGACCTCGTAGCGGGTGACGGTCGGGCCGCGGGTGAAGCCGGTGACCGCCGCGTCCACGTCGAACTGGTCGAACACCCCGGTCAGCGCGGCGATCACCTCGTCGTTGGCCTTGCTGCGGGTCTTCGCGGCGGCGCCGGCGCTGAGCATGTTGGCCGGCGGCAGCCTGTAGTCCCCGGCCAGCCCGGTCAACGCGAGCTGCTCGGCCCGCGTCGGCGCGGGCGAGTGCTCCGGCGGCTCGACCGGCGGCCGGCGGCTCGCCGGCACCTTCGCCGGAGACTTGCGCGGCAGCACCACGGTCTCCTGGAGGTCCACACCGTCCAGGTCCTCGAAGTCGTCCGGGTCCACCGGTGGAGGCATCCGCTTCGCCGGCCGCTTCCGCGCCCGCTGGGCGGCCGGCTCGTCGGCTTCCTCGGCGGCCTCCGGCGCGGCGACCAGCCCGCCGGCCAGCAGGCCCAGCCGCTCCGGAATCTTGTTGATCGGTGTCGCCGTCACCACGAGCAGACCGAAGAGCAGCAGCAGGATCAGCAGCGGCACCGCCACCCAGGCGGTGACCGCGCGCTCCAGCAGCCCGCCGATGCCCGCGCCGACCAACCCGCCCGCGAAGTCCCGTTGTAGTGGGTTGGCCGGGGCCTGACCGATGTGCAGCAGCGCGGCGGTCGAGACGAGCAGCGAGGTCCAGCCGATCAACCCGCGGCCCCGGTGTTCCGGATCGGCCGGCTGGCGCATCAACCGCCAGGCCCCGATCATCAACAGCACCGGTACGACCACCGAGATCGCGCCCAGGAACAACCGGATCGTGTCGGCCAGTCGGGCACCCACCGGACCCGCTCCGGAGAGCCAGAGCGCCACGGCGGTGAGCAGGGCGAACCCGAACAGCAGCAGCCCGGCGCCGTCGCGGCGGTGCTCCGGGTCGAGGTCGCGGGCGGAGGCGGCCTGTCGACCGGCGGCCCGCACCGCCCAGCCCATCCCGTGCGCCACGCCCATCCACAGTGCGCCCACCGCGCGGCCCACGTAGACAGCCGCGCCGGGCCGGGCCGGCACCGCACGACGCCGGACCGGCGCGCGGGTCTTCTTCGCTGGTTGGCGGGCACGACTGTTGGTGCCACCGCGCGGCGACGCGCCGCGCCGCCGGCTCGCCTGAGAGGTACGGCCCGCCATAGAGTCACGGTAACGGTGGGGCCGGGCAGATCCCCGCTTTTCCGGGTCGTGTCCGCGCGTCGAAACACGAACCCCGCCGCCGGTCGTGATATCCGCCTCAGAAGGGATGCCCCATGGCGTCGCCGGAATTCGAGGGCGATCCGGACGATCCGCTGGCCGGGCACCCGGGCGCGCTACGCCCGCTGAGCGGCGAACTGGTCGCCGCGGTGCTCGCCGCCCGTGGCCGGTCCGTCGGCCTGACCGAGGGCGGCGAGTTGGTGGGTCGCTTCGACGACAACATGATCTGGTTCCTGCGCCTCGGCGGGGACGGCGAGCTGCTCCAGGTCCGCACGATGGTCACCCCCACCTTCGGAATCGAGCAGGTGCCCGCCCTGTACGCCTTCTGCAACTCGTGGAACCACGACCGGCTCTGGCCCAAGGCGTTCGTGCACGTCGACGACGACGGTCGGGCCCGGGTCTACGGCGAGGTGGTCACCGACCTGGAACGCGGGGTGACCCCGCACCAACTCGACCAACTGCTCGACTGTGGCATCTCCACCGGCTGCCAGCTCGCCGTGGCGGTCCGTCGACTGCCCGGCGCGGTGCCGTCGTGACCGGCCGGGACGAGTTCACCGGCAGTCGCACCGACCGGGCGGACGGGTCCGGCGATCCGGACCTCACCCGACGGCCGCCCGTGCAGCGTGACCCGGTACTGGTGAGCGCGCTCGCCGACGCGCGGGACCTGCCCGACGGACCGGCCCGGCTGCTGGCCCTCGAACGGCTCGCCGAGCGGGCCGACTCGTCCGGGGACCTCCGGTCCGCCCTGGACGCCCGGTTCGCGCTGATCGAGGCGTACCTGTTGCACGGCGAGCGGTGGCGGCTGGTCGAGCCGGTACGCAGGTGCCGGGCCGCCGCCGACTACCGGCCCGAGCTGCTCAGCGAGGACGAGGCTCCCCTGCTGCTGCGCCTGCAGCGATACGCCGTGGAGGCGCTGCTCGGCACCCCTCGGGTGGGGCTGGACCAGACCCGGTCCCTCCTGGACGACCTGGCCCACCGGATCGGGGCGGACGGACCCGAGGCGCCGACCATCGCGGAGCTGCGCTGCCGGATCGCCGACCACCTCGGCGACGAGCCCACCGCCCGCCACTGGTACCAGCGGTGGGCGGGCACGGTCGGCACCCCGTCCGGTGGCTGCCCCGGTTGCGCCCCGGCCCGCCGCGCTGAGCTGCTCGCCGGCTGGGGGGAGTGGCGCGCCGCGCTGGACGAGCTGCGGGAGCCCACCGGCGACGCGGAGAGTTGCACCGACCAGCCCGAGCGGGCGCTGGTGGCCGGCCTGCTACCCGAACTGCGCGTCGGCGAGGCCGAGCGGGCCGCGGCGGCGCACGTGCGGGCGTACCGGCGGCACCGGCGCGAGCGCGCGGCCTTTCCCCACCTCGCCGCACACCTGCGGTTCTGCGCTCTCGGCGGGCACCTGGACCGTGGGCTGAGCATTCTGGCCGAGCAACTGCCCCGGTTGGACCGGCCCACCGACGATCTCGCGGCGATGGAGTTCGCCGCTGCCGGTGCGCTGGTCTGCGCGGTGGCCGTCGAGGCCGGGCTCGGTCTGCGCACGGTGCCCCGTCCGGCTTACGGCGGGCGACCGGCCACCGACCTGGACGTGGCCACTGTCGGCGCGTTGCTGCTCGCGATGGTCAACGAGCTGGCCGGCAGCTTCGACGCCCGCAACGGCACCGGCCACCACTCCGGACGGATGGCCGCCTGGCTCGCCGAGCGTCCGCTGGCGGCCGCGGTGCCCCTGCCCGCCGACGACGAGCCCGCCGACGACGGATCGGGCGACGACGGATCCGCCGACGAGGGATCCGGCGACGTCGGAGCCGACGACGCTTCGCCCGGCGGCGCAGAGCGTGACTCCGACGACGAGCGGGAGCTGGTGACGCTCACCGTCGACCTGATCACGGCCGCCCTGGACCGCCGCGGGGACCGCTACGTCGTGGAGGAGGGCGAGCGGGTGGTGGGACTGTGGGATGGGGTGGTGATCCAGTTCCGTCGGGCCGGCGAGCGCGGCGAGGTGCTGCACGCGCGGGCCATGGCCACCCGCCGGCTGCCGGCGACCCGCCGTTCCGAGGCGTACGCCTTCTGTAACGCCTGGAACCACGACCGGCTGCTGCCCAAGGCGTACGCGCACGACCTCGGCGGCGAGTTGGTGCTGGCCGGTGACGTGGCCACCGACCTGACCCACGGGGTGGCCCCGGCGCAGCTCACGGTTCTGGTGGACGCCGCCATCACCACCGGCGTCGCCTACGCCGAGGCGGTCGCCGCGCTGCCCTGACCCCCGGGCGCGGTGACGCCGGCCCACCCCGAACGGAGTGGACCGGCGTCAGCGGACAGGCTCAGACCTCGACGACGGTGGGCACGATCATCGGGCGACGACGGTACTTGTCGTTGACCCACCGACCCACGGTCCGGCGGACGATCTGCTGGAGCTGGTGCGGGTCGGTGATGCCGTCCGCCGCGGCCCGGTTGAGCGCCTCGGTGACCAGCGGGACCACCGGGTTGAACGCCTCCGGGTCCTCGGAGAAGCCCTTCGCGGACAACGTCGGGCCGGCGACCACCTTGCCGGTGACCGAGTCCACGACGACAGTGGTGGCGATGAAGCCGCCGTCGCCGAGGATCCGCCGCTCGGTGAGCAGCGACTCGCTGACGTCACCGACGGCGAGGCCGTCCACGTAGACGTACCGGCTCTTCACGTGCCCGACCAGGCTGGCGCGGCCCTCGACCAGGTCGACCACGTCGCCGTCCTCGCAGATCACCACCCGGTCGGCGGCGACCCCGGACTCGATGCCGAGCCGGGCGTGGGCACGCAGGTGCCGCCACTCCCCGTGCACGGGCATCAGGTTGCTGGGCCGGACCACGTTGAGCAGGTAGAGCAGCTCCCCGGCGGGGGCGTGCCCGGAGACGTGCACCTTCGCGACGTCCTTGTGCACGACCACCGCGCCGGCCCGGGCCAACCGGTTGATCACCCGGTAGACGGAGGTCTCGTTGCCGGGCACCAGCGAGGAGGCCAGCACGACGGTGTCACCGGGGGCGATGGTGATGTGCCGGTGGTCGCCGCTGGCCATCCGGCCCAGCGCGCTCATCGGCTCACCCTGCGAACCGGTGGACATCAGCACGATCTGGTCCGGCGGCAGCGTGGTCGCCTCGTCGATGCTGATGACCAGCCCGGCCGGGATGTTGAGCAGGCCCAGGTCCCGGGCGATGCCCATGTTGCGGACCATGGACCGGCCGATCAGCGCGACCTTGCGGCCGTGCTCCGCGGCGGAGTCGAAGACCTGCTGCACGCGGTGCACGTGCGAGGCGAACGAGGCCACGATGATGCGGCCCTTGGCCTTCGCGAAGATCGAGTCGAGCACCGGCCCGATCTCCCGCTCCGGGGTGACGAAGCCGGGGATCTCCGCGTTGGTGGAGTCGGACAGCAGCAGGTCGACGCCCTCGGCGCCGAGCCGGGCGAAGCCGGCCAGGTCGGTGATCCGACCGTCCAGCGGGAGCTGGTCCATCTTGAAGTCGCCGGTGTGCAGCACCAGGCCGGCGGGGGTGCGGATGGCCACCGCGAGGGCGTCCGGGATCGAGTGGTTGACCGCGAAGAACTCGCACTCGAACGGGCCGAGCCGCTCCCGGCCACCCTCCCGCACGGTCAGTGTGTACGGCTGGATCCGCCGCTCGGCCAACTTGGCCTCGACCAGCGCGAGGGTGAACTGTGAGCCGACCAGCGGGATGTCGGGTTTGTGGGCGAGCAGGTACGGCACCGCGCCGATGTGGTCCTCGTGGCCGTGGGTCAGCACGATGGCCTGGACGTCGGCGAGCCGGTCCAGGATCGGGCCGAAGTCGGGCAGGATCAGATCCACGCCCGGTTGCTCGACGTCGGGGAAGAGCACCCCGCAGTCGACGATCAGCAACTTGCCGTCGTACTCGAAGACGGTCATGTTCCGACCGATGGCGCCGAGCCCGCCGAGCGGGATGATCCGCAGGCCGCCTTCCGGCAGCGGCGGGGGTAGTTCCGCCTCGATGTGCGCCTCGGTCACGCGTCCACCTCATTCTGCGACGCCGTCACTCGGCGCCCATCGTGTCGTTCGTTCATTCGGGCAGCTCCAGGCCCGCTGCGGCGAAGTCCGCGCGCAGCTGGGCGATCTCGTCGGTGGTGGCGTCCACGAGCGGGGGGCGCACCGGGCCGGCCGGCAGGCCCAGCGATGTCAGGCCCGCCTTCACCAGGATGGCTCCCTGGGTGCGGAAGATGCCGGTGAACAGCGGCAGCAGCCGCCGGTGCAGGGCAAGTGCGGCCGGCAGGTCCCCCGCGTCGTACGCCTCGATCATCTGTGCGGTCAGCGCCCCGGTGAAGTGCGTCGAGGTGCCGACCACACCCACGCTGCCGATGGCCAGCGCCGGCAGGGTGAGGGCGTCCTCGCCGCAGTAGAAGGCGAGGGCGGTCCGGCTGGTCACCCAGCCGGTGGCGATCAGGTCGCTCTTGGCGTCCTTGACCGCGACGATCCGGCCATGCTCGGCGAGCCGGACCAGCGTCTCGGTGTCGATCGGCACGCCGGAGCGGTGCGGGATGTCGTACAGCATCACCGGGAGGCCGCTGGCGTCGGCGACGGCGGTGAAGTGTCGCAGCAACCCGCTCTGCGGCGGCTTGTTGTAGTACGGGGTGACCACCAGCAGGCCGTGTGCACCCGCCTTCTCGGCGGCGGCGGCCAGCTCGATGGTGTGCCGGGTGTCGTTGGTGCCGACCCCGGCAACCACCTTGGCACGGTCACCGACGGCCTCCACCACGGCCCGGATCAGGCGTTCCTTCTCCGCGTCGGTGGTGGTCGGCGACTCGCCGGTGGTGCCGTTGACCACCAGCGCGTCGTTGCCCTGCTCGTCGACCAGGTGGCTCGCCAACCGGGCGGCGCCGTCCAGGTCGAGCGAGCCGTCAGGGGTGAACGGGCTCACCATGGCGGTGAGCACCCGGCCGAAGGGGCGGGACGCCGGTCGGGCGGCGGCGTCGAGGTGGTCGTGCGTCATACCCTCCAACCTAGCGGACGACCAGCCGGGCGCCGCCGGGGAAGGGCTCAGGACGCCTCGTGCGGGCTGGCCGCCACCTCGGTGCCGTCCGGCAGCGTGGAGATCACGAAGTCGGCGAACACGTTCGGGGCGACCCCCTGCAGCTGGCGCAGGCACTCCACGGCCAGCTCACGGATCTCCACGTCGGCGTGCTCGGTGGCCCGCATCGCGATGAAGTGCCGCCACGCCCGGTAGTTGCCGGAGACCACGATCCGGGTCTCGGTGGCGTTGGGCAGCACCGCCCGGGCGGCCTGCCGGGCCTGCTTGCGGCGCAGCGTCGGGTTCGGCTCGTCGGAGAAGCGCTGCTCCAGGCCCTCCAACAACTCGGTGTACGCCTGAACGCTCGCCTCGGCGGCCGCCACGAACTTCTTGTGCAGCTCCGGGTCGTCGGCGATGACCGCCGGCTCGACCATGGCCGCGTCCCGTTCCGGGACGTAGCGCTGGGACAGCTGGGAGTACGAGAAGTGCCGGTGCCGGATCAGCTCGTGGGTGAAGGAGCGGGACACCCCAGTGAAGTAGAAGGTGACCGATCCGTGTTCCAGCACCGACAGGTGCCCGACGTCGAGAATGTGCGCCAGGTAGCCGGCGTTGGTGGCGGTCGCCGGGTTCGGCTTCTTCCACGACTGGTAGCAGGCCCGGCCGGCGAACTCGGCGAGCGCCTGACCACCCTCCGCATCGGTCGACCACGGCACGTCGTCCGGGGCCGCGAACTGGGTCCACGCGATCAACTTGACCTGGGGCTGCACCATCTCCGGCATTCCTGGGACTGTAGTGGCGCGGCGCCTCCGGCCCCAACTCAGGCGCGCCCCGTGCAATGTCGATCACTCAGGCAGCGAGTCCTCCGCCCGCAAGATCGCGCCACATCTCGGATGTAGTGGCATCCGTCGCGCCCGACCCCACTACATCCAGGATCGAGCACGATCATGGGTGGCGTAGGTGCGTCGGAGCGCAACGGGCAGCGGCGCGGTCAGACGTACAGCGAGGTGAACGGCGCCCAGGGCAGGTTGCGCAGCACCGAGAACGCGAGCCACACGCCCATGAACCCCACGATGACCTTCGAGCTGATCCGCAACTCCGGCAGTCGCCAACCGAACGCCTGGTTGGCCGCCCAGGCGACGAAGAGGTACGCGAGGAACGGCAGCGCGAAGACGAACAGGAAGTGGTGCCGGGCGGCGGCTGGCAGGTCGGCGTGCAGCACGTACCAGAGTGCGCGGGTGCCACCGCAGCCTGGGCAGTCCAGCCCGGTGGTCAGCTTGAGCAGACAGGTGGGCGCGGCGTCCGGAGGGGCGTCGGCCGGATTGCTGAGCAGCGCGTAACCCATGCCGGCGGCGACGCAGCCGACCGCGGCCAGCGGCACCGCCCAGCGCGGTGACCGCTCGTAGAGACGCAGCACGAACCTGGTGAGCCGGTCCGGCTCGGGCGCCGGGTAGCCACCCGGCGGGGTCGTCGGCCAACCACCCGCACCGACGCCACCCGGACCGACACCAGCCGGGTCAGCCGGCACGGTGTGCACCGCCCCGGGGGCGGGCTGCGGCTGGTCGACCGGACCGGGAGCGCTCGTCACGCGCTCACGGTACACCGGACACGCCGGCCAACGCGGCGGTGAGCGGACCGGCCAGGTCGCCGCCCAGCGGTGGTGCCACCGCGTCCAGGCCGAGCCAGCCGGCGAGCCGGTGCAACTCGGCGGCGAGCGCCACCGCGGTCTCCGCCGGGTCGGCGTCGGGCTCGATCCAGGCGGCCGGCACCAGCAGCACCCCGGCCTTGCGGTCGGCCTTCAGGTCGACCCGGGCGGTGAACCGGTCGCCCTGCAGGAACGGCAACACGTAGTAGCCGTAGATCCGCTGTGGCGCCGGGACGTAGATCTCGATCCGGTAGGTGAACCCGAACAGCCGCTCGGTGCGGGCACGTTCCCAGATCAGCGGGTCGAAGGGGCTGACCAGCGTGTTTCCCCGAATCCACCGGGGCAGCCGCGCGGACGCGTGCAGCCAGGCCGGCTGTCGCCAGCCGGCCACGGTGACCGGCAGCAGCTCACCGGCCTCGGCCAGCTCGGCGACGGCCTGCCGGGCACCGGCCAGCGGCAACCGGAAGTAGTCGCGCAGCTCCGGCTCGGCGGCCACCCCGAGCGACCGCGCGGCAAGGGCCACAAGCGTGCGGTACGCCTCGGCGTCGGTCGGGGTGGGCGCGGCCAGCACCGCCGGGGGCAGCACCCGCTCGGGTAGGTCGTAGCGGCGGGCGAAGGAGGTGCTGCGCTCCGCGGCGGCCACCTCACCGGCCCAGAAGAGGAACTCCAGGGCCCGTTTGACCGCCGACCAGTTCCACCCCCAGTTGCCGGTCTCCCGTGGTGCGTCGTGCTCGATCTCGGCAGCGGTCAGCGGGCCGCGGGCGGCCACCTCGTCGCGAACCCAGGCGACCAGCTCCGGCTGCTCCTGGGCGATCCGCCGCATGCCGCCCCAGGATTCGCTGTGTGCTCGGGCCATCCGCCAGCGCAGCATCGGGTGCAGCTCGACCGGGACCAACGACGCCTCGTGACCCCAGTATTCGAACAACTCGCGGGGACGGCGGTAGGCGGCCTGGTCGAGCATCGTGGTCGGGTAGTGCCCGAGCCGGCTGTAGAGCGGCAGGTAGTGCGCGCGTTGCAGCACGTTCACCGAGTCCATCTGGATCAGGTTGACCCGATCCAGCACCCGACGCAGGTGCCGGCGGGTGGGCACGCCGGCTGGCGCCGGGTCGGCGAAGCCCTGAGCGGCGAGCGCCACCCGTCGAGCCTGGGCGAGCGAGAGTGATTCCGGTGCGGCCATCGTCGGCGACCTTAATTCATCGGTACGACGCCGGTGCGGGAAGCTGGACGCGACGACCAACGGGGCATAGAACGGTGCAATGCTGACCATCCGTCGGGAGGAGCCGGACGACGCCGAGGCGGTCGCCCGGGTGCACGTGCACGGCTGGCAGGCGGGCTACGCCGGCTTCATGCCGGACGAGGTGCTGGCCCGGCTGAACGTGGCCGCCTGGGCGCAGCGTCGCCGCGACATCGGCACCGCCGACCCGGACCACCCGTTCACCACCCTGCTCGGCGAGGTGGACGGGCTGGTCGTGGGCTTCACGACCTTCGGGCCGTACCGCCGCGACCAGGACCGCGACGACCTGGACCCGACGGTCGGCGAGGTGCTGGCGATCTACGTGGAGCCGGCGTGCTGGGGTGACGGGACCGCCACCGCGCTGCTGGCCGCCGCCCGGACCGGGCTGCACGAGCGGGGCTGGACCGACTATCGGCTGTGGGTGCTGGCGGACAACCGGCGGGCCCGCCGATTCTGCGAGCGGGCCGGGTTGTCACCGGACGGTGAGCAGTCGACCTACCAGGTGCCGCTTGCCGGTGGGAGCCCGCCGGTGGGGCTGGTCGAGCTGCGGTACGCCGGACGCCTCGACGGCTGAGCCGCCCGAGGTCAGCCAACCGCGGATCGGGAGGAAGGCCAGCAGCGCGAGGCTGATCCACACGTAGGCGTTGCTGCCCAGGAAACCGTCGACACCGGTGAAGTCCTTCTCCCAGAACCAGACGGTCCGGCTGATCAACAGCACGTACGCGATGGTCGCGGCGACCAGCAGGACCCACCGCCGACGGCCGACCGGCGCGGCCATGGCGTTGTCGACGAGCAGGATCAGCGCGGGCAGCAGCCAGACCAGGTGGTGCACCCAGGTGACCGGGCTGACCAGGCACATCACCGCGCCGGTCAACGCCAGGCCGGTGAGCTCGTCACCAGCCCGGACGGCGGCCCGGGACCGCCAGGCCCAGAGTGCCAGGGTGCCGAGCACCAGCAGCAGCCACAGCAGGGTGCTCGGGTGCTCCGGGTCGAGTCGGGCGACCACCCCGCGCAGCGACTGGTTGGAGACGAAGGCGAGATCCCCCACCCGTCCGGTGTTCCACAGCGCCTCGGTCCAGAACTCCCGGGACGCGTCCGGGAAGAGCGCACCGGCCAGCAGCGACACCCCGGCGGCGGTCCCGCAGGCGGTGAGCGCCGCCCGCCACCGCCCGGTCACCAGCAGGTAGACGATGAACACGCCCGGGGTCAGTTTGATCGCGGTGGCGAGCCCGATGCCCACCCCGGCCCACCGGTTGCCGGCCGGCAGCAGCCGCAGCAGATCCACCGCCACCAGGAAGAGCAGCAGCGTGTTGACCTGGCCGAAGTTGATCGTCTCCCGCATCGGCTCGAACGCGGCGGCCAGGCAGAGCGCCACCGCGAGGGCGAACCACCGGGTCCAGCCGGCCCGGCGGGCGATCGGGTCGACCAGCCACCAGATGAGCACCGTGGTGGTGACCACGCTGGCGAGCACGCTCACCACGATCGCGGCCGTCCACGGCAGGTACGCCATCGGCAGCATGACCAGCGCGGCGAACGGCGGATAGGTGAAGCCGTACTGGGTGCTCGGCTTGAGGTAGTCGTAGATCTCCCCGCCGTCGTGCACCCACCAGGTCAACGCGCCGTAGTAGACCTTCAGGTCGAAGAAGCCGTGCCGCACCGCCGCGACGGCGAGGAACGCGGTGACCGCCGCGGCGAGCACCACCACCCCGACGACCTGCGCGGTCGTCCTCCTGGCACCCTGCGCCACCGTCGTCTCCCTCGTCCTGCGTAGGCTTCCGTCCCATGGCTCTCGGGTACGTCCGCCCGGCGCGTCCTGAGGACGCCGGCGAGATCGCACGCATCCAACTCGCGACCTGGCGGGTCGCGTACCGTCGGATCCTGCCTCGGCACGTGCTCGACAACCTGGACGAGGCGTTCCTCGCCCGGCGGTGGAGCGCCGCGGTGCTGGAGCCGCCCTCGGGCGCGCACCGGGTGCTGGTCGCCGTCGAACAGGCCGAGCAATCGTATCTGGTGGGGTTCGCCGCCTCCGGTCCGGCCGACGCGGAGGCGCTGGCCCCGGGCGAGCCGGCGGACGCGCTCGGCCCGGACGTGGCCGCCGTGACCGATCTGCTGGTGGAGCCGCGGTGGGGCCGGCGCGGGCACGGCAGCCGGTTGCTCGCCGCCGCCGTCGACCTGTGGCGGGAGGACGGTCTGAGCCGGGCGGTGGCCTGGGCGTTCGAGGGTGACGAGGCGACCCGGAAGTTCCTCACCAGCACCGGGTGGGAGCTCGACGGCGCGGCCCGCGCCCTGGACGTCGACGACATGCTGGTCCCCCAGGTACGCCTGCACGTGGGCGTACCGACGGAGAAGGTGTCGACGGACGACGAGCCTGCGGGCTGACCCTCGGTCCCGGACGCCGGCCCGCTCCGGCGCGTCCGGCCAGCGGTGCTGGGTCGATGTCGGACCGGTCGCCTACCGTCAGGCCCATGAGCTCAGCCACCGCGCCGCTGTCGGCGCCGACCGCCGAGGAGCACCTGGAGGACTTGCGGGTCGAGTTGACCGGTTACTGCTACCGGATGCTCGGCTCACTGTTCGACGCCGAGGACGCTGTGCAGGAGACTCTGCTGCGGGCCTGGCGCGGGTGGGACGGCTTCGACGGCCGGTCCAGCACGCGCACCTGGGCCTACCGGATCGCCACCAATGTCTGCCTCGATCTGCTGCGGGGTCGGCGGCGGCGGGCCCTGCCGACGGACTTCGGCGATCCGTCGTCGCCGTTGGCGGCAAGCCTCGGTGACGCCGAGACGGGTTGGTTGGGCCCGGCGCCGGATGCCGCGGTGCTGCCCACGGCGGATCCGGCCGAGCTGGTGGTGCTTCGGGACTCGGTCCGGTTGGCGTTCGTCGCCGCACTACAGCACCTGCCTGCCCGGCAGCGCGCGGCGCTGATCCTGCGGGACGTGCTGGGCTGGCACGCCGACGAGGTCGCCAGGCTGCTCGACACCAGCGTGCCGGCCGTCAACAGTGCGCTGCAGCGCGCCCGGGCCACGCTCGCCGACCGGGACGGCGGGGCGACAGGTCCGGCGTTGGACGAGGAGCACCGCGACCTGTTGGACCGCTACGTGCGGGTGTTCGAGCGGTACGACATCGACGCCCTGGTGGGTCTGCTGCGCGAGGACGTGGTGCACAGCATGCCTCCGTACCGGATGTGGTTGTCCGGTGCGGCCGACATCGGCCGGTGGATGACCTCCGGGCCGGGGTCCGGCTGCCGGGGCTCGCGGCTCCTTCGGGTGTCGGCCAACGGCGACCCGGCGCTGGCGCAGTACCGTCCCGACCGGGCGGGGGGCCACCGACCGTTCTCCATCCAGCTCATCGACGTCGCCGACGGTCAGATCATCCGGCTCACCCACTTCCTGGAGCCGGCGCTCTTCGCACGCTTCGGCCTGCCCGACCGAATCGCCTGACCGCGCACCGATGAGTTCGGGGGCGGACGGTCGTCCACCCTCCGACACCAGCCGTGACCAGGAGGGCAAGAGACGATGCGGACAGCACACCAAGCAGCCGGGCGTCGGGAGTGGATCGGGCTGGCGGTGCTCGCCCTGCCGACCCTGCTGCTGGCACTCGACCTGAGCGTGCTCTACCTGGCCCTGCCCAGCCTCAGCGCGGACCTCGGCGCCGACAGCACCCAGCAGTTGTGGATCACCGATGCCTACGGCTTCCTGATAGCCGGTTTCCTGGTCACGATGGGCACCCTGGGCGACCGGGTGGGCCGTCGACGCCTGTTGCTGATCGGGGCCGGGGCGTTCGCCGTGGTCTCGGTGGTGGCCGCGTACGCGCCGAACCCGCCGCTGCTGATCGCCGCGCGGGCACTGCTCGGCGTCGCCGGGGCCACGCTGATGCCCTCCACGCTGGCCCTGATCAGCAACATGTTCCAGGTCCCGGCTCAGCGCGCGGTCGCGGTCGGGGTCTGGATGAGCTGCTTCATGGGCGGGATGGCGGTCGGCCCGGTGATCGGCGGGGTGCTCCTGGAGAATTTCTGGTGGGGCTCGGCGTTCCTGCTGGGCGTGCCCGTGATGGTGGTGTTGCTGGTGACCGCGCCGCTGCTGCTTCCGGAGTTCCGCGACCCACACCCCGGTCGACTCGACCTGGTCAGCGTCGGGTTGTCGCTCGCCACCATCCTGCCGGTGGTCTACGGCGTCAAGGAGTTGGCCCGGCACGGTTGGCGCCCGCTGGCCGTGCTGGCGATCGGGACCGGCCTGCTGATCGGGGTGGCCTTCGTCCGGCGGCAGCGCCGGCTGCCTCATCCGCTGCTGGACGTGGCCCTCTTCGCCAACCGCACGTTCACCGCCGCCCTGCTGCTGTTCCTGCTCAACGGCGTGTTGATGGGCGGGACCTTCCTGCTCGTCAGCCAATGGCTGCAACTGGTCGAGGGGCTGACGCCGCTGCGCGCCGGGCTGCTGCTGGTGCCGCAGGCGGTGGCGATGATCGGTGCGACCACCCTGGCGCCGTTGCTGGCCCGCCGGTTCCGGCCGGGGCACGTCATGGCCGTCGGGCAACTGGTCACGGCGGCGGGCTTCCTGCTCCTCACCGGGGTGGAGGGCGACCACGCCCTCCTCGTCGTCCTGGTCGCCTTCGTCGTCGCCTCGGTCGGGATCGCACTGCCGTCGGCCCTGGTCACCGACCTGATCGTGGGGTCGGCCCCGCCTCAGCGGGCCGGCTCGGCAGCGTCGATGTCCGAGACCAGCGGCGAGTTGGGCATCGCGCTGGGTGTGGCGGTACTGGGCAGCGTGGGGGCCGCCGTCTACCGTGCCGAGCTGGGTCCGGCGCTGCCCGCGGGGCTGTCCGCCGAGGCGGCGGCCCGGGCCCGCGACGGGCTGGCCGGGGCGGTGACGGTGGCCGGTGAGGTGCCGAGCGGGGTCGGTGCCGCACTTGTCGACGCCGCTCGGGCGGCCTACACGAGTGGGCTGGTCGTGACGGCCACCGCCGGTGCCGTCCTGCTGCTCGGGCTCGCCGTGGTCGCCGCGTTGGCGTTCCGGTCGGTGCCGCCCTACGCGTCGGTCGATGCCGAGCCAGCCCAGCCTGAGGAGACCGCACCGGTCACGGGTCAGCGCTGATACCGCGAGTCGCCGCCCGCTCCGGAGGTCGTGGAACGGACCGGTCAGTCGAGCAGCGCGTCCAGGGCGACGGTGAGGCCGGGGCGGTTGCGCACCGCGCGGACGGCCAGCAGCACGCCCGGCATGAACGACACCCGGTCGTACGAGTCGTGCCGGATGGTGAGCGTCTCGCCGGTGGTGCCGAAGAGCACCTCCTGGTGGGCGACGAGTCCGCTGGCGCGCACCGCGTGCACGCGTACCCCGCCGATGTCGGCGCCGCGCGCACCCGGCACCTCGTCCTTGGTGGCGTCCGGGACCGGGCCGAGGCCGGCGTCGGCGCGGGCCTGGGCGATCTTTCGGGCGGTGTGCGTGGCGGTGCCGCTGGGCGCGTCCAGCTTGCCCGGGTGGTGCTGCTCGATGATCTCGACGGACTCGAAGTGCCGGGCGGCCCGCGCGGCGAACTGCATCATCAGCACCGCGCCGATGCCGAAGTTCGGGGCGATCACCACACCCACCTCGGGCTTGTCGGCCAGCCAGCCGCGCACCTGCTCCAGCCGCTGCTCGGTGAAGCCGGTCGTGCCGACCACCGCGCTGATGCCCTGCTCGACGCACCACCGGAGGTTGTCCATGACGACGTCCGGGGTGGTGAAGTCGACGACCACGTCAGCGCCGGAGGCGGCGGAGAGGTCGTCACCCTGGTCGATGGCGGCGACCAGATCGAGGTCGTCGGCGGCGTCGACCGCCTTGCAGACCTCGATGCCCATCCGGCCGCGCGCACCCAGCACGCCGACCCGCAGCGGCTCGGCCGGGGTCTTTCCCTGCTCGTCAGTCACGGGGCACAACCTATCCCAATCGGGACGTGCCCTTCGGGCCGGACCCGACCCGGACCACTGACCGGGCAGCCCTCAGACGGTGAAGTCGCCCGCGCCGAACGGGCCGACCACGGCCAGCGACATGGGCCGGCTGAGCAGCTCGGCGGCGAGGACGTTCACGTCCTGCACGGTGACCTCGTCGACCCGGCGGAGCAGCTCGTCCACCGGCATCAGGTCGCCGTAGAGCAGCTCACCCTTGGCCAGTCGGCTCATCCGGGAACCGGTGTCCTCCAGGCCGAGCACGAACGAGCCCTTGCTCATCCCCTTGCCGCGGGCCACCTCCGCCTCGGTCAACCCGTCGGCGGCGACCCGGGCCAGCTCGGCGCGGGTCAGGGCCAGCACCTCGTCCACCTTGCCCGGTGCGCAGCCGGCGTAGACGGCGAACAGGCCGGTGTCGGCGTACTGGCTGGCGTAGGAGTAGACCGAGTACGCCAGGCCGCGCTGCTCGCGGATCTCCTGGAACAGGCGGCTGGACATGCCACCGCCGAGCACGTTGTTGAGCACCCCGAGGGCGAAGCGCCGATCGTCGAGGCGGTCGATGCCGGGGCAGCCGAGGATGACGTGCGCCTGCTCGGTCTCCTTCGGCTCCACCAGGGTGGTCGCCGGCTTGGTGCGTACCGCCGGGGTGGCCGCGCGGTGCGGCGCCGGGGTGGCCGGGTCGCTGTCCAGTGGGGTGCCCCGCACGGCCTGGCGGACCATCTTCACGACCGTGGCGTGGTCCAGGTTGCCGGCGGCGGCGATGACGATCTGCGGCGCGGTGTAGCGGCCCCGGTAGAAACTCTGGATCTGCTTGCGGGTCATCGGCGTGACCGTCTCGGCGGTGCCGGAGATCAGCCGACCCAGCGGGTGCTCCCCGTAGACGGCCTGGACGAAGAGGTCGTGCACCTCGTCACCGGGCTCGTCGTCGTGCATGGCGATCTCTTCCAGGATCACGCCACGCTCGGTCTCGACGTCGGCCGGCTCCAACAGCGAGTCGGCGACCGCGTCGCACATCACGTCGATCGCGAGCGGCAGATCCTCGTCCAGCACCCGCGCGTAGTAGCAGGTGTATTCCTTCGTGGTGAACGCGTTCGTCTCACCACCCACCGCCTCGATCTGCGAGGAGATCTCCAGCGCGGTGCGCTTGTGGGTGCCCTTGAAGAGCAGGTGCTCGAGGAAGTGCGCGGCACCGGCCTGCGGGCCGGTCTCGTCGCGGGAGCCGACCGCCACCCAGACGCCGAACGAGACGCTGCGCATCGTCGGGATCGCCTCGGTGAGGACGCGCAGGCCGCTGGGCAGCACGGTACGTCGTACCGTGCCGCCCAGCGGGTCGTCGCTGAGCGTCCGGGTCACCGCGCGGGCGGTGCCGCCGGAGCGGCCCGCCCCGGTGTCCCGGGACGCAGCCACCCCCCGTCGATCCGGTGGAAACGGCGCACTGAAGGCCCGACTCACGACTTGCTCCCGGTTCGACGAGGGGTGGGTGATGCGAGGTACGACGATCAGCTGTGCCGGGTCCGGCGGCGCGGACGCTCGCCGCCCTCGCCACCCTCGCCGCCGCCACCGTTGCCGCCTTCGCCACCACGCTCGGGGCCACGGCCGCCTCGGTCGCCGCCACGCTCACGGTCGCCACGGTCACGCGGAGCCCGGTCGCCCCGGTCCCGACCAGCCGGCCGGTCGCCAGCGGCGGCCTCACCGGCGGCCGGAGCCTCGGTGCCCTCCGGGCGGACCTTGTCGAGGTAGATCTTGCCGCGGGCGTCGATGTCCGCGATCTCGACCTCGACCCGGTCACCGACGTTGAGGAAGTCCTCGACGCGCTCGACCCGCTTGCCGTCGCCCACCTTGGAGATGTGCAGCAGGCCGTCACGGCCCGGCAGCAGCGAGATGAACGCCCCGAACGCGGCGGTCTTGACCACCGTGCCGAGGAACCGCTCGCCCTGCTTCGGCAGCGTCGGGTTGGCGATGCCGTTGATCCGGTCGACGGCCGCCTGGGCCGACGGGCCGTTGGTGGCGCCGACGTAGATCGTGCCGTCGTCCTCGATGGAGATCTCGGCGCCGGTCTCGTCCTGGATCGCGTTGATGGTCTGCCCCTTCGGGCCGATCACCATGCCGATCTTGTCGACCGGGATCTTGACGGTGGTGACCCGCGGCGCGTAGTCCGACATCTCGGCCGGAGCCTCGATCGCGGCCTTCATGACACCGAGGATGACCTGCCGGGCCTCGTTCGCCTGCTGCAACGCGGCAGCCAGCACGTCCGACGGGATGCCGTTGAGCTTGGTGTCGAGCTGGAGCGCGGTGACGAACTCCGGGGTGCCGGCGACCTTGAAGTCCATGTCACCGAACGCGTCCTCGGCACCGAGGATGTCGGTGAGCGTCACGTACTGGGTCTTGCCGTCCACCTCGTCGGAGATGAGCCCCATCGCGATGCCGGCGACCGGTGCCTTCAGCGGGACACCCGCTGAGAGCAGGCCCAGCGTCGACGCGCAGACCGAACCCATCGAGGTGGAGCCGTTGGAGCCGAGCGCCTCCGACACCTGCCGGATGGCGTACGGGAACTCCTCGCGCGACGGCAGCACCGGGATCAGCGCACGCTCGGCGAGCGCGCCGTGCCCGATCTCGCGACGCTTCGGCGAGCCGACCCGGCCGGTCTCCCCGGTCGAGTACGGCGGGAAGTTGTAGTTGTGCATGTAGCGCTTGCGGTTCTCGGGGGACAGCGTGTCCACCATCTGCTCCATGCGGAGCATGTTCAGCGTGGTGACGCCCAGGATCTGGGTCTCGCCCCGCTCGAACAGCGCCGAACCGTGCACCCGGGGCAGCACGCCGACCTCGGCGGTCAGCGCCCGGATGTCACGCGGGCCACGGCCGTCCATGCGGACCTGCTCGCGCAGCACGCGGTTGCGGACCTCGGACTTGGTGAGCGACCGGAAGGCGGCGCTGAGCTCCTTCTCCCGACCCTCGAACCGAGCGCCCAGCTCCTCGGCGACACGGGCCTTGACCCGGTCCAGGGCCTCCTCGCGGTCGGCCTTGCCGGCGATGGTGATCGCCTCGGCGACCTCGCCGCGGGCCAGCTCGGAGACGGCGTCGTACACGTCGTCCTGGTAGTCCAGGAAGACCGGGAACTCGGTGACCGGCTTGGCGGCGACCTCGGCCAGCTCGCTCTGCGCGCGGCACAGCTCACGGATCGCCGGCTTGGCGGCCTCCAGACCGCTGGCCACGACCTCCTCGGTCGGGGCGGTGGCGCCGGCCGAGATCAGGGCGACGGCGTTCGGGGTGGCCTCCGCCTCGACCATCATGATCGCGACGTCACCGTCCTCGAGCGTGCGACCGGCCACGACCATGTCGAAGGTGGCGCGAGCCAGCTCCTCCAGGGTCGGGAAGGCAACCCACTGGCCGTCGATGTGGGCGACGCGGGTCGCACCGATCGGGCCGGAGAACGGCAGGCCGGAGAGCTTGGTCGACATCGAGGCGGCGTTGATCGCCACGACGTCGTACGGGTGCTGCGGGTCGAGCGCGAGGATGGTCTCGACGACCTGGACCTCGTTGCGCAGACCCTTCACGAAGGACGGGCGCAGCGGCCGGTCGATCAGGCGGCAGGTGAGGATCGCGTCCTCGCTGGGCCGGCCCTCACGGCGGAAGAACGAGCCGGGAATGCGGCCCGCGGCGTACATCCGCTCCTCGACGTCGACGGTCAGCGGGAAGAAGTCGAACTGCTCCTTCGGGTGCTTACCGGCGGTGGTGGCGGAGAGAACGACCGTCTCGCCCAACTGGGCGATGACGGAACCGGCGGCCTGGCGAGCCAGCCGGCCGGTGGAGAAGGTGATCTCGCGGGTGCCGAAGGACCCGTTGTCGATCACAGCGGTGCGGGATTCGGTGCCGAGTTTGGTCTCGGTCATGTGCTGTCGTGCTCCTTCGCGTCGTGGGCCCACGACATCGGGGAGCTGCTCAGCCGGCCGGTCTTCGATCGAAGCGCCCGGGGGCCGGCTCGATGCCGGGGTTCCCGGGGGCCACTACCGGAGACCGGTACGCTGACCGGCTCCCTCTCGGGTGGTCGCGCGGCCCGTGTTTCTTCAGGTGGGACGCCGTACGGGGGAGCGGCCGGTCGGCCACTCCCCCGTCACGTCACCGGCGCAGGCCGAGCCGCTCGATGAGCGACCGGTAGCGGGCAATGTCCTTCTTCTGGACGTAGTTGAGCAGCCGACGGCGACGGCCGACCAGCAGCAGCAGCCCACGGCGGCTGTGGTGGTCGTGCTTGTGCACCTTCAGGTGCTCGGTGAGCTCGGCGATCCGCTTGGTGAGGACCGCGACCTGAACCTCCGGCGAACCGGTGTCGCCCTCGGCGGTCGCGTACTCCGCGCGGATGCTGGCCTTGGCTTCCTGGTCGAGCGCCATGTTCTCCCTGTTTCGATGGGTTGATCAAGTAGGTGTCCGTCGTCCCGATGGACCGGGAACGGACCGGTACCTCGCACCCGCGGCGTCGAGCAGGCACGCGAGGCCCCACGCCGGTCACCCGACGTCTCGGCAAGACTACCAGCACTCGCCGGTAACACCCGGCGAAGGGCCTTGGCGGCGTCACCCCACGACGCTCAGGCCAGCGCGCGCCGGGTGCGTTCGACGTCCTGATTCATCTGGGCGATCAACGGTTCGATCGAGTCGTACCGGATCTGACCGCGCAGGTGCGCCACGAAGTCCAGGGCGAGCCGCTCGCCGTACAGGTCGCCGGTGAAGTCCAGCGCGTACGCCTCGACCCGCCGCTCCCGCCCGGAGAACGTCGGGTTGGTGCCCACCGACACCGCCGCCAGCAACGGCTCGTGCTGCCCGCGACGGATCAGCCGGGCCGCGTACACCCCGTCGGCCGGGACCGCCGCGTACCGGTGGCAGAGCAGGTTGGCAGTGGGAAAGCCCAGTTCCCGCCCCCGCTGGTCACCGCGGACCACCACACCTTCCAACCGGTGGGGGCGGCCGAGCGCGGCGGCGGCCGCGCCGACGTCGCCCGCGTCGACGCAGGAACGGATGTACGTGGAGGAGAAGACGGTGCCGTCCTCGACGACCAGCGGGCTGCCCTCCACCCCGAAGCCGAAGGTCTGCCCGAGCCGCTCCAGCAGCGCCACGTCGCCGGCCGCCCGGTGCCCGAACCGGAAGTTGCTGCCGACCACCACCAGCGCGCCGTGCAGGTGCTCGACCAGGACGTCGTGCACGAACTGTTCGGCCGGCAGCCGGGAGAACTCCGGTGTGAACGGCACCACACAGAGCACGTCCACGCCGAGCTGCTCGATCAGTTCCGCCTTGCGGGCCGGCTCGGTGAGCACCGCCGGATGCGACCCGGGGCGGACCACCTCGGCCGGGTGCGGGTCGAAGGTGACCACCACCGACTGCACGCCCAACTCCCGGGCGCGGGCCACCGTGTGCCCGATGGTCGCCTGGTGCCCCTTGTGCACGCCGTCGAAGACGCCGATGGTGACGACCGAGCGCCCCCACCCACCGGGCGCCGCGTCGTACCCCCGCCACCGCTGCATGCCGTTCCCTCCTGCTGTCCCGCCGTCCGGCGGGTCGACACCGCCGACCCCGGGCCGGCGGACCTGCTCCCCGCCGTCAGGCCGGGGCGAGCACGATCTCCGCGCGGGCCCGCCCGTCCCGCTCGCTGACGATAGCGATCAGGCCGCCGGCCGGCCCGAAGACGGCGTACGGCCCGGTGAGGCCGGCCGGGTCCAGCGGCCCACCGTGGGCGAGCACCCGGGCCTCGTCGGGAGTGGCCTCCCGGCGTGGGAAGAAGCGGTCGGCCGCCGCGTCCAACGGCAGGTTCACCACATCCGGGGCGCGCTGCTCCAACTGGTCGAGGGTCGCCGCCTCGGCGAGGGCGAAGCCACCCACGGCGGTGCGGCGCAGGGCCGTGAGGTGGCCTCCGACGCCGAGTGCCAGGCCCGCGTCCCGGGCGATGGCCCGGATGTACGTGCCGGAGGAGCAGGTCACGTCCACGTCCACGTCCACCACGTCCGGCTCGGTGCGGCGGATCGCCAGCACCTCCAGCCGGGAGATGGTGACCCGCCGGGCCGGCAGTTCGACGCTCTCCCCGTCGCGGACCCGCTTGTACGCCCGCTGCCCGTCGATCTTGATGGCGCTGACCGCGCTCGGCACCTGGTCGACCTCGCCGCTCAGCCCGGCCAGCGCGGACCTGATCGCCTCGTCGCTGACCTGGTCGGCGGGCATGGTGGCGGTCACGTCGCCCTCGGCGTCGTCGGTGACGGTGGACTGCCCGAGCCGGATGGTGCCGGTGTAGCTCTTGCCCGCGCCGATCACGTACGTCAGCAGCCGGGTGGCCCGGCCGACGCCGATCACCAGCACACCTGTCGCCATCGGGTCGAGGGTGCCGCCGTGCCCCACCCGTCGGGTCTTCGCCAGTCGGCGGATGCGTGCCACCACGTCGTGCGACGTCATGCCGCCGGGCTTGTCGACCACGATCAGACCATCGGTGCTCACGTCGGCCAAGCCTGCCAGATGGGCACGTGGGTCAGCGGACGGCCCCGGGCACCGCCCAGTTGCCGTTGCGCAGGCGCAGCAGCAGGGCGACCAGCCGGATCGCCACGAACAGGGTGAGCCCGGCCCAGATGCCGCCCAGCCCGAGGTCGAGCACGTAGGCCAGCCAGATGGCCGGCAGGAAGCCGCCGAGCGCCGCCACGATGGTGAGGTTGCGCAGGTAACGCACGTCGCCCGCGCCGATCAGCACGCCGTCGAGGGCGAACACCACCCCGGCCAGGGGCAGCATGGCGACGAACCACGGCCAGGCCACCATGGCCTGGTCGCGTACCCCCTCGTCGGAGCTGAACCACGACGGTACGACGCCCGCGCCGGCGGCCACGACAAGCGCGAAGGCGACGCCGCAGACGCCGCCGAGCAGCCCGATCCGGCGGGCGAGCGCCCGGGCGCCCGCGTCGTCGCCGGCGCCGAGCGCGGCACCGACCAGGGACTGGGCGGCGATCGCGAGGGCGTCGAGCACCAGCGCGGTGAAGAACCAGAGTTGCAGGGCGATCTGGTGGGCGCCGACGGCGGCGGCGCCGAAGCGGGCGGCGACAGCGGTCGCGGAGAGGAAGCTGGCCTGGAACGCCAGGCCACGGATCAGCAGGTCGCGGCTGAGCACCAACTGCTGGCGGATCACCCGGGGCTGGGGCCGCAGCGACACCCGCTCGGCGACCAGCGCCGCGGCGAACAGCGCCCCGCAGAGCGTCTGCGCGACGACGTTGGCCACCGCCGAGCCGATCAGGCCCAGGCCGCCGGGGTAGACCAGCAGCGGGCAGAGCAGCGCGGACAGCAGGTTGGGACCGAGCACGAAGAACAACGGGCGGCGAGTGTCCTGCACGCCGCGCAGCCAGCCGTTGCCGGCGGCGGCGAGCAGCAGGCCGGGGGCGCCGAGGGCCGCGATCCGCAACCAGTGCGCGGCGGCGTCGGCCACGTCGCCAGTTCCACCGGCGAGGGTACGCGCGAGCGCACCTCCGCCGACCTGCATGCCGATCGCGATCAGCAGACCGACACCGAACGCCAGCCAGGACGACTGGACTCCCTCGGCCACCGCGGCGGCCCGGTCACCCGCGCCGAAGCGGCGGGCCGCGCGCCCGGTGGTGCCGTACGCGACAACGGTGCCGACCCACGCGGTGAGCGTCATCACCGTGCCACCGACGGCGAGCGCGGCGAGCGGCACCCGGCCGAGGTGCCCGACCACCGCCGTGTCGACGAGCACGTAGAGCGGCTCGGCGGCGAGCACCACGAGGGCCGGCAGGGCGAGGCTGGCGATCCGCCGCGGCGAGGCGGTTCGGTGGGTGGCGGCGATCTGGCTCATCGCCGCCGATCCTGGCACGAGCGCGGTAAGGATCGCAATCCCGCCGCGGGCTTACTCCCTCGGTGGGCCGCACCCGGATTCGTCGACGCCGAGCGTCACCGCCGGACGGGTTGGCTCACTGCCGGGTGTCCATCGAGGTCTGCAGCGCGCGGCGGGCCTGCTCGCGGGCGTCGTCGGTGGTCTCGGGCTTGGGCTTGTTCGGCATGGTGGTGGTCCTTCCAGGGAGCGAGCCACCGACACGCGGCGGCCCTCGCGGGCGATCGTGCTGCGCGCCCCACGGCGGTCCGGGATTACCGGAGCAGCCGACTGGGCAGCGTGAGCCCGGGTCGATCCGACCCTGGAGGGAGGCAGCACGAGGTGTGGCGCCACCACCCATGACCTGCACCGCTACGCGGCGCCCGGCCTTCACCCAAGTTATCGTTCAGGTCCATATGCTGCTCCCGGTTCCCGCCATGTGGACAAGCGGCGACCCGGCTCAGCGGGCCAGGAAGTGCCAGCCCAGCCACCACCAGAACCCGAACAGACCGATCCGGCCCACCGGCACCGAGCCGACCTCGTAGCGCATCACGTACGCGCAGACCTCGCCCAGGGTGGGGATCCGGGAACCCTCCCGCCGGGCCATCCACTCGACCACCGCGAAGAGCACCAACGCGGTGAGGAAACCGCCGATGGCGAACGCCCGCATCATCGACGCACCAGCCCCCAGAAGGCGGCCAGCCAGGCGAACCACACCGCCGACCGGGTCAGATGATCCTCCAGGAGAGGATCGGCCAGCCGGGAGAAGGTGGGAAAGTCGTCACCGGCGGCCAGCACGAACGTCACGCCCTCGAAGACCCCGAAGACCACCACCGGCACCGCCCACCAGACCGCTCCCGAGCCCAGCCGGCGCGGCGCCGGTCGGCGGGGCACCCGATTGCTCAGACCGAGCCAGATCAGCACCCCGCCGGTGCCAATGGTGAACAGATTCGCCTCGGTGGAGAACGACGCGAACCGACCACCGACGAGCGACAGGCAGACGAGGACGGGAACGGAGACGGCGGGCCGGTCCCAGGCACGGGGGGCCTCCACGGTGAGGTCGTGCGGCTGCTCCATCCCGCAATTCTTCCCGGTCTCACCGAGCGCGGGAAGACCGACACTCCCCGGAGTTGACCCTGATCCTTCCGGACCGGGCTATCGATGACGACGAACGTCGCCGTCAGGCGTCGGGGTGGAGCAACGCCGCGTCCAGTTGGCCGCGGATCGACTCGACCACCTGCTCGACGGTGCCCCGACCGGTGAACCCCGCCGCGAACCGGTGGCCACCACCGCCCAGCGCCACCGCGACCCGGCTGACGTCCACCGCGCCCTTGCTGCGCATCGACACCGCCCACTCGCCGGGCGTGGTCTGCTTGACCACACAGCTCACATCCGCCTCGGCCGTGCAGCGCACCGAGTCGATCAGCGCCTCCAGGACGTACGGCCGCTGGTCGTGCCGGGCCAGATCCTCGAGCGTGGCGAAGGTCCAGACGAACCCCCGGCCGCCGGCGGCGGCCAACTCCAGCCGCGCCCGGCCGAGCACCTCGCCGAAGAGACGCACCGCACCGAAGGGCCGGGTGTCGAAGACCCGGCGGGAGATGTCTCCGGGCGAGATGCCGGTGGCCAGCAACCGGGCAGCCATCTGGTGCACCGCCGGAGTGGTCGCCGCGAACCGGAACGAGCCGGTGTCCGTGGTCAGCGCCACGTAGAGGCACTCCGCGATGGCCGGATCCACCACGACCCCGAGCCGGGCCAGCAGTTGCTCCGCCACCACCGACGTCGCCGCGGCGCCCGGGTCCACGAGGTTGACGGTGCCGAAGCCGGAGTTCGAGGCGTGGTGATCGAGCACCAGCGCCGCCCCCGCCGACGACAACCGCCCGGCCAGCTCACCGAGGCGCGACTCGCTCGCCGCGTCGAAGCAGATCACCAGGTCCGGCGCCGGGTCGGCGGTGTCCGCCGGGACCAACAGGTCCAACCCGGGCAACCCCCGGAACGGGTCGGGCACCTCCGGCGGCCCGGGGAAGGTCGCCTGCACCTCGCGGAGGCCGAACTGCCGCAGGCCCAGCCCGAAGCCGAGCATGCTGCCCAGCGCGTCACCGTCCGGGTTGATGTGGCAGATCAGCAGCACCCGGCCACCCGGCGGGACAGCCCGCACCAGCGCCTCGGCCGCAGCCCAGTCCATCTCGGCCGGGCCGACCCCGGCCGCCCCGGCGAGCGGGACGCTGGCGGTGCTGGTCACCGCGTTTCCCCACCCCGCGCGGCGTCCGGCACGTCGGTGGCCGGATCGGCCTCGTCCGCGTCGTCGCCCTCATCGGTCTCGTCGTCGACCCGGTACGGCTGCGCCTCACCCGCGTACTTCGCCTGGGCGGCCAGCCGCTGCACCTCGGCGTCGGCGTTACGGGCGGCGGCGAGCAGGTCGTCGATGTGCTTGACCTGGTCCTGCACGTCGTCGAGGACGAACGTGAGGGTCGGCGAGTGACGCAGCCCGAGGGCCTTGCCGACCGTGCTGCGCAGCAACCCCTTGGCGCTCTCCAGCGCCGCGGCGGTGTCCGCCTGGGCCACCGCGTCACCGAGCACGGTGTAGAAGACCGTCGCGTCACGCAGGTCCGCGGTGATCCGGGCGTCGGTGATGGTGATCATCCCGAGCCGCGGGTCCTTGATCTGGCTCCGCACCACCGACGCGACCAGCTCACGCACCCGTTCCGCGTGCCGGCGTACCTTGGCCGGATCAGACATCTCGCCACCTCCACGGCGTCCTGCTCCCGGTCGACCCGGCGACCCGGGGGGTCGCCGGCCGACCGGCCAACATCTCGAACACTACCTTCGCGACCGCACCGGTCGCCCGGCACAGCCGGCTCCGGGGTCAGTCGTCGTCCACGCCGTACAGCCGGCGCCGAACGGACAGCAACTCGACCTCGGGGCGACCGGCCACCAGGCGCTCACAGGAGTCGAGCACCTCGCGGACGTGCGCCGTCTCGGCGGCCACCACGGCCACCGCGAGCTGCGCTCGACCATGCAGGTCGAGCGCACCCACCTCGGCGGCCGACACCTCGAAGCGGCGCAACGCCGCCACGATCGGCCGTACATATGATCTCTTGGCTTTGAGCGACCGGGAGTCGCCCGGCAGCAGCAGGTCGAAGACCGCGGTTCCGGTGAACATCGCCCCGGACGATACCGCCAACCCACCCCGCATGATCAAGGGGTTTACGCCGTTCGGCGTAAACCCCTTGATCAGCGTGTCACTGCCGGATCAGGCGCGAACCTTCTCCCGCATCTCGAAGGTCTCGATGACGTCGCCGACCTGGACGTTGTTGTAACCACCCAGGGTCAGACCGCACTCGAAGCCCTCGCGGACCTCGGTGGCGTCGTCCTTGAACCGCTTGAGCGAGGTGATCGTGAGGTTGTCCGCCACGACCGTCCCGTCCCGAAGCAGGCGAGCCTTCGCGTTGCGTCGGATGACGCCCGACCGGACGATGCAACCGGAGATGTTGCCGATCTTGGACGAGCGGAAGACGTCGCGGATCTCCGCGCTGCCCAGCTCGGCCTCCTCGTACTCCGGCTTGAGCAGGCCCTTGAGCGCTGCCTCGATCTCCTCGATGGCCTGGTAGATGACGGTGTAGTACCGGATCTCCACGCCCTCGCGGTCGGCCATCTCACGGACCTTGTTCGAGGCCCGCACGTTGAAGCCGATGATCGTGACCGGCTCGGACGAGGCGCTCGCGAGCATGACGTTGCTCTCGGTGATCGCGCCGACGCCCCGGTCGAGGACCTTGAGCTGGACCTCCTCGGGAATGTCGAGGTTGAACAGCGCGTCCTCCAGGGCCTCCACCGAACCGGAGACATCACCCTTGAGGATGAGGTTGAGCGACGTCTTCTCGCCCTCCTTGAGCTGCTCCATGAGCGTCTCAAGAGTGGCCCGACCACGGGAGTTGGCGAATGCCGCCGCCCGCCGCCGTGCCTGCCGCTGCTCGGCGATCTGCCGCACCGTGCGGTCGTCCGCCGCGGCGAGGAACGTGTCACCCGCACCGGGCGGTGCGGTCAGACCCAGAACCATGACCGGACGCGCCGGCCCAGCCTCGGAGAGCTGGTTGCCGTTCTCGTCGAGCATGGCCCGGACCCGGCCGTGGGCCCCACCAGCGACGATCGAGTCGCCGGCCCGCAGGGTGCCCTTCTGCACGAGCACCGTCGCCACCGCACCGCGGCCCTTGTCCAGGTGCGCCTCGATGGCCACACCCTGCGCCGGCCCGTCGATCGGAGCGGTCAGCTCCAGCGACGCGTCGGCGGTCAGCAGGACAGCCTCGAGCAACTCCTCGATGCCGATGCCCGGCTTGGCGGCCACGTTGACGAACATGGTCTCGCCGCCGTACTCCTCGGCGACCAGGCCGTACTCGGTCAGCTGCTGGCGGACCTTGTCCGGGTTGGCCTCCGGCTTGTCGACCTTGTTGACCGCGACCACGATCGGCACGTCGGCCGCCTTGGCGTGGTTCAACGCCTCGATGGTCTGCGGCATCACGCCGTCGTCGGCCGCGACGACCAGGATCACGATGTCCGTCACCTGGGCACCACGAGCACGCATGGCGGTGAACGCCTCGTGACCCGGGGTGTCGATGAAGGTCACCGCGCGGTCCACACCATCGTGCGGAACGTGCACCTGGTACGCACCGATGTGCTGGGTGATGCCACCCGCCTCACCGGCCACGACGTTCGCCTTACGGATGGCGTCGAGCAGCTTGGTCTTACCGTGGTCGACGTGACCCATGACGGTCACCACCGGCGCACGGCTGACCAGACGCTCCTCGGCCACCTCCGCGTCGAGGTCGATGTTGAACTGCGCGAGCAGCTCGCGGTCCTCGTCCTCCGGGCTGACGATCTGGATGTCGAAGCCCAGGTGCTCACCCAGCAGCTGCAGGGTGTCGTCAGAGCAGGACTGGGTCGCGGTGACCATCTCGCCCAGGTTGAACATCTCCTGGACCAGCGAACCCGGGTTGGCGTTGATCTTGTCGGCGAAGTCCGACAGCGAGGCGCCACGGGAGAGCCGCACGATCTGACCCTGACCCCGGGGAGCACCCGAGCTCATGGTCGGAGCCGACAGGTTGTCGAACTCCTGTCTGCGCTGCTTCTTGGACTTGCGACCGCGCGTCGGCCGGCCACCCGGACGCCCGAAGGCACCCGCGGCGCCGCCGCCACGGCCACGACCACCCGCACCCGGACGACCGCCGCCACCGGAGGGAGCACCCGGACGGAAACCGCCACCGGGAGCACCGCCACCGCCGCCGGGACCGCCACGGTAGCCACCGCCACCGCCGGCACCCGCGCCGCCACCAGGGCCACCGCGGTAACCGCCACCGCCGCCGGCGCCACCGCCGGGACCGCCACGGAAGCCACCGCCGCCACCACCACCGGGACGACCAGCGCCACCGCCACCGGGGCGACCAGCGCCACCAGGACCGGGACGACCGGCAGCCGGACGCTGGCTCGGCATGGAAGCCGGGCTGGGCCGCGGAGGCATGGAGTTCGGGCTCGGCCGCGGCGGCATGCCCGCCGGGCTGTTGGGCCGGGGACCACCCGCACCGGCGGCCGGGGGCCGCTGCTGCTGGCCACCCTGGATGCCGAACGGGTTGTTACCGGCGCCGCGCGCCGGTGGGCGACCACCGGGACGCGCACCCGGACCCGGAGCCGGCGTGCTCGGACGAGCAGCCGGCGAACCCGGACGGGGCGGCATCGCGGCGGGACCCGGCCGAGGACCGGGACGGTTGCCGCCGTCGGCCGGAGGCTCCCGGCGGACGGGGTTGTCCCGCTGCTGCTGGCGGGCGGCCTGTGCGGCCTTGACCGCGGCCTCCTGCTCAGCCTTCAGCGCGGCGGCACGCGCCTCGGCGGCCGCCACCTCGATGTCGTGGGCACTCGCCGGCTTGGCGACCGGAGCCGCGGGCTGCGGCGCACCAGGCACCGGACCCTTCGGCTTCGGGCCGGGTGCCGGCGCGGCCGGCCGCCGAGGCGGCATCGGCTTGGCCGAGACCCGCGGCGCGCCCGGGGTCGGGGACAGCGTCGGGGTCGGGTTGGAAGCCGGCGTCGACGCGGGCGCCGACGGGGCGGCGGCCGGTGCCGGAGCACCGGTGGACGCGACGAATGCGTTACGCAGCCGTCGGGCGACGGGCGCCTCGACGGTGCTGGACGCGGACTTCACGAACTCGCCCATTTCCTTCAGCTTGGCGAGAACGGTCTTACTCTCGACCCCGAGCTCTTTTGCAAGCTCGTGTACGCGGGCCTTGCCTGCCACTGCACTCCTCACTCCGAGGTCGTGCGGGCAGCACCCGCAGCGACCTCACTCGTGCACTTGAAGCCTGGTCATTTCAGGGACTTCATCGTGTGCTCATGTCGGTCGTCCTACCCTGCTAGCGACCCTCGCCCGGTCGGGCTGACCGGACGTAGTGGTTGGCGCATCGACGTGCTCCGCCAGCACACCGTGGTCAAGGACCTCGGTGATGCGCAGCGCACGCCCGAAGGCGCGGCGACGCACCGCCAGCGCGAAGCAGGCCGGATCCGGGTGCATGTTCGCTCCCCGACCCGGCAGCCTGCGGCGTGGATCAGGTCGGAGACTGAGACCAGCCTCGTCCCGAACCGCGATGATCCGCAGCAATTCGCTGGCCGGCGCACGTTGCCGGCAACCCACACAGGTGCGTTCCGGCGTTGCGCGTCGTACCACTGGAAGAAGTCTACCCCTAGCTGCCCGAGATCGCTCCGCCCGGCTCCCGCACGTGATCAGCTGCCGCACGCGCGGCGGGAGCGGTCTGCTCCGCATCCGACCGAATGTCGATCCGCCAACCGGTCAATCGGGCCGCGAGTCGGGCATTCTGCCCCTCCCGGCCGATCGCGAGGGAGAGCTGGAAGTCGGGGACCGTCACCCGGGCGGCCCGACCGGCCAGGTCGACCACCTCGACCCGAAGCGCCTTGGCGGGCGACAACGCGTTACCGACGAAGGTGGCCGGGTCATCCGACCAGTCGATGATGTCGATCTTTTCGCCGTGCAGTTCGCTCATCACGGCGCGTACCCGCTGGCCCATCGGGCCGATGCAGGCGCCCTTGGCGTTCACCCCGGGGGTGGTGGAGCGGACGGCGATCTTCGTACGGTGACCTGCCTCACGCGCGATCGCCCCGATCTCCACCGTGCCGTCGGCGATCTCCGGCACCTCCAGCGCGAACAGCTTCTTGACAAGCGCCGGGTGCGACCGGGACAGGGTGATCTGCGGCCCGCGCATGCCCTTGGCGACGTGCACCACGACGCAGCGGACCCGCTCACCGTGGGCGTACCGCTCGCCGGGGACCTGCTCGGACTGCGGCAGCACGCCCTCCAGCTTGCCGAGGTCGACGCTGACGATGCCCTTCTCGGTACGCGTCTCGTGGGCCTGCACCACGCCGGTGACCAGGTCGCCCTCGCGGCCCACGTACTCGCCGAAGTGCACCTCGTCGGTGGCCTCCCGCAGGCGCTGGAGAATCACCTGCTTGGCGGTCATGGCGGCGATCCGGCCGAAGTCGTGCGGGGTGTCGTCCCACTCCCGCACCAGGCTGCCGTCGGCGTCCATCTCCTGCGCGTACACCAGGGCGGCGCCCGACCTACGGTCGATCTCCACCCGGGCGTGCGGCTCGGCGCCATCGGTGTGCCGGTAGGCGGTCAGCAACGCGGTCTCGATCGCCGCGAGAATCGTGTCGAACGGGATCTCCCGCTCGCGCTCGAGTGCGCGCAGCGCCGCGAGGTCGATGTTCACCTCTCCTCGTCCTCCACATCATCTTCGTCGTCGATGTCGTCTGAATCGTCAATGTCGTCGGAGTCGTCCGCGTCGTCGAACTCCTCGTCCACCTCGCCGAGTTCGGCGAGCCGGGTGAACTCGACCTGCACGCGGCCGGGGCCGAGCTGGGCGTACGCCCAGGACGTTCGGCCCTCCCCGGTCTCCAGCTGCACGCCCTCGTCGTCGGCCGCGACCACCCGGCCGGTCAGCTGACGGTCTCCGGTCGGCTGCTCGCCGCGCTGGCCGGGCAACGCGGCCGCGCCCCGGGCGGTGACCTTGACCAGCCGGCCCACGTTGCGCCGCCAGTGGCGGGGCAGGGTGAGTGGCCGGTCGACGCCCGGCGAGCTGACCTCGAGCTGGTATTCCCCGGCGACGATGTCGCCACCGGTCTCCTCGGCGGCGTCCAGCGCGGCCGAGACCGCGCGGGAGACGACCGCGACCGCGTCCAGGTCGATCCCGCCGTCGGCGTCGACCATCACCCGCACCACGTGCCGGCGACCGGCCCGGGAGATCGACAGGTCCTCCAGGTCGTAGCCGGCGTCGTTGACCACGGGCTCGATCACGGCCCGCAACCGTGTGCGTCGCGCCGCGAGATCACCACCACGGGGACCCACGGCATCGCGGGGTCGCCCCGTCGACCTGGTGGCACGGCCACGCTGCGTCATCTCCGCACCCTCTCCCTGGTCGACGGTGATCGGTCGTCCCGACATGCCGGCGCACCACCGGAGCGGACGCGCCGGTGGCTGCGCAGAGCGTAACGCGCCTGCCCGGCGGCGGGCCGGGCGGCGCACCGACGTCGGTGGTCCCCGGACCGGTGGGGATGGTGTTGACTTGCCGGGTGGGGACCGGCAGAACGACACAGCGCGACCAGGCATCCAGACATTCCCGGCGAAAGCTCCTGCGTGCCGGGGCACTGCTGGCGCTCGGCGGTGCCGCGGTGCCGCTGACCGGCTGTGATCTTTTCGACCGTGACGACGAGCCGGCGCCACCACCGGACCCGCTGCGGCCGATGGTGGACGAGGCACTCGGGCTCGCCGCGGCGTACCAGAACCACGTGGCCGCGCATCCCGACCTGGCCGACCGGCTCGGCCCGATCGCCGAGGCGCACACCGCGCACGCCACCGAGCTGGCCCGGGTGATCGGCGTCGCCCTGCCCACCGCGGTCGCCGCTCCGGCGGTCGACCTGGTGAACACGCTCGCCCCCCTGCGCGCCCTGGAGAAGGCCGCCCAGCAGTCCGCCACCGCCGCCTGCGCCGCGGCCAGCGCGGAACGAGCCGCACTGCTCGGGTCGATCGCCGCCGCCCGCGCCACCCACCAGGAGGCACTGAAGTGAGGCAGCCGTCCACCGGGGAGGCGCTCGCCGCCGCCCTGTCCGCCGAGTACGCGGCCATCTACGCCTACGGGCGGATCGGGGTCCGACTCACCGGGGCGGCACGGGAGGCCGCTCACCAGGCCGAGGCCGCCCACCGCAGCCGACGCGACATGCTCGTGGTGCAACTGAGCGCGGCCGGTGGCGTCGTGCCGCCGGACCGCGCCGGCTACGCGTTGCCGTTCCCGGTCACCGACCGGGCCAGCGCCCTGCGGCTCGCCGCCGAGGTGGAGGAGCGCACGGCCGCGCACTGGCGAGCGGCTCTGGCGTCCACCACCGGCGCCGACCGGGACCAGGCGCTGGCCGCCCTCGTCGAGTACGCGGTACGGGCCACCCGGTGGCGCAAGACGGCCGGGACGACCCCGCTGACTGTCCCGTTTCCCGGTCGGCCCACCTGAACCGTTGCCCTCCGGTTGCGGAGCGCATACCAGGTATGCATACTCCGTTGCCATGTCCATCCGTCACGGGTTGCTCGCCCTGCTCGAACGCGGCCAGATGTACGGCTACCAGCTGCGCGCCGCGTTCGAGGAGTCGACCGGCTCGACCTGGCCGCTGAACATCGGGCAGGTCTACACCACCCTGTCCCGGCTGGAACGCGATGGTCTGGTCCGCCCGCTGCCGGAGAGCGAGGCCGGGCAGCGCCCGTACGAGATCACCGACGCCGGCCGAGCGGATCTGGCGCTCTGGTTCGCCACCCCGGTCAGCCGCAACGATCGGCCCCGCGACGAGTTGGCGATCAAGCTGGCGCTGGCGCTGACCACCCCCGGGGTGGATGTCCGCTCGGTGGTACAGGCCCAGCGGAGCGCGACGATGCGGGCGTTGCAGGAGCTGACCCGGTTGAAGTACGTCAGCAACCGGCCGGAGGACCTGCCCTGGCGCCTCGTGCTGGACTCGATGGTGTTCCAGGCCGAGGCCGAGGTCCGTTGGCTGGACCACTGCGAGACAAGTCTGGTGCGGCACCAGCCCAGCGGCGCGGCACCTCTCCCACCCCGGCCGGGTGACGCCGACGCGCGGGACGCGTCCCGGTGGGCCGGCGAGGAGGCGCGACGGTGAGCGGGTCGGACGACGCGGTGCTGGAGCTACGCGCCGTCCACCGCACCCACGGCGCCGGACCGGCTGCGGTGCACGCGCTGCGCGGGGTCAGCCTGGTCGTCCGGCCCGGCGAGCTGGTCGCCGTGATGGGTCCGTCCGGCTCCGGCAAGTCGACGTTGCTGGCCCTCGCCGGCGGGCTGGACCGCCCGACCGGCGGGGAGGTCCGGGTGGAGGGGCAACCGCTCGGGGCGCTGGACCGGCGCGGGCTGGCTCAGCTGCGCCGCCGCCGGATCGGCTACATCTTCCAGCAGCTCAACCTGCTGGGCAGCCTGAGCGCGCTGGAGAACGTGGCGCTGCCCCTGGAACTCGACGGCGCCGGCGGACGCCAGGCCCGGGCGCTGGCCATGGCCGCGCTCACCGAGGTGGGCCTGCCCGCACTGGGTGACCGCTTCCCCGACCAGCTCTCCGGCGGGCAGCAGCAGCGGGTGGCCATCGCCCGCGCGCTGGTGGGCGACCGCCGGCTGGTGCTCGCCGACGAGCCCACCGGTGCCCTGGACTCGCAGACCGGCGAGGCGGTGCTGCACCTCCTGCGCCGCCGGATCGACGCGGGGGCCGCCGGAGTGCTCGTCACCCACGAGTCCCGACACGCCGGCTGGGCCGACCGGGTGGTGTTCCTCCGCGACGGCGTACTCGTCGACACGACCGCGCCGCTGGGCAGCGTCGAACAGCTGCTGTCCGGTAGCGAGCGGTGACGGTCCGCCGGACCAGGTGGGCACCTGCCCGACCCGACACCGCCGCGTCGGGACCGGGCGCGCCACCGGTCCGGGTCGGTCGTCGTCGCCTCGCCGAGCTGACCGGCTCGTGGCGGGCGGCGTTGCGGATCGCCCGGCGGGAGTCCCGGCGGGCGCGGCGCCGGACCGCCCTGGTGCTCGCGATGATCGCCCTCCCGGTGGCGGTGCTGGCCTTCCTGGCCGCCAGCTACGACATGGCCGAGTTGACTCCCCGGGAACAGGTGGATCGCCGGCTCGGCGTGGCCGACGCGGAGCTGCGCTGGATCTCGGACACCCCGGTGCAACAGGACGAGTGGGGGGACAGCTGGTCCACCTGGGACAGCGAGCGGCCACCCGTGGCCCGAGCCACCTCCGCCCAGGTGAGCGCATTGCTCGGGCCGGGCAGTCGGGTCACCGAGGTGCGCACCGGCATTCCGCTGACCCTGCGGGGCCGACACCACGACGAGGACGTGCAGGGGCGGGTGCTGGACCTCGGCGACCCGTTGGCCCGGGGGCTGGTGCGCTTCCGCGCGGGCCGGGCGCCCGAGCAGCCCGGTGAGGTCGCGGTCAGCCCGGCGGCGCTGCGCCGTCTGGACCTGCGCCTTGGCCGCGCCGTGGCCCTTGCCGACGGGAGCAGGGCGTACACCGTGGTGGGGGTGGTCGAGTTCCCCGACGATCTCGGTCCGGTGGTGGCGCTGCATCCCGGTGCGGTGCCACGGACCGATCCCGGACCGGAGAGCAGTTGGCTGGCGGACGTGCCCGGCACCATCGATGCCGCGCTGGTGTCCCGACTCAACGACCGGGGTGTGCTGGTCGCCATGCGTCCTCCGACCGACTCGGCCGACGAACGGAAGCGGACCTGGTTCGGCCCCGTCGACCGGGGCGACACCACCGACCTGGGCACCAGCGTGCTGATCGCGGGCCTCGGGCTGCTGGAGGTGGTGCTGCTGGTCGGGCCGGCCTTCGCGGTCGGCGTCCGCCGCCGCCGGCGGGATCTGGCGCTCGTCGCGGTGGCCGGCGGGGATGCCGCCCAGCTCCGTCGGGTCGTGCTGGCCGACGGCGTGGTGCTGGGTGTGCTGGGCGCCGCCACCGGTCTGCTGGTCGGCGTCGGCGCGGCGTTCGCCGGTCGTCCGCTGATGGAGCAGTACATCTTCGACGCCCGCTTCGGTGGGTACCGCTGCTGGCCGATCGCGCTGCTGCTGCTCGGTGGGGTCGCGGTGCTGGCCGGGGTACTCGCCGCGCTGGCGCCGGCCTGGACCGCCGCGCGGCAGGACGTCAGCGCCGGCCTCGCCGGGCGACGCACTCCCCCGGTGTCCCGGATCCGCTGGTTGGCCTTCGGGCTGTCGCTGGTGGCCGTCGGGGCCGGGTTGGCGGCGTTCGGGGCGGCCCGTACCTCCACGGTGGTGATCCTCACCGGCCTGATCCTCGGCGAGTTGGGCCTGGTGTGCTGCACGCCCACGCTGATCGGCGCGCTCGCCCGGCTCGGCCGGGTGCTGCCGTTGGCACCGCGTATCGCGTTGCGCGACGCCAGCCGCAACCGCGCCTCCGCCGCGCCCGCCATCTGCGCCGTGATGGCAGCGGTCGCCAGCAGTGTGGCGCTCGGCGGGTTCCTGGCCAGCAGCGACGCCCGCACCTCGCACGCCTACCGGCCGATGCTGCCGACCGGCCACGTGCTCGTCTACGCGGGCGAGTCGGTCCGGCAGCCCTCGCCGACCCAGCTCGCCGACATGGCCCGGGACCAGTTGGGTGCCGACCGGATCGCCCCGGTCAACGCGGTGAGTTGCGCACCCGCGGCGGCGGGTTACTGCGATGTCGCGCCGGTGCTTCCGCCCGCGCAGATCTGCCCCTGGCAGCCCGGGGACAACCTCTCTGCCGCGGACCGTCGGCAGGCGCGGGCCGACCGGCGTTGTCGGATCGGCCCGCTGAGCTACGACGGCGGCTACGTGCAGGCGGGCGTGGACGACGGGACCGCACTGCCGTTGCTCACCGGTGCGGACCCGGCGACGACAGCCGCCGCCACCGCCGTGCTGCGCGCCGGGGGTGTGGTGGTGACCGACCCGCGTTACCTGCACGACGGCCTGGTGACCGTCCGCGTGAACCAGGTGGATTCCGGGACGGACCGGCCGGGCGCCGCCGCCGACTTCCCCGGGTACGCGCTGAGCGGGGCGGTCGGCCAGTCCCGGCTGCTGCTCTCCGCGTCCGCGGCCCGGCAGCTCGGCCTGACCTGGTCACCGGCCGGATGGGTGCTCGGCGCCTCCGTTCCGCCGGACCGGCAGCAGCGGGAACGGTTCGCGAGCGCGCTGCGGCCCTTCGGCACGTTCTCGATGTCCGTGGAGTACGGCCGCGATCCGCAGGACATCTCCCCGCTGCTGCTGCTGCTCGCGGCGGCGGCCGGCGTCATCACGATGGGTGCGGCCGGGATCGCCACCGCGCTCGCCGCCGCCGAGGGACGCGCCGAGCTGACCACCCTCGCGGCCGTCGGCGCGGCACCGGCGCTACGCCGGATGCTGGCGATCTGCCAGGCGGGGGTGATCGCCGGTCTGGGCTCGGTGCTCGGCATCGTGGCGGGGCTGGGCACCGCCGCGATCGTGCTGTTCTCGGCGAACCGGCAGTACGCCAACGACTGGCCGGTACCCGATTCGTACCCGTTCGTGGTGCCGTGGCCCGCGCTCGGTGTGCTGGTCCTGGTGCCGATCGTGGCGATGCTCGGGGCGGGCCTGTTCACACGCGCCCGGCTGCCGATCGAACGCCGGTTGGACTGATGCCCGGTGGCGTGACCGCGCGGTTGGCGGGCCGGGCGCGTACGGGGGGTGCCGGCGGGGGCCGGCAGCCGGCACACTGATCCGCGTGTCAGTGCTCGGAACCCTCACCCGTCGAGTCGGTCACCATCGCTGGTTCGGCGCCGCCGCACGTCTGCTGGTCCCCGCCGACCGGGTGGTCGGTCGACTCACCCGGGGGCGGGTGGTCGCGCTCGGCCTGATCCCGTCCCTGGTGATCACCACGACCGGCCGCCGCTCGGGCAAGCCCCGCAGCAACCCGCTGCTCTACGTGCCCGACGGCGACGCCTACGTGGTGATCGGCTCCAACTGGGGGCAGACCCACCACCCCGGCTGGGCGATGAACCTGCTCGCCGATCCCGCCGCCGAGGTGCGGTTCAAGGGCCGGCTGATCCCGGTGCGGGCCGAGCGGGCGTCCGGCGCCGAACGGGACCGGCTGTGGCAGCTGTTGGTCACCGAGTGGCCCGCGTACCACACGTACGTGCGGCGGGCCGGCGGCCGGGAGATCCACATCTTCCGGCTCGTGCCGGCCGGGCGCGGCGCGCCGGCCGGTCCTCCGTCGGCTGGCTAGGCTGACGCGCAGTCGCGAACAGAGGCGGGTCCCGTGAGCGCGAGCACTGAGCCGGGGTGGCGAGCCCTGCGGTCGCGCACCGTGGCGGCCGGATGAGCGCAGGCGATGAGCGGACCGAGGTCGGTCGGGGCCTCGACGACAGTCGGTGGGCGGTCGCGGAACGGGTCGGCGAGGCGGTCCGCCGGCGTTTCCCGGCCGACGTGCTCGCGGTCGCGGTGCACGGGCCGCTGGCGCACGGTGACGACGACGGCGGCGGGGACCGCGAGGCGGGCCTGCTGGTGGTCACGTACCGGCCCCGGGCCGGCCCCCGGCCGGCGACCCGGCGGGTGGACGGGGTCCTGGTGGATCTGACCGTGGCCGCCGCCGAGGACTACCTGGCCCAGGCCCGGGTGATCTCCCCGCTCTGGCCGCTGACCGCCGACCGGTATGTCACCACCCAGCCGCTACACGATCCGACCGGCTGGTTGCGGAAGCTGCGCGACGAGCATCTCGGCCGGCTGGCACGCGCCCGGCCGGCGGAGTTCAGCACCGCGGCCCGGCAGGCCTGGTATCGGGGCAGCGCGGCGCACGCCCGGGCCGCCCGGCTCGCCGAGTGGTACGAGACCGACCAGGCCCTGCTGATGCTCGGTGAGGCCCGGCTGGCGGCGGCCACGGTGACGGGCCTGCTGAGCCGCACCTACTACCGGGATCCCGGTGACGCCGTCCGGCGGACCGGGCTGGCCGGCGCGGACATGACCGAGGTGGGTGTGGTGCTCGGTCGACAGGCCGAGGACCTGGCCGCCCGTGGTCGGGCGGTCGACGGCACGATCGACGACCTGCTCAGCGGTTGAGCGGTGTCACAGCCCGGCCGGTACGCCGATCAGCGTGCCGACCAGGTAGGTCGCGGCGGCGGCCGCGGCGCCCAGCAGCAGTTGACGCAGCCCGCTGGTCCACCATGGGCGTTGGGTGAAGCGGGCCACCACCGCCCCGGCGGCGAAGAGCCCGAGCCCGCCCACGCCGAGTGCCAACCACAGCTCGGTGGCGCCGAACAGGTAGCTCAGCAGCGGCACCAGCGCGCCCACCGAGAAGAACAGGAACGACGAGATCGCCGCGGCCCACGGGCTGGGCTGGTCGTCGGGGTCGACGCCCAACTCCTCGCGGACGTGCACCCGCAGGGCCTCCTCCGGGTCGCGCCGCACCGCCTCGGCGACCTGGGTCGCCAGGTCCCGGGGAAGACCCCGGGCCACCCAGGCGTCGGCCAACTCCCGGGCCTCGGCCTCGGGGTGCCGTTCCAACTCGCGCCGCTCCTTGGCCACCTCGGCGGCGACCTGCTCGTTGGCGGAGCGGACGCTCGTGTATTCGCCGAGCCCCATCGAGATGGCACCGGCGACCAGGCCGGCGGAGCCGGTGAGCACGATGCTGCGGGGTGACACCCCGCCGCCGCCGACACCGGCGATCAGGGCGATGTTGGTGACCAGACCGTCCATCGCACCGAAGACGGCCGGGCGCAGCCACCCGCCGGAGACGTCCGCGTGGTGCGCCTCACGCAGCGCCGCTGGGGTGTCGGTCACGGCGCCTGCCCTTCGTTCGCGACTGCGGGACTCCGCTTCGCTGCGTTCCTCGCGCTCACGGAAGGGTCAGGATCTCGTGGCCGTCGTCGGTCACCACGATGGTGTGCTCGAACTGGGCCGTCCACTTGCGGTCCTTGGTCACCACGGTCCACCCGTCGTCCCACATGTCGTACTGGTAGGTGCCCAGGGTGATCATCGGCTCGATGGTGAACGTCATGCCCGGCTCCATGATGTCGGTGGGCCGCGGGCTGTCGTAGTGCGGCACGTAGAGCCCGCTGTGGAACGCCTCGCCGATGCCGTGGCCGGTGAAGTCGCGGACCACGCCGTAGCCGAACCGCTTGGCGTACGACTCGATGACCCGGCCCACCACGTTGATCTGGCGGCCCGGGACGACCGCGCGGATGCCGCGCATCATCGCCTCGTGGGTGCGCTCGACCAGCAGCCGGGCCTCCTCGCTGACCGCGCCGACGCAGAAGGTGGCGTCGGTGTCCCCGTGCACCCCGCCGATGTACGCGGTCACGTCGACGTTGATGATGTCGCCGTCCTGCAACACGGTGGAGTCCGGGATGCCGTGGCAGATGACCTCGTTGAGGCTGGTGCAGCACGACTTCGGGAAGCCCTTGTAGCCGAGCGTCGACGGGTACGCGCCGTGGTCGCAGAGGAACTCGTGCACCACCCGGTCGATCTCGTCGGTGGTCACGCCAGGCTTGCAGTGCTCGCCGGCGAGCTGGGTAGCCTGGGCGGCCAGCCGGCTGGCGACCCGCATCTTCTCGATGGTCTCCGGCGTCTGCACGTGCGAGCCGCGCCACTGGACGGGGCGCTCCTTGCCCACGTACTCCGGTCGGGCGATCTGGGACGGCACCGGACGCGTCGGGGAGAGCGTGCCTGGTGTCAGCGGCGGACGGACGGTCATGCCGCCAGCCTATCGCCGGGGCCGCTGGTGACCCGCGCCACGGGCGCTCCGAGGGGGTTGTTGCCCCACCTGTTCGGCTGTGCCATGGTGTCAGCGTGGATCAAGGGGGAGCACCACCCGTCTTCTCCGCCAGTGCGGAGATCGACGGTGACCACCTCCAGGTGGTGGTGGCCGGTGAGGTCGACATGGCAACGGCCGACACCATGCTCCAGGCCGCGCTGCGCGAGCCCGCCGAGCGGATCACCCTCGACCTGAGCGCCGTCACCTTCTTCGACTCGGCCGCCATCCACGCCCTGGTCCGGCTCGCCCAGCAGTTCTCGGGCGCGCTCACCGTCCTGCCGTCGCGGCAGGTCCGCCGGGTGCTGGAGATCTCCGGTCTGGGCGAGCAGAACTGGCTCCGGCCCACCTGAGACGACGACCGGCCGCCGCCGGGCGCACGCTCAGCTCCGCAGCTCCCGGCGCAGGGTCACCTCGGTGCCCTCGTCGGTACGCCGCACCGACAGCTCACCCAGCGCCCTGATCAGTGCCAGGCCACGCCCCCGGAACCCGGAGCCGGTCGACTCACGCCACTGCCCGCTGTCGCGCACGGTGGCCGTCACCGTCCGATCCTCGATGGCCACCTCCACGCTGATCACCGCCTCGGCGGGGTGCACCGGATGCTCGATGGCGTTGGCCGCGGCTTCGGAGACCGCCACGGTCAGGTCGAACACGTCCGTCTCGTCGACCGCGTGCGCGACGAGGAAGTCCTCCAGGCGCTTGCGCAGCACGCTGAGCCGGGTCGGGTCCGCCGGCAGCCGTAGCGCGAAACGGTTCAGCTCGGCCGCTTCGAGGGCGAGGACCGCCACGTCGTCGCGGCGCGGACGCCCGTCGACCCGCTCGACGACCGCGTCGATCAGGTCCGCCACGTGCTCGCTGGGGGTCGCCGCGTCGACGCAGAGCTGGGCCAGCGCGGCATCGATGCCGAGCTGACGGTCCTCGATCAAGCCGTCGGTGTAGAGCACCAGTCGGTCGCCGGGCGTCAACTCGCCCTCGACCGCCTCGTACGTCGCCCCGGGGATCGCGCCGACCGGTGGGCCGAGCGCACGGTCGTGCAGGAACGTCACCTCACCCGCTCTGATCAGCAGCGGGGACGGGTGGCCGGCGCTCGCGTACCGCAGCCGGCCGGTGCGCGGGTTGAACAGCAGACAGACCACCGTCGCGAAGGAGCGGGCCTCGGTGGAGCCGACCAGCCGGTTGAGCCGGGTCAACGACTCACCCGGGTCGTAACCCTCCAGCAGGTACGCCCGCAGCGCGTTGCGCAGTTGCCCCATCGCCGCGGCGGCCTGGACGCCCTTGCCGACCACGTCGCCGATGACCAGCACCAGATCGTCGTCCTCGACGTTTATGGCGTCGTACCAGTCACCGCCGACCTCGACGTCGGCGCTGCCGGGCAGGTACCGACTGGCCACCACCGCTCCGGGTAGCTGCGGCAGCGACCGGGGCAGCAGGCTGTGCTGCAGGGTGGTCGCGATGCGGTGTTCGGCTTCGTAGAGTTGCGCGTTCTCCAGGCGGACCCCGACCAGCCGGGCCAGTTGGGTCAACGCGGCCTCGTCGACCTGCGCGCCGTCGCCGGCCGGACGCCAGACCCGCAGTTCGCCGAGCGGCTCGCCGGCGGTGCCGGTCAGCTCGGCCACGAAGGACGGGTCGGCGGCGGTGGCGCCCCCGGTGTCCGCCTCGGACCGGGCGCCGCTGGTGGTGACCACCACCCGCGCGGCCTCGACGAGGCTCAGCGCGTGCCGGGCGGCGACCTGGAGCACGTCGGCGGTGGACCGGGCGGTGTTCACGGCCACCGCCGCGTCGGCCAGCGCCCGGAGCCGGCGGATGATCTGGCCGCGGAGCTGCCCCAACTCGACGTTGGCCCGGACCCGTGCGATCAGCTCCTGGCCGGAGAACGGCTTGGTGAGGTAGTCGTCGGCGCCGGCGGAGAGGCCGGCGACGGCCTCGGCGGAGCCGGCGCGGGCGGAGAGCAGCACAATCGGCACATGCCGGGTACGCGGGTCCGCCCGCAACGCGCTCACCAGCCCGAATCCGTCCAAACGAGGCATCATCACGTCGCTGAGGACCAGGTCGAAGCCGCCCTCGCGGGCCAGTGGCAGGGCGACCAAGCCATCGCTCGCGGTGACCACCTCCCAGGTCGGGGAGAGCAGTCTGGTGACGTGCTCGCGCAGGTCCACGTTGTCGTCGACGACCAGGATCCGGCCGGCCGGAGCGCCGTCCGTCGGCCGGCCGTCGAGGCCGGGTACCGGCGCGACGCCGGTCCACAGCGCGGTTTCCGCCACGTAGAGCCGGGCCTGCTCGGGCTCACCCGGGGGCAGCGGGTCGAAGGCCGCGACCCGGTCCGCGGGCAGGTGCGCCGAACCGAACGGAACGGTCACCGTGAAGGTGCTGCCCTCGTCGACCTGACTGGTCAGACCGACCGTGCCGCCGTGCATCTCGACCAACTCCCGGACCAGCGCCAGGCCGATCCCGGTGCCCTCGTGGGTGCGGGCGCGCACCCCCGGCACCCGGTGGAACCGCTCGAAGACGTACGGCAGCTCGTCCGGCAGGATGCCGATGCCGGTGTCGGTCACCTCCAGGCAGGCCACGCCATCCACGGCCCGGACCCGCACCCGGATCTCGCCGTCGAAGGTGAACTTGACCGCGTTCGACACCAGGTTGAGGACGATCTTCTCCCACATATCCCGGTCGACGACGACCGGCGCCGGCAGCGGTGGGCAGTCCACCACCAGCCGCAACCCGGCCCGTTCGGTGGCCGAGCGGAAGGTGCTGGCCAGCCGGGCCGTGTAGCTGGCGAGGTCGGTGGGCTGGTAGCGGGCGGCGAGCCGACCGGACTCCAGTCGGGAGAAGTCCAGCACGGTGTTCACCAGCTTGAGCAGGCGCAGCGCGTTGCGGTGCATCATGGTCAGCCGGTCGGTGTCGGCCGCGGACAGGGCCGGGTCGGCCAGCATGTCCTCCAGCGGGCCGAGCACCAGGGTCAGCGGGGTGCGGAACTCGTGGCTGACGTTGGCGAAGAAGTTGGTCTTCGCCAGATCGAGCGCCGCCAGCTCGGCGGCACGGGCCCGCTCCTGTCCGTACGCCCGCAGGGTGCCGACCGCCCGGGAGATCTGGGCCGCGACCAACTCCAGGAAGTTGCGGTAGTCGTCGCTGAGCGGAAGCTGGCGGGCCACGCCGACGACCAGCGCGCCGACCGTCTGGTTCGTCGCCGTGAGAGGCAGCACGAGGGCCTGGTCGGCGGCGTCGACCGGCGGCGGATCGAGCAGATCGGCCACGTCGACGGTCGCGGGCGCGGTGTCGGCGGTGACCCGGGCCAGCAGCTCGGCGGTGTCGCCGAGCGTGGCCGGGGCGGTGCCGGTGGACCCGGCCAGGGCGAGCTGACCGCTCTCGTCGGCCAGGTAGATCAGGGCGAAGGGCACGTCCGCCCGGTGCCGGCCGAGCACCCCGGCGGCGCTCCGACCGAGTTCGGCCGCGCTGCCCGTGTCGGTCACCTCGGCACCCAGTTCGGCAAGTGCCCGTAGCCGGCGCTCGCCGAGGACCCGTCCGGTGGTCTCGTTGACGACGCAGTAGACGCCGGTGACCGAGCCGTCCTCACCACGGATCGGGTCGTACGAGACGTTGAAGTAGGTCTGCTCGACGAAGCCGTGCCGGTCCAGCAGGAACGGGTGGTCGTCACCCCGGTAGGAGCGCCCGGTGCTCCGCACGCCTTCGAGCAGCGGGCCGAGCACCGCCCAGGTCTCCGCCCAGTGCTGGCGGGCCGGTTGGCAGAGCACGTCCGGATGTTTGCTGCCGATGGTCGGTCGGTAGGCGTCGTTGTAGAAGGCGAGTTGCTCGTCGCCCCAGAACATGACGATCTGCGCGCTGGAGGCGAGCATCATGCCCACCGCGTTGGAGAGCGCCAACGGCCAGCGGCCGGGCTCGCCGAGCGGTCCGGTGGACCAGTCGAAGCGGCTCAGCCGCTCCCCCATCTCGCCACCGGCCGCGAACGCCGCCGCCAGCATCGGAGGAGCCTTCGGGCCGGGCGCGACGGACTGCCCGATGTCCGCACCCCCCTGGGCCGAGCTCATACAGCCTCCCGCTCCGGCCGGCACCCCGCGACCGTTGATCTTCACCCGCCGTGCTTCGACTTGTACCCCAGCGGACCAGCAACGTAACGCAAGACGACGGTTGGACGCTGTTGACGTCCGCCCGAGCTGTCGGGCACCGGACCGTACGCCGGGCGCGCCGGCGTCGAAAGGCCGCCGTCAGCGGCCCCGGCGAGTCAGAAGACCGGCAGCCCGTCGATGCTCGCCGCGTTCCTGGTGGCCCGGTAGACCGCCAGGTCGTCGGCGGTACGACGGGAGTGTGAGGTGATTAACAGGTCGCGCTCGGCGCGGAAGTCCATCAATGGCACCGCGTAGCCGCAGGAGTCGCTGACCCGTTCCACCTCGACGGTGATCACGGCCCGGACGCCGTGCACGTCCGGCGGCTCGGGAAATTCGGCGAGCCGGTCGGCGAAGCCGTCCTCGCTCACCGAGACGCTGCGGCCCCGTCCCTGCAACCGGACGATCTTCGGCGGCCCGTCGAAGGCGCAGAACATCAGCGTGATTCGGCCGTTGTCCCGCAGGTGGGCGATGGTCTCCGCCCCGCTGCCGTGATAGTCGAGATAGGCCACCCGGTGCGGGCCGAGGATCACGAACGTGCCCCGCATGCCCTTCGGGGAGACGTTGACATGCCCCTCGGCGCCGGACGGCGCGGTGGCCACGAAGAAGACCGGCTGGTCCGCGATGAAGTCACGTAGTCGACCGTCGATCTCCGGATAGACCTTGCCCATGCGGCGATCCTCCCATCGCCGCGACCACCCGTCGGGGCGACCTAGCTCACACCGCTGCCCATCCGCTCGGCGGCGGCCCGGACCAACGCCGTGATCGGCCGCGGCTCCTCCTCGTTCTCCGGATGCCACTGCACGCCGAGCAGGAACGGCAGCGCCGGGTCCTCGACGGCCTCGATCACGCCGTCCTCCGCCCACCCGGTGACCGCGAGTCGACCGGGATCGGCGACCGACTGGTGGTGGTACGAGTTGACCCGGTCCACCCCGGCCAGCACCCTCGCGGCCAGACTCCCCGGCGCGAACCGTGCCGGGTGGGTCCCGTAGACGCCGGGCGCCGGACGGTGCCCGTCGTGACCGACCACGTCGGGCACGTGCTGGTGCAGGGTGCCGCCGTAGGCGACGGCAAGCACCTGCATCCCCCGGCACACGCCCAGCACCGGCAGTTCGGCGGCGAGCGCGGCGGCCAACAACACCAGCTCACCGGCGTCCCGGTCCGGCCGATCCTCGGTCCGCGGGTGGTGCCGCTGGCCGTAGCGCCCCGGACCCACGTCCGCGCCACCGGCCAGCAGCAGCCCGTCGAGGACGGCCACCACGTCCGCGTCCACGTCGTCCGGCGGCAGGACCACCGCACGGCCACCCGCGGCCGTCACCGCCCGCGCGTACGCCTCCGGCACCAGCACGGCCCGCACGCCCCGCCAGACCGCCCAGTCGGCGGGCTCGACGTACGCGCTGATCCCGATCAACGGCCTTCGCCGCCCCGACTCCGTTCGCGACTGCGGGGCTCGCAGGACCGGCTCACTCCTCGCGCTCACAGGGGGGTGACGTACGCGCCCGTGATGCCGCCGTCGACCACGAACTGCGCGGCGGTCATGAACGAGGCGTCGTCGCTGGCCAGGAACGCCACCGCCGCGGCGATCTCCTCGGGTTGCCCGAAGCGCCCCATCGGTACGTGCACGAGCCGGCGGGCGGCCCGCTCCGGGTCGGCGGCGAACAGCTCCAGCAGCAACGGGGTGGCCACCGGCCCGGGACAGAGCGCGTTGACCCGGATGCCCTCGCGGGCGAACTGCACACCCAGCTCCCGGGTCATCGCCAGCACTCCGCCCTTGCTCGCGGTGTACGCGATCTGCGACGTCGCCGCGCCCATCAGCGCCACGAACGACGCCGTGTTGATGATCGAACCCTTGCCCTGGCGGCGCATGTGCGGGATCGCGTACTTGCAGCAGAGGTAGACGCTTGTGGTGTTGACCCGCAGCACCCGCTCCCACGCGTCGAGCCCGGTGTCCAGGATGGAGTCGTCGTCCGGGGGTGAGATGCCGGCGTTGTTGAACGCGATGTCCACCCGGCCGTGCCGGTCGGCCACCCCGTCGAACAGGTCGCGTACCGCCGACTCGTCGGCCACGTCGGTGGCCACGAACTCGCCGCCGCACTCCTCGGCGGCCCTCGTGCCGGCCGCCGCGTCGATGTCCACGCAGACCACCCGGGCACCCTCGGCGGCGAACCGCCGCACGGTGGCCAACCCGATGCCGCTGCCCGCTCCGGTGACCACGGCCACCCGGTCCTGCAACCGACCCTGCACAGGCGTCACTCCTCTGTCGCGATGAACACGTTCTTGACGTCGGTGAAGGAGTGCAGCGCGTCCGGGCCCAGCTCACGGCCGAGCCCGGAACGCTTCATCCCGCCGAACGGAGTCCAGTAGCGCACCGAGGAGTGCGAGTTGACGCTGAGGTTGCCCGCCTCGACGGCACGGGCCATCCGCAGCGCGCGTCCGACGTCCCGGGTCCAGATCGAGCCGGAGAGGCCGTACTCGGTGTCGTTGGCGAGCCGGACCGCGTCGGCCTCGTCGTCGAACGGCAGCACCGAGACCACCGGGCCGAAGATCTCCTCCCGCCAGTGCCGGTCGGCCGGGGAGTCGGCCAGCAGCACCGTGGGCGCGTGCCAGAAGCCGGGGCCGTCGGGGCAGGAGCCGGTGAAGGCGACCCGCGCGTCGGGCAGGTAGCCGGCGACCCGGTCCCGTTGGGCCGCCGAGATCAGCGGCCCCATCTCGGCGGTGTCCCGGGACGGGTCCTCCACCCGGAAGGCGCGTACCGCCGGTTCGAGCAGTTCTAGGAACCTGTCGTACACCGGGCGCTGGACCAGGATCCGCGACCGTGCGCAGCAGTCCTGGCCGGCGTTGTCGAAGACCGCGCCCGGCGCGGTCGCGGCGGCGCGTGCCAGGTCGGCGTCGGCGAACACGATGTTCGCGCTCTTGCCGCCCAGTTCCAGGGTGAGTCGTTTCACCTGGGCCGCGCAGCCGGCCATGATCCGGGTGCCGACCTCGGTGGAGCCGGTGAAGCAGATCTTGCGGACCGCCGGGTGGCTGACGAACCGCTCCCCGACCACCGAGCCCGCACCCGGGACGACGATGAACACGTCGTCGGGCAGGCCCGCCTCGCGGGCCAGCTCGGCCAGGCGCAGCGCGGTGAGCGGGGTCAACTCGGCGGGCTTGAGCACCACGGTGTTGCCGGCGGCGAGGGCCGGGACGAAACCCCAGGCGGCGATGGGCATCGGGAAGTTCCACGGCACGATCACGCCGACCACGCCGAGTGGCTCGTGGAAGGTGACGTCCAACCCGCCCGGCACCGGGATCTGTCGACCGGTCAGCCGCTCGGGCGCCCCGGCGTAGTAGTCCAGGACGTCGCGGACGTTGCCGGCCTCCCACCGGGCGTTGCCGATGGTGTGACCGGAGTTGCGCACCTCTAGCTGGGCAAGCTCGTCGAGATGCGCGTCGACGACGGCGGCGAACCGCCGCAGCAACCGCGCCCGGTCCCCCGGCGCGACGGACCGCCACGTCTCGAACGCCGAAGCGGCCCGCGAGATCGCGGCGTCGACGTCGGCCACCGAAGCCCCGGCAACCTCCCGAAGTTCGGCCCCTGAAGCCGGATCCACCAGAACCGTCACGCGCCCTACCCCTTGCCATCCCAGTTGATCATGGAGTTGTGGTGCCCCACAAAAGCCGCCGCAGATGACTTCCCGCCCACCACAACTGCATGATCGACCCGGTCGGGGGTGGGGGGTCAGAGACGTTCGAAGCCACGCTTCAACTCCCAGTCCGTCACCGCGGCGTCGAAGGCCGCCAGCTCGACTCGCGCCTGGTTGGCGTAGTGGGCCACCACCTCGTCGCCGAACGCCTCCCGGGCCACCGTCGACGCCTCCCAGAGGGTCAGGGCGTCGCGCAACGTGCCGGGGACGCGCTCGGCCTCCGGGTCGTCGTACGCGTTGCCGGTGCACTCCGCGGCCAGCTCCAACTCCCCGTCGATGCCGTGCAGCGCGCCGGCGACCAGCCCGGCGATCGCCAGGTACGGGTTGACGTCGGCGCCGGGCACCCGGTTCTCCACCCGCATGCCCTGCCCGTGCCCGACCACCCGCAGCGCGCAGGTGCGGTTGTCCACACCCCAGCGCAGCGCCGTCGGGGCGAACGATCCGGGTTGGTAGCGCTTGTAGGAGTTGATGTTGGGGGCGAAGAACAGGCTGAACTCCCGCATGGTGGCGAGCAGCCCGGCGAGCACCCGCTGCCCGGTCGGCGACAGGTGCGCCGGCCCGTCGCCGAGCATCGCCGAGTCACCGCTGCTGTCCCGCAGGGAGAAGTGGATGTGGCAGGAGTTGCCCTCCCGCTCGTTCGGCTTGGCCATGAAGGTGATCGCCATCCCCTCCTGGGCGGCGATCTCCTTGGCGCCGTTCTTGTAGATCACGTGGTGGTCGGCGCAGGCCACCGCCTCGTCGTAGCGGAAGGCGATCTCGTGCTGGCCGAGGTTGCACTCGCCCTTGGCGCTCTCCGGGGTGAGCCCGGCGGCGGCCATCTCGGTGCGGATCCGGCGCAGCAGCGGCTCCACCCGGGCGGTGCCGAGCAGCGAGTAGTCGACGTTGTACTGGTTGGCCGGGGTCAGGTCGCGGTAGCCGCGCTGCCAGGCGTCCTCGTACGAGTCGCGGAACAGCACGAATTCCAGCTCGGTGCCCGCGTACGCGGTCAGCCCGCGCTCGGCCAGCCGGTCCAGTTGCCGGCGCAGGATCTGTCGGGGCGAGGCGACCACGTCACCGGAGCCGTCGAGCCAGGTCAGGTCGGCCAACAGCAACGCGGAGCCCGGCTGCCAGGGCGTCCGGCGCAACGTGGCGAAGTCCGGCACCATGGCGAAGTCGCCGTAGCCGCGTTCCCAGCTCGACATCGCGTACCCGTCGACGGTGTTCATGTCGACGTCCACGGCGAGCAGGTAGTTGCAGCCCTCGCTGCCGTTGGCCACCACCTGGTCGAGGAAGAACGGCGCGTGGAACCGCTTGCCCTGTAGGCGGCCCTGCATGTCGACGAGGGCCAGCACCACGGTGTCGATCTCGCCGGCCTCGACGGCGACCCGCAACTCTTCCAGCGTCAACGGCGTTCTGCTCATGAGCGGGCCTCCATCACCAAGGTCTACTGGCAAACCGGATCACCGTCAATGCCCACGGCATGGTCGGCGGCAAACCACGCGGGAGTTGTCATGCGTCTTCGAGCGGTCCTGGCGGTCGTCACTCTCGCCATCGGGCTCGGCACGGCGGTGAGCGCCGAGGCGGGCGTTCGTCCACGGGACGGGTCGGTCACCGCCGCGGGTGCCGGCGGGTTCGACCTCAGCCAACCGGAGGTCGTCGCGACCGGACTCGAAGCGCCCTGGGGGCTCGACTTCCTGCCCGACGGCAGCGCCCTGGTGACGCAGCGCGACCAGGGCACCGTGTTGCGGATACGACCGGGCCAGCCGCCCGTGCAGGTCGCCCAGATCCCCGGCGTGGTCGCCGGGGGCGAGGGGGGCCTGCTCGGCCTGGCGGTCTCCCCCCGGTACCGCCTGGACCGGTGGGTCTATGTCTGCTTCACCACCGCCACGGACATCCGGATCACGCGGTTCCGGTTCAGCGCGCCGCAGACCCAGCAGGTGATCCTCAGCGGTCCCGCGCGGGCGTCCGTCCACAACGGTGGCCGGATCGCCTTCGGCCCGGACGGGCTGCTCTACGCCGGCATCGGTGACGCGGGCGTCCCCGCCAACGCGCAGAACCTGGCCAGCCGCAACGGCAAGATCCTGCGGATCCGGCCGAACGGGGGCATTCCGGCGGGCAACCCCTTCCCCGGTTCTCCGGTGTTCAGCTACGGCCACCGCAACGTGCAGGGTCTGGCCTGGGACGCGCGGGGCCGATTGTTCGCCACCGAGTTCGGTCAGAACGCCTGGGACGAGGTGAACCGGATCGTCGCGGGCGGCAACTACGGCTGGCCGGTCGTGGAGGGCCCGAGCAGCGATCCCCGGTTCCGTGCCCCGGTGGTCGTCTGGCCCCCGGCGCAGGCGTCGCCGAGTGGCGCCGCCTTCGCGGGCGGCACCCTGTTCGTCGCCGCGCTGCGGGGAGCCCGGCTGTGGGCCGTCCCGATCGGCCCCGCCGGGACGGTCGGCACACCGTCCGCCGAACTGGTGGGCGCCTACGGCCGGCTCCGTACCGTCGAGGTGGCCCCGGACGGCTCCCTCTGGGTGGCCACCAGCAACCGCGACGGCAATGGCACCCCGGGGCCGCAGGACGACCGCATTCTCCGGTTCACGACCGGCGAGCGGCAGCCACCGCCCGCCGGTCGTGTCGGAGTCCGTCTCGCGGACACCGCGCAGCCCTGACCCCCCGACAGGACACGGTCATTCGGAGCCGTCGACCGCCGCCGGCTCGGACGTGGGCGCCGGCTCCTCGACGGTACGGACCGGGCCGGCGAACCACTTCCGGGCCGAGGCGTACCACCAGATGGCGACCACCAGCAGCACCCCGCCGACGGCGAGTGGCGCGTAGTTCACCGCCGACCAGGTGAACCCGTCGTTGCCGGGCACCCCGGTGGGCACGATCGGCAGCACGAAGTAGACGGCGATGATCGCGATCTCGATCACCGCGATCCAGCCGAGCAGCTTGTACCTGCGGCCCAGCGTCCACGGGCCGGGCACGAACCGGTCGCCCATCCGCAGCCGCAGCGCGATCGGGATGAGGAAGGACAGGTACAGCCCGAGCACCGCCACGGAGACCACCGCGTAGAAGGCGATCGGGATACCGGCCGAGCTCTCGTAGAGCGCCGGCAGGGTCAGCACCAGGCCGGCCAGGGTGGCGCCGATGATCGCGTTGACCGGGGTGCCGTTGCGGTCGACAGTCGACCAGAGCCGCCATCCCGGCACCGCCCGGTCCCGGCTGAACGCGTACGCCATCCGGCTCATCGACGTCACGCAGCTCATGCCGCAGAAGAACTGCCCGATGGTCGAGATGATGATGACGATCTTGAAGAAGACCGGGGTCAGCGCCGACTCGAAGATGGCGCCGGAGAACCCGCCCGCCGCGTTGACCGCCTCGACGTCGGTGGCCGCGAAGAGGAACGCCAGCAGCAGGATCCACCCACCGACCGCCGAATAGAAGATCGACTGCCAGAGACCGCGGGCCGCGGCCTGCGACGCGCCCCGGGTCTCCTCGGAGACGTGCGCGCAGGCGTCGAAGCCGGTGATCGTGTACTGGGTCAGCAGGAAACCCAGCGGCAGCACGTAGAACCAGAACGTCAGCCCACCGACGTCCCCGTCACCGAAGCCGGAGTTGTTGAAGCGCTCGGTGAACACGAACTGGAAGCTCTGGTGGTTGTCCGGGACGAAGACCAGGATGGCCACCACGACGGCCGCGCCGGCCACGTGCCACCAGACCGAGACGTTCTGGAGTACGTCGATGATCCGGTGCCCGAAGATGTTGATCAGCCCGTGCAGCACCAGGATGATCACGTAGAGGATGAACGCCTGCCGCAGCGTCCCGGCCCAGCCGTCGAAGAGCGCCGACAGGGTGAGGTTGAGGAACGTCGCGCAGCCGTAGTCCACCGAGGCGGTGACCGCCACCAGACCGATGAGGTTCAGCCAGCCGGTGAACCAGCCGTGCACCGGGCGCCCCATGGTGGCCGCCCACCAGTAGATCCCGCCCGCGGTCGGGTACGCCGACACCAGCTCCGCCATGCAGAAGCCGATGATCAGGATGAACAGCGAGATCAGCGGCCAACCCCAGGAGATGGCGACCGGCCCACCGTTGTTCCACGCCTGACCGAAGGTGGTGAAGCAGCCGGCCAGGATCGAGATGATCGAGAACGAGATGGCAAAGTTGGAGAAGCCACTCCACTTGCGGCGCAGCTCCTGTTTGTAGCCGAGTTCGGCGAGCCGTCGGGCGTCGTCGTCCATCGGTTGCTCGGCGGTCGGCACGGGCGTCGTGGCCACTGCACACCTCCCTGAGGTGGTTCCGCGTGCGAGTGCGCAAAGTGTCGTCCCGGCTGATCAAGGCGGTCAATACGTCCGGGGTGGCAATCTCACCGGTGGAGGGCTAATTGCGTTGCCGTCCGGCCGCTCCGACCCGCATCCTTGACCCTGTGACCAGGCCCGATCTCCGGGCCACCCCCCGGGCACTCGGACCGCCCGGACCGCGGCGCGGGGCACACCTCTCTCTCACGTACGGCTCATCGCCGTACCCGACAAGTGCCCCGCGCCCACTCCAACGCCGCCGCACCGCGGGCGCGTCACGCCGGAATGGTCAGGTCAGGAGGAGGCCGGTCACCCAGAGCGCCGCGACGGTCAGACCGGCCAGGAACTCCACGAGCATCGACAGGCCGACCGCCTTGATGGCCTGCACGGTGGACGGCCAGGCGAGCCGGTTGCTGCCCAGCCGCAGCCGCTCCGCCGCCCACACCCCGGCGACGAAGCCGAGCACCAGCCCGACGACCGGCACCACGAAGAACCCGATGACGCCGAGCACCCCGCCGGCGAGCAGCGTGGACATCGGCACGCCGGTGTTCTTCAGGTTCCGGCCCGGCCACGCGTACTTGATCACGGTGCCGCCCGCCGCGACGACCGTGGCGGCGGCGAACACCGCCCACCCGCCCATCCCGGCGCCGCCGAAGATCGCCCAGACCAGTACGCCACCCCAGCACAGCGGCAACGCCGGCAGACCGGGCACCACCACGCCGGCCAGCCCGGCCAGGATGGCCAACCCGGCCACCACGGTCACCGCCGTCTGTGAATCTGTCAGGTCCACGCTGTCACCTTCCATCGCCGCCATCCGAGCTGATTCCCGCTCACGCCGCCCCGCCCCGCAGCCGCGCGGTGATGGCGTCGGCCGGGACCGGGGCGCCGAAGTACCGGCCCTGCCCGGTGTCGCAGCGCAGCGCCCGCAGCCGTTCGGCCTGTACCCCGGTCTCGACCGCCTCGGCGGTGACCCACAGCTCCAGTGCGTGCGCCAACCGGACCAACGCGTCGACGATTCGTTCGTCGCGGTGGTCGGCCGCGACGTCGGTCCCGTCGGCGCGGATCCCCTCCACGAACGGGCCGGCGAGCTTCAGCGAGTGGATCGGCAACCGCCGCAGGTACGCGAGGTTCGAGTAACCGGTGCCGAAGTCGTCCACGGCCAGCCGGACGCCGAGCGCGGCGAGCCGATACAGGCTGCGCAGGGGCTCACCGGCGCTGCCCATCACGGCGCTCTCGGTCAACTCCAACTGGAGCAGGTCGGCGGGCAGGCCGGTGCTGTGCAGCACGTCGGCAACAGTGTCCACGATCGCCGGGTCGTCGGCCTGCCGTGCGGCCAGGTTGACGCTGACCACCAGCCGGGCGTCGGGGAACTCCCGCCGCCACCGCTCGGCGTCGTGACAGGCCCGCCGCAGCACCCACTCGCCGAGTCGGACGATGAGGCCGGTCTCCTCGGCCAGGCCGATGAACCGGTCCGGGCCGATCAGGCCCAACTCCGGGTGCTCCCACCGGACCAACGCCTCCACCGCGAGCATGGTGCCCTCCAGCAGCGACACGATCGGCTGGTAGTGCAGCACGAACTCGCCCCGGTCCAGCGCGGCGGGCAGTCCGGCGACGAGTGCCGACCGCGCGATGTCCCGGGCACTGCGCTCCGGGTCGTAGACCGCCCAGCGGCCCCGGCCCGCCCCCTTGGCCCAGTAGAGGGTGGTGTCCGCCGCCTTCATCAGCTCGGACGCGGTGGTCTCCGCCGCCAGGCACTGCACGATGCCCACGCTGGCCGACACGGCCAGCTGGTGGTCACCGACGTGCACCGGGGCCGCGACGGCGGCCAACGCGGACTCCGCGACGGCCACCGCGTCGTCGATGTCGTCCCCGCCGTCGACCAGGATCACGAACTCGTCGCCACCCATCCGGGCGACGAGGTGGCCATGGTCGGACACGCACGCGGCCAGCCTGCGGGCGATCATCACCAGCAGCCGGTCGCCGAGGTCGTGGCCGAGGCTGTCGTTGATCGCCTTGAAGCCGTCCAGGTCGAGGAAGCACACCCCGACCCGCCGCCCGGCGCCCGCGGCGTCGAGGACCCGGCCCAGCGTCTCGAAGAACAACGTCCGGTTGGGCAGTCCGGTCAGCGGGTCGTGCAGCGCCTGGAAGCGCAGCCGCTGCTGGAGTTCGTACCGCTGGGTGATGTCCTCGACCATCGCGACGGTGAACCGGGGACGCCCGTCGCCGTGCCGGATCAGCGAGACGGCCAGATCCGTCCAGACCACGCTGCCGTCCTTGCGGTGATAGCGCTTCTCCACCCGGGCGGCGTCGTGCTTGCCGTCGACCAGCTCCTCGTACAGCTCCCACATCCCGGCGGCGTCGTCGGGGTGGAACAGCGCCGCCACGTTGCTGCCGCGCAACTCCCCGATCGAGTAGCCGAGCATGTCGGCGAACGCCTGGTTGACATCGATGATCTGGCCGTCCACGCCGGCGATGCCGATGCCGATCGCGGCGCCGCTGAAGACCGCCCGAAAACGGGCCTCGCTGTCGCGCAGTGCCTGCTCGACCCGGTCACGTGCCTGCCAGGCGGAGCGGGCGATCTGCTCCTGCTGGCTGAAGGTACGGTCACGCAGCGCGCGTGCGAACCCGGCCGCCAGCCCGCCCTGCAGCGCGGCGATCCGCTCGGTCAGGTCCGCCGGCCGGTCTTCGGTGGGAAGCAGCCGGCCCGGGAAGTCCGTACCGAGGGCGCGCAGCGTCCAGTCCAGGGCCTGCGGTGCGGTGAGGTGCGCCTCGACAAGCGCCCGACCGACCTCCTCCGCCGGTTCGGCACTGAACGGTTCCGCCCGCACCGCCCGCGCCAGCCGGATCGTGTGCGCCAGCAGCAGCCGCTCGGTCTCGGCCACGCTGAGTGGCACGAAACCGAGACGGCGGATCGCGCGGGCCCAGTCGGCGGCGTACCCCTGGGCGTCGGCCCGGCCGACGGGGTCCGGGACGGCGGTCATGTCGATCAGCCGGCGGGCTGGTCGTACCGGGCGACGCCACCGAAGGCGCCGAACCGCTCCGGGTGCTCGTCCACGTCGGACGGTGAGTCCGGGCGCCAGAGCGGCATGTGCACCACACCCGGCTCCAGGACGGTCCAGTCGCCGAAGAAGCCGGTGACCTGCGCGCGGGAGCGCAGGGTGATCTCGGTGGCGGTACGGGCGGAGAGTCGCTGGGCGTCCAGCATCTCCTGTGGCTGGTCCTCGAAGGTGGAGTGCGAGACGACCAGGAAGCTGCCCGGCGCGGCGGCGGCGCGCAGGGCGGCCAGGATCTCCTCGGGCCGGTCGCCGTCCGGGATGAAGTGCACCACCCCGGCCAGCAGGATGCCCATCGGCCGGTTGAAGTCGATCAGCCCGAGCTGCCGGGTCTCGGCGAGAATCCGCTCCGGCTCGCGCAGGTCGGCGTGGATGACACCGGTCAGCTCGTTGCCGGCGAGCAGTTCCCGGCTGTGCGCGACGGCCACCGGGTCGATGTCGACGTACACCACGCGGGCCTTCGGGTTGACCCCCTGGGCCACCTCGTGCACGTTGCCCACGGTGGGAATTCCGGAGCCGATGTCGAGGAACTGGTCGATGCCGGCGTCGAGCAGCACCCGGACGGCCCGGCGCAGGAACTCCCGGCCGGCCCGCATGGTGGCGGCGAGATTCGGGGTCATGCTGGCGATCTGCTCGGCCAGTTGCCTGTCGATCTCGAAGTTGTGCGCCCCACCCAGGAAGTAGTCGTACACCCGGGCCGCGCTCGGCCTGGTCAGATCGATCTCGGTCGGCAGTCCGTCCGGCATCAGTGTGCTCCCCAACTCATCGCCGCGGCGCGGGACGGCACCGGCGTCGACGGGCGTGCGCGAGCACCGGCCGACCCGCGGGTCGTGTGGTGTGCACCACTCTAGGCGGCTGACTCCAGCATCAGCGAAATGCCTTGACCGACGCCGATGCACATGGTCGCCAGAGCCCGGCGGCCACCGCGGCGGCGCAGCTCCAGGGCGGCCGTCAGCGCCAGCCGCGCGCCGCTGGCACCGAGCGGGTGTCCCAGCGCGATGGCCCCACCGTTCGGGTTGACGTGGTCGGCGTCCACGGGCAGACCCAACTCCCGCAGCACCGCCACGGACTGCGCGGCGAACGCCTCGTTCAGCTCCACCACGTCCACCGCGCCCAGCTCGACGCCGACGCGGTCGAGCAACTTGCGGGTGGCCGGCACCGGGCCGATCCCCATGATCCGGGGCGGCACGCCGGCCGCCGCCGCACCGACGATCCGGGCCAGCGGGGTGAGGCCGTACCGGGAAACCGCCGCCTCGCTGGCCACCAGCAGCGCGACCGCGCCGTCGTTGACGCCCGAGGAGTTGCCCGCGGTGACCGTGCCGCCGTCGCGGAACGGGGTGGGCAGCGCCGCCAACTTCTCCAGCGTGGTCTCTCGGGGGTGCTCGTCGACCTCGACCAGCCGGGTTTCGCGCCGACCGGCCGGCACGGACACCGCGACGATCTCCTCGGCGAACCGGCCGTCGGCCTGCGCCCTGGCCGCGCGCTGCTGCGAGCGGTACGCGAAGGCGTCCTGCTCGGCCCGGCTGACGCCGTACTCGGCGGCCACGTTCTCCGCCGTCTCCGGCATCGAGTCGATCCCCCACCCGTCGCGCATCAACGGGTTGACCAGCCGCCAGCCCAGCGTGGTGTCGTACACCTCGGCCGAGCGGGAGTACGCCGACGTCGCCTTCGGCAGGACGAACGGCGCCCGGCTCATGCTCTCCACCCCACCGGCGATCATCAACTCGGCCTCGCCGGCGATGATGGCCCGGGCGGCGGTGGCGAGGGCGTCCAGGCCCGAACCGCAGAGCCGGTTGACGGTGCTGCCCGGCACCTCCTCGGGCAGGCCGGCGAGCAGCGCCGCCATCCGGGCCACGTTGCGGTTGTCCTCGCCGGCCTGGTTGGCGCAGCCGAGCACGACGTCGTCCACCCGCGCCCAGTCCACCGACGGGTGCCGGGCGACCAGTTCACGGATCACGTGCGCGGCCAGGTCGTCGGGGCGGACGGCGGCCAGCGCGCCCGCGTGCCGGCCGATCGGGGTGCGGACACCGGCCACCAGGTATGCCACGGTCATCGCGAGTCCTTCGGGGTGCAGACGGCGGGGGTGGGGCACGCCCACCGGGTCGCGGGGGCTGCCGGCCGCCAGGATATCCGCGCGGGCAACGGATAGGTTGACGGCATGGCCCGGGCCCAGTTCAGCGCAGAGACCAGCGGCGGCGGCGCGTTCGTCCGCCAACCCAACCGGTTCACCGGTCGGGTCACCGCCGACTCGACCTCCCCGCCCGGCGGCGGCCCGGACGAGCAGGACCGCTGGCCCCTGGAGGCCGGCCGCTACCGGCTGATCTGGTGCCGGGCCTGCCCGTGGGCGCACCGGGCGAGGATCGTGCGGGGCCTGCTCGGGCTGGACGAGGCGATCTCGCTGGGCACCGTCGACCCGATCCGCGACGAGCGGGGGTGGGCGTTCGCCCTCGACCCGGACGGCTTCGACCCGGTCCTCGGCGTGAGCTTCCTCTCCGAGGCGTACCTGGCCACCGACCCGGACTACACCGGCCGGGTGACCGTGCCGGCGCTCGTCGACACCCGGACCGGCCGGGTGGTCACCAACGACTACCCGCAGCTCACCCTCGACTTCTCCACCGAGTGGCGGTCACTGCACGCGCCCGACGCACCGGACCTGTACCCGGTCGCGCTGCGCCCCGAGATGGACGCGCTGATGACGGAGATCCACACCGACGTCAACAACGGCGTCTACCGGTGCGGGTTCGCCACCTCCCAGGAGGCGTACGACGAGGCGTTCCGGACACTCTTCGCCCGGCTGGACGCGCTCTCCGAGCGGCTGGCCGGGCAGCGGTACCTGATGGGTGACGCGATCACCGAGGCGGACGTGCGGCTGTTCACGACGCTTGTCCGCTTCGACGCCGCGTACCACGGGCACTTCAAGTGCAACCGGCAGAAGCTGACCGAGATGCCGGTCCTGTGGGCGTACGCCCGGGACCTGTTCCAGACCCCCGGCTTCGGCGAGACGGTCGACTTCGACCACATCAAGCGGCACTACTACGGCACCCACCGGGAGATCAACCCCAGTGGCATCGTGCCGCTCGGGCCGGACGAGTCGGGCTGGCACACGCCACACGGGCGTGGCTGAGCCGGGTCGTTCCGACACCACGTCCGCGCCGAGGGTCGGCGCGGACGTCGCCCGTCGGGCCGCCGGTTCCGCCGCGGCGGGTTGCGCGCTGGCCGGTGCGGTGGCGGTGACGGTCGCCGTGGTCGCCGGTCCCGGTCCAGGGCTCACCGGGTACGTCAGCGAGGCCGGCATCGCCGGCAGTGGACACGCGGCGACGTACCGGATCGGGGTCCTCGCCCTGGCCGCCGCGTTGCTGTTGCTCGGTGCCGCGCTGCCTCCCGGGGTGTGGGCGGCGGCGCCGGCGCTGCTCGCCACCGGTGCCGTGTTGACGGCGGTGTCCGGGGCGGTGACCTGCTCCGCCGGCTGTCCGTTGCCGCCGTTCGAGCGAGCCACGACCGCTGATCTGGTGCACGGCGGCGCGAGCATCGCGGCCACCGCGTCGGTGGTCTTCGCGATGCTCGCGCTCGCCGTGTCCGGGTCGGCTGGCCCGGCGGTGCGTCGACTGGCCGGCGCGACCGCCGCGCTGGCCCTGCCGCTCTGCGCGACGGTCGGGCTGACCATGCTCGTCGTCGGCCGGGGCGCGGTGGTGGGTGTGCTGGAGCGGCTGGTCCTGTTGCTGCTGGCCGCCTGGGGTCTCGCCACCGCCACCGTACTGGCCCTGAACCACCGACAGGCGAGCTCCTTGTAAGGATCCTCACGTCGACCGCTCCTTGCGATACCCGGGCAGCGGCGTAGTCTCGCCTAGCGATGACCAATGTCTGGGGCCTCACTGTCCGCCTGTATGTCGATCTCCGACTACAGGCCAGTGGCATCTGTCCGGGCTAGCTGCGTTTCCACGCCTGCCCCGATCAGACCGGACAATTGGATAGATTCCTCATGCCCTTCAGCCTGCGCAAGATTCCCTTCTCCGTGCAGATCCTGCTCGGCCTCGTGCTCGGCGTCGCGCTGGGCTTCCTGGCCCGCGCCAACGACCTGAGCTGGCTGACCAGCACCCTGCACACCGTCGGTGGCCTCTTCATCCAGCTGCTCAAGCTGGCCGTACCGCCGCTGGTCTTCACGGCCATCGTGGTCAGCGTGGTCAGCCTTCGCGGCGTGGCCAACGCCGCGCGGCTCGCGCTCAAGACCCTGATGTGGTTCGGCATCACCGCGCTGATCGCGGTGAGCATCGGCATCGGCCTCGGGCTGCTCACCAACCCGGGTAAGGGCGTGTCCCTCGACGTGGGTGGCGCGACCCCGCCGAAGAACACCGGCTCGTGGACCGACTTCCTCACCGGCATCGTGCCCACCAACCCGGTCGGCGCGTTCGTCGAGGGCAACGTCCTGCAGATCGTCTTCCTCGCCCTAGTCGTGGGTGCGGCGGCCCTGCTGGTCGGCGACGCCGCCGAACCGTTCGTCGCGCTGAACCGCTCCCTGCTGGAGATCGTCCAGAAGGCACTCTGGTGGGTCATCCGCCTCGCCCCGATCGGCACCCTCGGCCTGATCGGCAACGCCGTCGCCTCGTACGGCTGGGACCTGCTGGCCCCCCTCGCGAAGTTCACCACCGCCGTCTACGTCGGCTGCGCCATCGTGCTGTTCGTGGTCTACCCGCTGGTGCTGATCCTCGCCGGCCGCCTCAACCCGCTGCGCTTCTTCGCCGGCGCCTGGCCGGCGATCGAGCTGGCCTTCGTGTCCCGCTCCTCCGTCGGCACCATGCCGGTGACGCAGCGCTCCGTCGAGCGGCTCGGCGTGCCCCGCGAGTACGCCTCGTTCGCGGTGCCCTTCGGCGCCACCACGAAGATGGACGGTTGCGCCGCCATCTACCCCGCACTCGCCGCGATCTTCGTGGCCCAGGTCTTCGGTGTGCACCTCGGCGTCACCGACTACCTGCTGATCGCCTTCGTCTCGGTGGTCGGCTCGGCGGCCACCGCCGGCCTGACCGGCGCGATCGTGATGCTCACCCTGACCCTCAGCACGCTGGGCCTGCCGCTGGCGGGCGCCGGCCTGCTGCTGGCCATCGACCCGATCCTGGACATGATCCGCACCGCCACCAACGTGGCCGGGCAGGCCCTGGTGCCGACCGTGGTCGCCGCCCGCGAGGGCACCCTCGACCGGGCCGCGTACGAGTCCGCCGGTCGTCGCGACCTGATCGAGCCGGAGCCGGTCGCGGAGACCCGTCCCGAGCTGACTCCAGTTCCCGCCTGACCAGAGCACACCGACGACGACAGGCCCTCCCCCGGGGGCCTGTCGCCGTCTCGGAGAGGATGGCCCCATGAGTTCCCTGTTCACCCCCCTGGCCCTGCGTGCCGTCACCCTGCCCAACCGGGTCGCCATGGCGCCGATGTGCCAGTACTCCGCCGGCCCGGACGGCCTGCCGACCGACTGGCACCTGATCCACCTGGGCAGCCGCGCGGTCGGCGGCGCCGGGCTGGTGCTGACCGAGGCGACCGCCGTGCTCCCCGAGGGCCGGATCAGCCCGCAGGACACCGGGCTGTGGTCCGGCGCGCACGTCGACGCGTGGCGACCGGTGACCGCGTTCGTCGCCGCCCACGGCGCGGTGCCGGCCGTGCAGCTCGCGCACGCCGGCTTCAAGGCCTCCACCTACCGGCCGTGGGCGCCGGAACGCGGCGGGGTGCCGGACGCCGAGGGCGGCTGGACGCCCACCGCGCCCGGCTCGGAGCCGTTCACCGCCGGCTACCGGACGCCGACCGCCCTCGACGAGGCCGGCATCACCGGTGTGGTCGAGGCGTTCGCGACGGCCGCCGAACGCGCGCTGGCCGCCGGCTTCGCGGCCGTGGAGATCCACGCCGCGCACGGTTACCTGCTCAACGAGTTCCTCTCGCCGCTGACCAACCACCGCACCGACGGCTACGGCGGCGACCGGGCCGCCCGGATGCGACTCACCCTGGAGGTGGCCCGCGCGGTACGCGCCGCGGTCGGCGAGGACGTGCCGGTGCTGACCCGCATCTCCGCCACCGACTGGGTCGAGGGCGGTTGGACGATCGAGGACAGCGTGGTGCTCGCCGGTGAACTGGCCGGCGTCGGCGTCGACCTGGTCGACGCCTCCTCCGGTGGCGTCAGCACGGACCAGCGCATCCCGCTCGGCCCCGGCTACCAGGTGCCGCTGGCCGCCCAGATCCGCCGCGAGGCCGGCGTTCCCACCGGCGCGGTGGGCCTGATCGTCGAGCCCGAGCACGCCGAGCAGATCATCGCGGGCGGCGAGGCCGACCTGGTGCTGCTCGGCCGGGAGTTGCTGCGCGACCCATACTGGCCGCGCCGGGCCGCCGCCAAGCTCGGCGTCGTCTACTCCGGGCCGCCGCAGTACGCCCGCGCCTGATCCCCGCCCGTCGGACGGCTGCCGGGACCGGCAGCCGTCCGACGGGTCAGCCCGCCAGGTGCGACCAGTCCCCCTCCAGGTCCTGCCAGCTGCCTCGCGCCGCCACCGTGCCACCGATCAGCACCACCACGTGGTCGGCGCGGACCAGCGCGGCGCGCTTCGCGGTCGAGCCGACCACTGTCACCCCGTGGTCGCGCAACGCCTGCCACAACGCCAACTCGGTGGTGACGTCCAGCGCCGACGACACGTCGTCGGCGACCAACAGTTCGGTACGCGGCGCCAGCGCCCGAGCCAACGCCAACCGCTGCAACTGCCCGCCGGAGAGCCGGGTGCCCTTGTGCCCGATGAGCAAGCCCAGCCCACCGCCGGCGGCGGCCAGGTCGTGGTCGAGCTGGGCGGTGCTGACCGCCCCGGCCGCGTCCACCTGGTGTCCGAGCGCGATGTTGTCCGCGACCGTGCCGGACAGCACCCGGGGCAACTGGCCGACGTAGCCGACCTGGTTGGGGCGCAGGAACAGCTCCGGCTCGGTGACCGGATCACCGTTCCAGGCCAGCTCCCCGGTGTGGTGCACGATCCCGGCCAGCCCTCGCAGCAGCGAGGACTTGCCCGACCCCACCGGCCCGACGACGAGCACCAACTGCCCCCGCTGCACGGTCAGGTCCACGTCGCGGACGGCCACCGTGCCGTCGGAGTGCACCACCCCGAAACCGCGCAACTCCAGCCGTCGCAGCGGATGTCGCGGCGCGGGTGTCGGCGCGGGCGCCGTCCCGGCCGCCAGGTCGACCGCGGCAACCCCCGCGGAGTACGTGCTCACCCCGGTCATCGCCACCGTGCGCCGCGTCCAGACCCGCGCCGACGGTAGCTGGGAGATCAACGAAGCGGTGGTCCAGGCGAACCACCGTGCCGCGCCCAGCGTGGACACGGCCACCAGCACCGCCCCGGCGGAGAGCGAGCCGCTCAGGTAGAGCGCCCACGCGCCGATCGGCAACAGCCCACTGGCCATCGACGGCGTGGAACGCGCCCACACCTGCACCGAGATCTCCCGCCGCTGCCGGTCGCTGCGCAGCACGTCCAGACCCGCCAGGTGGCGCAGCACCGCCGTGGTCGCGCCGGCGAGCTTCACCGTCCGTGCTGCGGAGAGCGCGGAGACCAGAGCCGTGGCGAAGGCGGCGCGCGCCGTCACCGTCGCCTGGGCGGCACGTTCGAGTTTCGGCCCGAACAGCGTCGCGGCCAGCCCGGAGACCACCATCGTGCCGAGGAAGAACAGCCCCGGTACGACGCTGCCGGTGACCGCCGTCATGGCGACCACCAGGACCAGCGCGACGGCCTGGTCCAGCACGTTGTCGGCGAGCTGGACCACCCGCTCGGTGTCGCCGCCCTGCGCCACGACCTCCGCCGGGGTGTGCGAGCTGACCCGGCGCGGCCCGGTCTGCCCGTGCACCAGGCGCAGGCTGATCCGCAGCATCTGCCGCACCCACCACTGCGGGAACCAGACGTGGGTGTAGAACGGCAGCGGCAGGGTGATCAGCAGCCCGGCCACGATCCCGACTGCCGGCAGGTACGGGTTGCCGGTCCCGTCGACCAGGTCGGCCCAGAGCCAGGGCAGCACCGGGCCGTCCAGCCCCAGCAGGCTGAGCCCGAGGAACAACCCGATCGCGGCCAGCCCGTACCGGGGATCGTTGGTGCAGAGCCGGAAGATCTCCCGCAGTGTCCGGGCCGGCGGCACGGGCGGCAGCGGCGGCGGATCGGCCCGCGTCGGCCCGACCTGCTCGGCCGGCGTGACCTGCTCGATCTGGTCGGCGATCGACCCGGCCTTCGGGACGGCACCGGTCGTCGGCGGTTCGCTCGGCCAGGCATCGGCCGGATCGGGGCCGACCAGCAGGTCGGTGCCCGCGCCGGCACGGCCCATCGGTGCCACCGCGGCGTACGTGGCGGCGTGACTGGTCGCCAGCAGCTCGGCGAAACGCGTCGACGTCTCCAGTGGACCGGCCTCGACCACCGCGCCGTCGGCCAGCACCACCACCTCGTCACAGCGGCGCACGGAGGAGAGCCGGTGCGCGATGACGATGCCGATCCGGTCACGCAGCAGTCGTTCGGTGGCCCGCTGCACCCGCGCCTCGGTCACCGGATCCAGACGCGCGGTGGCCTCGTCGAGGACCACCACATGCGGGTCACGGACCAGGATCCGGGCGAACGCCACCAGCTGCTCCTGGCCCGCGGAGAGCACGTGCCCGCCCTCCCCGAGCCGGGTCGCCAACCCGTCCGGCAACTCGGCGATCCAGCCGGCCAGGCCCAACTCGTCAAGCGCCTTCGCCGCGGCGTCGAGCAGCTCCGGGTCGTAGAGCGCGACGTTCTCCGCGAGAGTGCCCGCCAGGATCTCGGTACGCTGCGGCACCAGCGCCACCCAGCGGCGCAACTGCTCGACGTCGAGGTCGCACAGGTCGGTGCCACCGAGGAAGACAGTGCCCGACGGCACGTCGACCGCCCTGGTGAGCACCTTCGCCAACGTCGACTTGCCCGAACCGGTCCGCCCGATGAGCGCGTACGAGCGTCCGCGCGCGAAGGTGAGGCTGAGCCCGCGCAACGCGGCCCCCCGGCCGCCCTCGGGGCCACTCACCTCGTACTCGAAGGTCAGGTCGCGGATGCGGAGGTCACCCTCGGTCGGGCTGGCCCCGCCGACGGGCTCCTGCCGGGCCCTGTGCAGCAGCCGCACCCGCGCCCATGCGCCCAGAGCCTCCTGGATCTCCGGCACCATTCGGCTGACGTGTTCCGCGGTGGCCCCGAAGGCCAGGGCGAGCAGCCAGATGGCGGTGAGCCGGGCGGCGTCGATCCGGCCGGTGGCCAACGCCCAGGCCCCTCCGAGTACCACCGCGCCGATGCCGCCGCGGATCGTCGCGGTGGCGGCCGCGGCCACCCGGGCGGACAACACCCAGACCAGGCTGCCCCGGGACAACACGGCGGCGGCCCGCCGGGCGTAGAGCCGCAGCACGTACGGCCGGGCCAGGCTGGTACGTACGTCGTCCTGGCCGTGCACCGCCTCCTCCATCACGGCGGCCAGGTCGGACCACGCCTCCTCCTCGCGCATCCGGGCCGGGGCGATCCGCGCCGTGGGCCGCCGCAGGCCGGCGGCGAGCAGCACCGTGAGCAGCAGCATCGCGACCCCGGCCGGCCACCACACGGCCAACGCCACGACCATCGACAACAGGCCGACGCAGAGGCCCTGGGCGAGCCGGGTGCCCTGGTTGCGGATCGCCGAGGCCACCTGGTAGACGTCCCCGTCGATCCGGTCGAGCAGCTCACCCACCGGGGTGGTCTCCAGGGTGGGCAGGTCCTGCCCGAGAGCGACCCGGCAGAGCCGGCGGCGTACGTCCGCGGACCAGTCCGCCGTCACGCCGGCCATCAGCAGGCTCACCGCGAGGTCGCTGAGCACCACCGCGACCAGCGCCGCGGCCAGCACGGCGAAGAAACCGGACGACCGGTGCACCAGGACCGCACCGGCCAACGCCGAGGCGCCCGCCTGGCCGGCGGCGCCGAGCACGATCAGGACGGCCACGACCGTCATCCGACGTGCCGAGGTGCCCCACAGATCACGGAGCAGGCGCATGGAAGTCCTCCGGACGTGGGGTGGCGGAGACTTCAGCCTGGCGGCGACGACGCCCAGATTCAACCGAATTTCCGGCCCCGAACAGGGCATCAGCTTCCGCCGATCCCATGATCGACTCGGCTTCCGTGACGTCGCGGGGTCAGCCCGTCCCGGACACCCGATATCCGTGACATCGAGTGGATCATGCGGTTTGATGACCGATGGGTGCCGGAGCGCGCGGCACCCAGCGCTGCGCATGCCCGGCGTGGTGGTCGGCGCGAGGTTTGTCCGATTCAAGGGGTCGCTGGGTGGTGACCGGCCGCACCCGTGGGGCGGAATCATGGCCGGGGCGGCGTCGTTACATACCCTGACGATCGCAGGACCACCGCCCCGCCGCCCGGCACGCCGGGGGTGGGAATGCGGGACCCGGTCGGGTCGTTGTAGTCCCCACGAACGACCGTAGGCACCGCCTTCACGTGGGTGCCGATGGATGGGCCGCCCCCCGGAATGACCCTGGCCCGCCGGTCGTTACATCTGGACCCCGGCGCCCCGAGTCCCCCG